>CAZBJW010000096.1:0-6692 GCA_964492135.1 uncultured Anaerolineales bacterium
GCGTCGGTCACCGTCCCGAAGCTGATGTTGCCCGGTTCGGCCCGTTTGATTTGCCGCGCCAGTACCTCCGCCGCGTTAACCCGCACATCGACGAACGTACCCCATTCCTCTTGGTGCCCAGTGAAGCGCTTCATGAAAGTGGCGTAGCAGTATTCACAGCCGTGCTCGCAGCCTACGTACGGGTTGAGGGCATAGTCCACCCCTTCGATGCCGCTCTTGGTGAGAATGGACTTACATTCTATCTGCCTGACGAGCAGTGGGCCTTCAGCCTCCCGTGGTCGCGCCGTAGTGGTGGTTCTCTCAGCCATTCTTTCAGTCCGGTGTTGTCACTTCGGTCTAGCTCTCGCGTCCTGTGTGAACTCCTCTTGGGGTATGCTCTACGGACAGCGAGTCCCCAAGACAATTCTACACCAGATTCATCAAAAGATGTGGCAAGGGCGCACTCGGCGTCCGTGGGAGGAGTTCTCGGGCAAGCAGCTTGACAAGTCAAGATGGCAGGATCTGTGCGTCGGAGGGCTCTGATCTGCCACGAGCGGCTCAAGAGAAGAGGATCAAGGGCCGTGCCTTGACATGAGGGTGGCGCTCAGGTACTATGGACACGAGGTGATGGTCGGCAGGCCCTGCGTCAAGAGGAGCACACAATGAGCAAGACCGAGCGCTATAGGGAGACGCTCAGAGCACTCGGGAGCTGGGACGCCTTTCTGTTGGAAGAGTCCGGATTGCCGGGTCCAAGGGGAAACATCGAATTGGCCCGCGCTGTGGCTGAGGAGGGTCAGGAACAGCTTTTCCGCCGTTATCTCCTGTTCGATGCCGCAAAGGCGCCCACAGGCTCCTCCCACGAATTCTTCCCCTTCTGCGGCGTGCTTGGATTGGGTAGGCTGCTGGCTGAGGGGAAGATGGAGGTGCTGGTCACGCTGCGTCAATGTGCGTCGGATCCACGGTGGAGGATACGCGAGGCGGTGGCTATGGCACTGCAGCGCTTGGGAGCGGTGGACATGCGCCGGTTGCTGCAAGAGATGGAGGAGTGGAGCCAAGGCAACCTGCTGGAGCGGAGAGCTGCCGCAGCCGCCCTGTGCGAGCCCTCTCTGCTCAGCGAAGCACGACACGCGAACCGCGTCTTGGAGATACTTGGTGATCTCACTGCTTCGATACGCGATGTCGAAGATCGCAAGAGCGATGAGTTCAAAGCTCTGAGAAAGGGCCTGGGTTACTGCTGGAGCGTAGCGGTCGCTGCTTCCCCCGAAGAAGGGAAGAAAGCCATGGAGAAGTGGTTCTCCAGCGAAGACAAAGATGTGCTGTGGATCATGAAAGAGAATCTCAGGAAGAATCGCCTCTCTCGCATGGACGCGGAGTGGGTGGAACAGTCTAAGACCCGGTTGCGCGCGTAGTCCCTGGGCTATGAGTCAGATGCACGTACCATCTCCACACAGTTGTCCCTTTCCCCGACTGGACCTTCTCTGGGCTCAGTCTGGATAGGAGCTGACTCCAGCACTTGGTGAGTCTGGCTACGCACCGTCCAGCCACCGCTGCGTAGGAATACCTTCTGCCGCCATGTGCGACTCGCAAACCGGCACCGCCTTAGGGTAGCGCCCGTAACATCTCTCCGCCCGGTCTCACTCGCCACTGCTCTGAGAGTTCTCATTCTGAGCCTAGCATACCTCAGCGCCGTCAACCCAACCGCCGCCAGCACCAGCGGCACGGGTGTCTGCCGTCAAGACCAGAGTCCCGTGGGCACAGCTCGCCGTCAGCTGCCCCAAACCTTCACCACATCTGCCACACCTCTTCATAATTCCTTCACAGCTTTGTGGCATACTCAAGCCAGATAAGAGCGCAGGGCAATTGACAGGTGCCCAAAGCGATAGCCAACAGGATCGACCGATGGGATGGGGAGTTCGTACCGAGGAGGTGATGAGATTGACTTGGATGAGCAAGGGGAAGGACCGCATGGCCCGCGCCGTTGTGGCGGTGGTGCTGTTCAGCATACTGATGGCGCTCTGGGTCTGGCTCTGGGTTCCGTCAGTTCACGTCTTCTGAATGAAAACGTAAGGAGGTTAGAAATGTCTAAGGCACGGTTTCCATTGATCCCGCTTATCACACTCGTGGTCATCGCCCTATTGATCATGGGCGGCTGGGCCATCCACCGAATTGGGTGGTCGGAGGGCTACGCCTTCGCACAGCAGGCAGCTGGGAGTCAGGCGGCAATAGTGCCCTACGCGCCGTCTGGACTCAGCTACGTGGCGCTCTTTCTCACGGCTGGCTTGGCCTTTCTGTTATTGCTGGCCCTGATGGGCAAGCTCCTACGCCTGTGGGCCTGGAACGCAGTGGGTGGGCCGTGGATGATGCATGGCATGGCGCGGCGGATGCCCATGGCACCGAATGGCGAACCATGGTCCCAGTACTGGCATCGGCATCACCGGTCTGTGCCCCCATGGTGCTGGGGCTGGGAGAAGCCCGAGAAGGAACAGGCCGAGAAGGCTGGACCCAAGCCTGGTGCTGAAACTGGCAGTGCCCCAACGGAAAGTTAGCTGAGATCGACCGGAAGCAGGGGGCGCGCGGGCAGCATCAGGCTGCTCGTGCGCCCCTGATAGGCGACGCGAATATTGGTGCCAGCCTTGCTGGAGGAAGATAGACAGTGGTAGGAGTACCAGACAAGGAGGAAGATCATGTCTGTAACGGATAGATTGCACTTCAGGGTGATGTCAGTGATTCATGAGGACCTCTACAGACTGTTGAGAGATCCCTACAAGGTCTTGGAGTCGGCAGGTCTCAAGCAGGGCCAGGATGTCTTGGAGGTCGGCTGTGGCCCGGGGTTCTTCACGGTGCCCGCCGCTAGAATAGTGGGGGAGGGGGGTAGTGTCCACGCGCTGGACATCAACCCGCTGGCTTTGGAGAAGATTCGCGAGAAGCTAGACGGGGAAGGTGTGACCAACGTGGTACCGGTTCTGGCGGATGCCGCACGAACCGGTCTGCCTGCTCGCAGCTTCGATCTGATCTTTGTGTTCGGCCTTGGTCATGCCGTCGGCGACGTGGACGAGATCATGACTGAACTGGACAGGGTTCTGAGACCGGCAGGCGTGCTCTCCATCGAGGGACGGCTCAAGCCACCTAGCGAGCTGTTCCAGCCTGTAAGCAGCGAGGGAAGGATCGTCCAGTATAGGAAAGCTGCGTAGGATGGCTGCTGGTCGTCAATATCGCCGTGACAATGGGTGCTTTGGCAGGCCGCGTGGCAGCGACGTGTGGGAGCGAGGAGCATCTTCAGGCTGAATTGTTTCCACTCACTCAACCCAAGGTCCTTCTAGCTTGCGACAGCGGTACGCAATACGTTTGCATGTCCCGGTGTATCGTGATACAACGCACGGTGGCGGGAACAGAGAATGAATGAAACCATTCTCGTGGTAGATGACGAGCCCAAGATCGTCAAGCAGGCGCGGGACTACCTTGAGAAGAGTGGGTTCCGCGTCATCGCGGCCGGCGATGGAAAGACGGCCCTGGCGATGGCACGTAGCGACCAACCTGACCTCGTCGTCCTCGACCTGAACCTGCCTGTGATGGACGGACTGGACGTCTGCCGCGCGCTGCGGCGTGACTCCGATGTGCCGATCATCATGCTTACCGCACGCGTTGAAGAAACCGACCGACTCATCGGTCTGGAATTGGGTGCCGACGACTACATCACAAAGCCGTTCTCGCCCCGAGAGCTGGTGGCACGCGTGCGTGCCGTGCTTCGCCGCGTGCGAGGTGGGCTGCATCAGCCCGGGTTGGTCAGGGCTGGCGACCTGGAGATTGACCTTCACGGACATCGGGTCGCGCGCGGCGGAGAATCGATTCACCTCACCCGGACAGAGTTCAATGTGTTGGCGACTCTGGCGCAGCATCCTGGGCAGACCTTCACTCGAGCACAATTGCTGGACCGGTTGTACGGTGTGGCCTATGACGGCTTTGACCGCAGCATAGACGCCCACATCAAGAATCTCCGTCGCAAGCTCGAAGACAACCCCGCAGAGCCTCGCTACGTTCAGACTGTATACGGCGTCGGCTACAAGTTCACCGACGAGGTATGACATTGAAGCACAAGAGATCTTGGGAATACCGAGGGCACGGCCCGCATCGGCCTTGGCCCCCTGGGCACCACGATGAGCACCACGGCTTCTATGGGTGGCGGCCCCCATCGCGGCGGAAGCGGGGATGCCTCTTCTTTCGCTTTCTTAGCGTTTTCGGCGTGATGGTGCTGCTGGTGTCGGGTGGGATGGCGGCGCTGGCGTTCATCTTCACGCGCCTGTTCGCTGGGGGGGCGGAGACTGCCGTGCTGGTGTGGATCAGTGGCTGTGGTCTGTCCCTGGCTCTTCCCCTGCTGGCGGCTGCGCTCGCCACACGGGCCTTTCGCGGCATCGCCAGGCCGCTGGCCGACGTCATGGCAGCGGTAGATGCCGTCGCCGCCGGTGACCTGAGTGTGCGCGTTCCCGTGCATGGCCATGGAGACTTCGACCGGCTCGCAGAGGCTTTCAATCACATGATCGAGGAAATGGAAACGGCGGACCGCCAGCGACGCAACTTGACGGCCGACGTGGCCCACGAACTGCGGACACCTCTTCAGATCATCCAGGGCAACCTGGAGGGGATTCTGGATAACGTATATGAGCCGACTGAGGAGCACGTTGGCGCTACCCTGGAGGAGACTCGCTCGCTGGCGCGGCTCGTGGAGGACTTGCGGACCCTGTCGCTGGCGGAGGCCGGAGAACTCCCGTTGGTGATGGAGCCGATCGACGTGGCCGAACTGCTGACCGACGTGCAGACCAGCTTCAGCGGGCAGGCAGAGGCAGCGGGAATTGATTTGCGCGTCGAGACCGACGGCGATCCTAGTGCGATGACGATCTCCGCCGACGGAGGCCGGTTGGATCAGGTTCTCGGTAACCTCGTGACCAACGCATTGCGCTACACGCCCGAAGGCGGGACTATCACCCTGCGGGGAGAGCCTGTGGATGGGGGCGTGCTCATCATGGTGAGTGACACTGGCGAGGGCATCCCTGGTGAAGATCTCCCCGCCATCTTTGATCGCTTCTGGAAGGGCGACAGGTCACGTACTCACGCCAGTGGTGCGGGCAGCGGACTCGGTTTGGCCATCGCCCGTCAGCTGGTTCACGCGCACGGCGGCCGAATCGATGTGGAGAGTGAGCTGGGACAGCGCACCACATTCACCATCGAGCTTCCATTAAGCGGAGGATCGCGGTCCAAACCCTGAGTCTTGGCATAGCCGCTGGACCCTGCCACGGGGCCTTCGACCAAGCAGAGGGATCGGAGACAGCATTTGCCCCCTGCTCTAGTCTCGGGCCTTCTCCTGTGCTGGCCTACAGCGGCGCCTTTGTACGTGGCACAGTGACTGAATGGCCTCCTCAAAGCCCGCCGAGGGACATGGAAGGCGATCGACCGTGAGGAGAGGGGAATACGCCTGGATCTGCTCGAGGACTGCGGTGCTTGACACGTTGAATCTGAGTGCGTATAATTAGGAGTACGAAGTATTAGGAGTGCTAACCGCCGTGTCCAGTAGTACTGAACTTGCTGCCCACCGCGTCGTAGAGGTTGTTCCGCTGGTCATGCGGAGGCTGGCGATGGAGATGCGTAGCACGGGCTATGTACCGGCCCCGGCGCATTGCCGCTTACTAGTGGTACTGGCGCAACGGCCTCATAATCTGAGCGAATTGGCGGAGAAGCAGGCAGTCAGTCTGCCCACCATGTCCAGTTCTATCAGCACTTTGGTGGAGCGAGGCTGGGTCACGCGGACGCGATCTCCCCACGATCGACGAGTGGCGATGGTCGAATTGACGCCTGCTGGTCGCACCGTACTCGAGGACATGATGCGCTCGGTCGAAGCACGGGTGGGGCAAGCAATTGCTTCGCTGACACAGGAGGAATGTGATCAGCTGTTGGCCGGGCTTGAGGCTTTGCGCGGGTGTTTCGCCGCGGACTCTGGCGGGGGGACAGGTCTGACCGATTCTGACAGGATCCGTCGGTCTGGTAAGGGTAAGAGTGGGCCCGAGAGCTGACCTGGGCTCTTGTTAGTTAGACATAGTGTGGAGTGAGACTGTTGACAGAAGATAAGAGAAAACGAGTTCTAGAACGAGAAGTGCAGGGGAAGGGGCGCGTCCCAGGATCACCGCTCCTGCTCTCGATTCGATTCATTCTGCCGTATAATTGTGAAACAGTTGTGTCATTCACTGGTTTGCTGTTGAGCACGGCCGGCAATCTAGTAGTTCCGCGGCTGAGTCAGTTGATTATTGACCAGGGAATCTCTGTGGGAGCGCTCAACGTCATCATCTGGGGTGCGGTGGGAATCGTGATCGCTGCCGTCCTGGCGGCTTTGTTCACGTTCGTACAAGGGTTTCTGGCGGCGAAGGCATCCCAAGGGGTGGCCTACGACCTGCGCAATGCACTGTATACGCACATCCAAAGGCTCTCCTTCAGCTACCATGATCGCGCTCAAACGGGACAACTCCTCACTCGAGCTACCAGCGATGTGGAGTTGGTGCAGACGTTCATCGGTACAGGGCTGCTGCAACTGGGCAGTGCACTGCTGATGATGATTGGCAGCGTCATTCTGCTCCTCACTACCAACTGGCAGTTAACGCTACTGGCACTCCCGGTGATGTTGCTAGTGTTCGTGGTGTTCGCCTTGTTTGCAGGAAAGGGACGGCCTT
>CAZBJW010000096.1:6702-14653 GCA_964492135.1 uncultured Anaerolineales bacterium
TGAAAAGCTAGGGCATCTCAATACTGTGTTGCAGGAGAACCTCGCCGGCGTGAGGGTGGTGAAGGCCTTTGCTTGCGAACCGTACGAGAGGAAACGCTTTGGCCTCGGTAATCTTGATTTGCGAGACTCGGGTGTCCGCGTCGGCAGGATGTTCGCTTTTGTCATTCCCCTCATCTTCTCCGTGGCCAACCTTGGTACGCTGACCGTGGTCTGGGGTGGAGGCTATCAGGTGATTGCCAACCGTCTGACCATCGGTGAGTTGGTCGCGTTTCAGAGCTACGTGATGATGGCCATGTTCCCCATGATCATGCTGGGGATGATCATCATGGCTGTCTCTCAGGCCGGCGCCGGGGCGGAGAGAATCTTCGAGATCTTGGACGCTGAGGTCGAAGTGACAGACAAGCCAGAGGCAACGGAGTTGCCGCCAATTGAGGGACGGGTTGAGTTTGAGAACGTCACCTTCCGGTACTTCCGCGACCAGGAGCCTGTGCTCAAGGGTGTTAGTTTCATCGCCGAGCCAGGGCAGACAGTGGCCTTGTTCGGTGCAACCGGATCGGGCAAGAGCACGGTCATCAATCTCATCCCTCGCTTCTACGACGTAACCGAAGGAAGGGTGATGCTGGACGGACATGATACGCGCGATGTGACCCTCGAATCGCTGCGGCGCCAGATCGGCATTGTGCTCCAGGAAACGGTCCTCTTTGGCGGCACTATCCGGGAGAACATCGCCTATGGGCGGCCAGAAGCCACCGACGAGGAGATCATCGCCGCCGCCAAAGCGGCTGAGGCCCACGACTTCATCATGAGTTTCCCTGATGGCTATAATACAGCTGTGGGCGAGCGCGGTGTCACTCTCTCTGGCGGGCAGAAGCAGCGAATCGCCATCGCTCGAGCGCTGCTCATAGATCCACGTATCCTTATCCTAGACGACTCCACCAGCAGCGTGGACGTGGAAACGGAGTACCGTATCCAGAGGGCCTTGGAACGTCTCCGCAAGGGTCGAACCAGCTTTATCATCGCCCAACGGATTAGCACCGTCCAGAACGCGGATTTGGTTATCGTCCTGGACGGAGGGAAGGTTGCGGCCGTCGGTACGCATCGGGAACTGCTGGAAAGGAGCCCCATCTACGCTGAGATCTACTGCTCGCAGCTACAAGACGACCGGGTAGCCGCCCCAGAGCCCGAGATGGCCTTAAGTGTCGAACCTGGGAGAGGGGTGGACTGATGTTCCATGGTGGTCCCGGACACGCACTGAGGCGGGAGGTCGAGCACGCCACCGACTTCCGTCACACACTTCTCAGGCTTTTGGCATATCTGCGGCCTTTCGCGCGACATTTGCTGGTGGTCAGCCTGTTAGTCCTCGTGAGCAGCATCTTGACGGTCGTTGCACCGGGCCTCATCGGACAGGCAGTTGATCAACTCTGGAGCTTCGTTAACGGCGAAACCGCGGCCGAGTTGGCCTGGAGCAGCTTGAGTCGGACGATGCTGCTGCTGCTGGGCACCTATGTGGGCAGCTGGGCGGCCAATCTGGGTAGCGCCTATGTCATGGCCACCCTTGGTCAGAACGTGCTTTACGCGTTGCGAGAGCAGATCTTCGCCAAGATCCAATCCTTGTCCCTGAGCTTCTTCGACGAGCACGAGGCGGGAGATTTGATGTCCCGGTTGACGAATGATACTGACGTCATTAACAGGGTGCTGGGCATGGGGCTTACCCGGTTCGTCAGCAGCTTCCTGACATTGGCCGGCATCTTGATCGCTATGTTGGCGCTAAACTGGCGGTTGGCACTGGTCAGCTTCACCGTCCTGCCGGCCATGGTTCTCAGCACCGTCTTCTTTTCCGGCCGGGTGCGGCGCGCCTTTCGAGTAACGCGCCGGACCATCGGTGGTGTCTCGGCGGAGTTGGAGGAGAACATAGCTGGCATCAGGGTCGCTCAAGCCTTCGGGCGAGAGGAGGCCAACGTAGAGGCATTCCGCCAGGTTAGCGCCGCTAACAGGGACGCCAATGTGGCCGCCCAATCCATCACTGCGGCGTTCGCACCCACCCTGGACGTTCTGGGCACCATCGGCGTGGCCATCGTCGTGGGCTTCGGTGGCTACCTTGCACTCAACGGCCTGGCTACAATTGGCATCATCGTCGCCTTCGTGCAGTATGTCAGCCGTTTCTTCGAGCCGGTCCGAGCCATTGCCATGATCTGGGCCAACCTGCAGTCGGCCATCGCCGGTGCGGAGCGCATCTTTGAGCTGCTCGACACGCCGCCGGCTATCGCCGACGCGCCAAACGCCATCGATTTGCCGGTCATGGAGGGGCGGATCGTTTTTGAGGACGTGTGCTTTGAGTACAAGCCGGGTGAGCCGGTGCTGGAGGATGTGAACTTAGTCGCGGAGCCGGGTCAGACCGTGGCGCTGGTTGGACCCACGGGGACGGGTAAGACGACCGTCATCAACCTCATCGGCCGCTTCTATGACGTATGCGGGGGCCGGGTCACAGTGGACGGGAACGATGTCCGAACGGTATCCCAGGCCAGCCTGCGCAGACAATTGGGCATCGTCCTGCAGGACACATTCCTATTCGCGGACACGGTGATGGAGAACATCCGCTACGGTCGCCTGGACGCAAGTGACGAAGAAGTGATCGAGGCCGCCAAGCTGGCCAAAGCCCACGACTTCATCACCCGACTGCCGCAGGGCTACCACACGCAATTGACGGAGGGGGCCACCAATCTCAGCCAGGGTCAGCGCCAATTGGTCTCCATCGCTCGAGCTGTGCTAGCGAACCCACGAATCTTGATTCTAGATGAAGCGACGTCCAGTGTGGACACTCGCACGGAGTTGCTCATCCAGAGCGCACTTCGGGATTTGCTTCAGGGACGGACGAGTTTCGTCATTGCACATCGGTTGAGCACCATCCGCGATGCTGACCAGGTGATATTCATCCAGGACGGGCGGATCGCGGAGCGCGGCACCCATGAGGAACTCCTCGCCCATGGCGGGCTGTATCATGACTTGTACATGAGCCAGTTCCGGCCCGAAGTCGAGGCTGAGCCGGTCGCGTGTGAGGGGTAATCGGGTGCAGTACTGACTGGGATTGCACAGGATCGCGCGTGCAGTTCTGGGGCCAGCCTGTTTTGAAGAGGTCAGCTGCGCGAGAAGACGGCCTGCGAGGATGAGACAGACACTTTCGGATCAGAGGGCAATACAGGATCAATTCCGGAAGAACAACTACTGCTGGGGCTGTGGACGCCTCAACGACCACGGCTTGGAGTTGAAGAGCTACTGGACGGGAGATGACGCCGTCGCCACCTGGCAGCCAAGGAGCTATCACGCCGCAGGTCCACCGGATGTCGTCAATGGAGGCATCATAGCGACCATCATAGACTGTCACTCGGCGTGTACGGCGATGGCCGCCGCCTATCAAGCCGAAGGGCGGGAGATTGGCACGGAGCCTCACATCTGGTGCGCCACTGCGTCGCTGCAGGTGACGTATTTACGCCCGACACCCGTCGATGAGCCACTGACCCTGCGCGCCCAGGTCAAGGAGATGGGGGAGAGGAAGATAACCGTCACCTGCTCGGTCTCTGCCAACGGGCGGGAGTGCGCCCAAGGGGAGGTTGTCGCCGTACGCGTAACACCCGATTGGGCTCAAGCGGAGTGACCTCAGGTTCAGGCTGACGCCCGCGACTTCGCTCTCCCAGACAAGACAAGCGAGCTACTGCGAACCTGGCAGAGGTGCTTCCTTCACGTGAAAGGGGGAGGAGAATCAGCGGGATTCTGCGGAGCTTGTCGCTGCAAGCGTTGGGGCGGGCCATCGAGGCCAACATAGTTGACCAAGTGCGCCTGCTCTCCGCCTCCTCGCCCCATATTCAGATCCACGATGAGTCAGACATGGTGTGGATCACCACCGATGTGCCTCATTCCTATCTCAACCGTGTCTACCAGGCACACCTGAACCAGGGCGAAGTAGACCGCAAGATTTCGGACACCCTATCCTACTTCACTGGGCGCGGTCGTCCCCTGAGCTGGCACGTCGGCCCGGCCTCCTCTCCGACGCACCTTGAGGAGCACTTGAAAGCTCATGGCCTTCTCCTCTCGGGAGATGAGGTCGGCATGGCAGTCGATTTGCTCAATCTGGATGAGGAGATTGCCCTACCGTCCGATCTGGTAATCGACCGCGTGGACTGCATGCCAAAGTTGCAGCACTGGATGAGCGTAGTGGCTGTCAGCTTTCAGTACCCCGAGGACGTCGCCCAGGTCCTTGTGCACGCCTTTGGGCAGGGGGGATTCCGTGAGCATCTGCCATGGCGACAGTACGTCGCCTATTTGCACGGCGACCCTATGGGCGCGTCGCGGCTGTTCCTGGGAGCCGGGGTGGCGGGCCTCTATGCCCTCGCCACTGTCCTGAAGAAGCGGAGAAAGGGGATTGGCACGGCGATGGCACTTGTGCCTCTGGGCGAGGCTCGGCGATTGGGCTACCGCATCGGGGTCCTTCGCGGGGCGGAAATGGTCCTGGGTATCTACCGGAGGCTTGGGTTCAGGGAATTCTGCAGGTTCGGCATCTACTAGTGGCAGGGAAAAACAGAGTAAGCGGAAGAAGCAGGCAGGGGGTACCGCGGGAGCGAAGGTATGTATGGAAGGGGAAAGAAGGGCGTTGAACCCAGCATCAATCTCCATCGCCCCAACGACTGCGGTGATCCAGAGGCCGCACTACGACCTGCCGGGCGGAATCGAGCCCATGAGGCTACTTTGGCTAGAGGCGGTGGTCGATGGCTTCGAGTTGCAGAACATGGCGAGTGGGATAGTGAAGAGCCTCCAAGGGACGAGCGACAAAGACGTCTCGTAGCCTGGAAAGAAAGCGAGAAGTACACAGTGGGGGAGATTGCAGCGCTGCTCCAGGAAGCTGAAGCGCCCGTTCTATCTGTCCATGCCAACCGGGATGTTGCCGCCTGTCTCTGCACTGGCCAGGAGGAAGACGTCAATAGAGCCCACAGACTGATCCGTGAGACACTATGTCTGGCCGAGGCGTTGATGCGCCTGTGTGCGTCTTTCATCTCTGGGATACCTGGAAGGAACAGCTCGATCAGTCAGTGGTAGAAAGCGCCCTGCGGGAGATCCCGGCCCGATATCCTCGTATCAAGGCGTCGGTAGAGAATGTGCCAACACGTCTGGTGGGCTACACCCCTTCGAATTGGTCAGACGGTTTGAGTGGATAACGCTGTATTTGTCGTGGGCTGCCTTGTACGACGAACTCGACAGGTTCGAGCCAGTTAACGAGCAGATCGCGAACGTACACCTGCGAGGGCGACTGGAAGGCGGAAAATGGGTACTGGACGATGCGCCGTTCGGTTTCTGTGACGGCGAAAGGAGACCGTGTCGATGCCGGGGGACGTCAAAGCTACGTCGGAGCTGTATTGGATAAGTGCTCTCTTCGCTGCTCTCATTGACGTGGGCTTTGTCTTTCTCTTGGCCCGGCGCATTCGCGCCCGGCGGTTCCGTCAGCTCAAAGAGGCATTGGTGGTCGCTGGGATCATCTTCTGGAGTACCCTGTGGGCCTGGGTGCTCTGGAGTTTCTGGGATTGCTGCTACAGTTATGTGTTTCCAGACTGGGCCCGTTGGCTGATCCCGCCAGCTTATGGTTTGCTCTTTGGCGGGAGCGGACTGGCCCTGTGGTGGTGGCTGGCGCTGCGCTTGCCGGGAAATCCAGTGGCAGGCTTTTGTGTACTGGGTGGTCTGGTGTCGTTACCAGGGCATCTGTGGGCCATCTATGGACGGAGGATGCTGGAGAAGGTGCCACTCTTGCAGGATGTAAGCCCGTCCTCTGCCCTTGTCTTTGGTGTGCCTGAGTTCATCTTCTACTGGAGCGTCATCATCGTTATCGCCGTGTTGCTGCGATGGGCCTGGGAGTGGTCTAGACGCCTGATGCAAAGAGGGGCGGCTGTCCCATAGCGCATCGTTGGCCGCTGACCGCCAAATGTGCTGCTTCGAACGATGGAGGGCGAAGGATCCATTCCGATGACTGGTGTGCAGGATCGTCCTCATCTAGTCCCCAAGCCGAGTTGCACGTGCATCTCAGGTCAGCGATACCGAAGAACCCCCTCACGCACCTGCTGAACAAGTGCTCGGCCCTGCCAGTATGACGCGAAGCCCCAAGGGAGTGGAGGCCCTTGTTCGAGGCCTATGACCACCTTCGGCCTTTCCTATCGACATGTCACCGGCCGGTTGATGACGTTTCGGAGCTGCTCCGTATCGGAAGCTTCGAGCAGTTCGTGGCTACGTATGTCTTCCTAGGATGCCATGTTCGAACGGCTTCAGACTTCAGAAGACTGATCCTCGGCTTCTGGAGGAACTCGAGTCGGAGAACCTGGTCTACGCGGAGATCACCTTCTCTATCCACAGGCATGTGAAAACCGGAATCTGGCTTGCTGACATCGGGGCTTGTCTGGAAGACGAGGCCAGCCATGCGGGAATCGAGCTGCAGTGGATCCTGGGTCCGGTCAGCGGCTATGGCAGGGAGCCTGGCGCAACGGTCCTCCAGGATGTGATAGCCTTCGGGCGTCAGAGCATAGTGGGAGTAACCCTCGCTGGGAGAGCGCACTTCTTCGCGCCAGCTGAGTTTGCCGATGTGTTTGCTTTGGCGTGGGACCGTGGCCTGCGCTTGGCAGCACATGCACGGCAGATGCTTGGTCCTCAGACCGTCTGAGATGCCCTGCAAATCCCACGTGTGCAACGGATAATAGGCCATGGGGTGAGAGCCGTAGATGACTAGCGTCTTGTGCAGCATTTGGCGGAGCAGTGCATACCCCTGGCAATACGCCCCACGACCAACATGGGAACAGACGTCTTTTCGTCGTATGAGGCTCATCCGGTGAAGGCCCTATTCGATGCCGGCGTTCCGAGCACTATAGGCACCAACCACCCGATGTTCTTGGAACCACGCGCGCAGACGAGTATGCGCGCACCTACGATCTGTCGGGAGGTGTGCCAGCGACGGGCCGTCTCGCGGATGCTCCCCGTCTCGTGATAGGTCGTCACAAGCCGAAGTCTCGCCTTGATCCTGCTCATAGCGGAAACTTCCTTGTAGGCCAAGTCTGCCGTAATCGCTCCTTCTGCTGGATGAGGTGGTTCCACCATCCTTTTACCAGAGGAGCACCAGACTTGGCCACTATCTTTGTCACCACCTGGTAACGATGTCTTGGCGCAAGCACTACACGCCATTGACACCCGGCATCAGGCGCACTATACTGTGCCTATCAAGGCTGGCCACCTCCGCAAACACCTCGGTACTGTGCCAGAGATGAGCCAGAGATGAAATCGAACCGGCAGGTCATTCTCGCGGCAAGCACATTCGTACTAATGCTGATCCTAATCGAACTGGTACCCTTCGCAGCAGACGGGTCGCCAACTCTCGACGAAATCCCTCCAGACCTGACCCCTGTGGCCTACTTTCCCTTGGTCATGGTGGCGCATACCTCCACCCCTACGCCTACTCCTATGCCCACTGCGACGCCCACACCGGCCCCACCGCCTGGGCCCGTCGGCTTGAAGGTCTATGATATGTATGGCGCCGAGCGGACCTACCAGTGGGCGGTAAACAAATACGGGGTGCGGGTGGACCAGGTCGGCGGATGGAAATACCATTGCGTGGAACTGAGGGAGAGAAGCGGACCGTCAAGCCTGGAGGTGTGGGTCTATCAGGCCAACGGGCTACCTGCGGAAGGCGTAAGGGTGGAGTTCCACTGGCCTGGGGACATGGCCGTGAGGTACACCGAACCCAGCGGGAAGGCCGGCTTCGGGTATGGACCCGGCAGCTGGATCTACGATCCGGCCGTCGGTGGACCCCACTGGCTGGTGGTGGACTGGGGCGCCTGTGACGCAGTCAGCCGGCTGGGGATGCTGGCCGGCACACCCCACGACCACCTGGACGTGTCGTATAGGTACAGATATCTCTCACCGTGAC
>CAZBJW010000097.1:0-14586 GCA_964492135.1 uncultured Anaerolineales bacterium
GGTTTGGTCGGGTTGCTCAAGCCAGATATGTGCTGTCAACGCGTCGCCAAAAGCTGCTGGCCTGCGGTACTCGATTGCCACCGACCTCAATTCCCAGAAGGCGTCTCCATCCCGGTGCCAGTCCATAGAGAAACCTAGATGAGCAAGTGTGTCTGCCATGGCATGCTGCATGAAGCTTACATAGACCGCATTGTTGACATGCCCAAAGGCATCACAATCGCTTGGCCTGACCTGCAAATGAATTCCGCTCATGATCTTTCACTCGGCAGGCTGTTTGGGGCGCACTTCCGCAGATGCGGCTCTATGACCTGTGAAAGTGCACGGATCTGCGGCGGTATCTGTTGGAACCAGGCATTTCGCGCCCCTTGTTGGATGGGGTCTTGCGGCACAAGATCCGTCTTCTGTGATGGTTCTGGTCCATTGTCATCTCAGAGGCTGAAACGATGGTGGTCTCGCTGCAACGTCTACATCACACGGGGGTTATATGGCGAGAGTGCATAACAGTCAAGCCGCAGTGAGGGTTCGTATGGACGGACAGGGGTGTCACAAGACTTCTTTGGCGCGTCGCCCCACTCTCTTGATCAGCCTGAGGCCGGCTGCCACTAGCATTGCACGGACGGCAGGATCATGGGATGCTCTCATCTTCGACGCCTTTCGCGATGTGGCGTCTCCAGAGTTGTGTAAGCCGTCCTGCGGTGGCGCTTGCGCCGAGCCTGGTGAGTTGAAAGCGGGTTCAGCACAGGCCTGCTGAAGGCCTGGTGACCGCCGTACCAACGACGCACCGATGTGGGTATGGTGGGCTCGTTGCCGGGACTGCCACTGTCTTCAACCGCGGGGGCTCTCACACTACCGGAGAACCTATTCTCTCTGGGGAAGTTGTCTGGAATTGTGAAGAGGCGCGTACCAGACTATTGGGGACTGGACGAAGCACCCTCTCGACGGGTTCAGGTCACGTGCCAGGCCAGGCTGTCACGCCGGCCCTCGGGACTAATTCATCACAAGGATGGCTATCGACCGTGGGGCATCATAGGTAGACAGCTCCCCGTGCGTCTACCGGGATGTTGGTTGGGCTTGTTCTGGACGAGTCCGTAGCAGCGTTCTAACTCCCCAAACCAGGCAGAGTATCCCGACCGCGAGTGGCACAAGCGCCACAACTGCGCATGGTAGAGCCGCAGCGCGGAGAAGTTCAGGAGTAGGCGCAACGCCCGAGCCTGCAAACGACGCCAACATCTCGGGGCTTAAGGTGGAGGCTACATAGCTCCCAAAGGCTTGGAAGCCAAAGCAACAGGCGCAGGGAAAACATACTGCCAGACCACCTGCGATGGCGACCCATCCTAGAGTCCTCGACTGTCCATCCATGAGCTTCTCCCTTCATTCGTCACACGTCTGTCGGTTCTCACACTCAACTGCGGTCGTCTCTTGCACTCCTTCGAGCTTTTCCACCTCACTGGCCCAAACCAAGCCCAATGCTTTCTGCAAGGTAGCGCAGTGCAGCGCCGACCAGCTCAGGGGTGCTCTCTGCCAGCCTCTGGAGGGTCCATGGCCCAGTCTGATCAGACCATGATCGCGGCGCCCCCTCTTTAATGTGCGACGCCACCGCTTCCTCGATCATTCAGTCCTGCTCCGCGGCGATGTAGCTTCCGGTCACCACGTCCTTCACTTCTCTGGCCAAAGGAGATGCCTCGGAGAAAGCTCCGGGCACCTCAATGATCGTAGCCCAATTGCCGGCACGCCACGCGTTGTAGGCACGTCCGGTCAACGGATCATAGCACCGCATGATCCGGCCTTGGTCCGTCAGGCCGGGCAGGTTGATCTCGAGGCCGGAAATGCGGATCCTGCACACTGTATTCTTCCAGGCGAGGAAGAAGCTATCGACCTCGGAGAGACGCTCAGATTCGACCACTGTGAGAAACACCAGGCGGTCATTTCCCTCATAAGTAGCACGTGCCGCTCTCGACTGTGGACCGATCTCCACGTTGTCTACCGCAGTCAGTGCTACGCGCTCCACTGAGTCCAGACCCAAAGGCCGCATATCTATCAGTGCGGCGTCCTCCACGGCAATCCCCTCGGCCGGATGGCCCAACGCAAGGGGCGACTCGAGGGAGAAATCGCCAACGATGAGTATGCCCAACGCCGTTTGGCCCAGCAGAAGAGCGTTGACCACGAGCAGAACTAACACTGCGGCGAGGGTCACGTACGGCAAACGGGGCAGGAGAATGAAGGTCAAGCCCAGCGCCGCGAGCAGGAACAACATGGCCGCCGAGGCGGCTAGCATGGCGCCCGCGGAGAGCAGTTCGAAAGCAATCACGGCAATCACCAGAAGCGGCCCACTGATGGCGAGCGATAGTAGAAGATCACGCAAGCCTGTACCCGGTTCCCGCTGGCTTCGCCAACGAACCAGCAACACATGGAGCGCCAGCACAAGAGCTGCCGCACCGAGCCACGGGAGTCCATGACCTGGCAGACCGGCGAGCGCATTGAGGGACATCACATCCACCATTCCCCACTGGAAGATGGCCAGTACGGAGGCAAGCATGAACAGGGCCCCAACGCCGATGGCGAACAGCAGTTGCCGGGTCCTGGTGATGAAACTACGACCGTTGGTCGGCTCCTCGGCTCGGCCTAGGTTCACGAGTGCTTCCTCCACGAGTCGTTCTTTGCCGAAGGCGCGGCGACAAGCGGAGCACCGGGACAGGTGGTCTTCTACCAATCGCTTCGTCTCGGGGCTGGCCTCGCCTGAGGCGTACACCACCATCAGATCCGAGATAACCTCACAACTCAGCATTATCATCCTCCTCAGCTTGGTGCTGACTTCGTGCCGATCGAAGTGGAGACACTCCTTCTTCGCTCAGAGCAGACGCGAGACGACGACGGGCTCGGTAGAGGCGCACCTTGACTGCGGTGATGGAGATATCCAGCACGTCGCTTATCTGCCGGCAGCTCATTCTCTCTCTGGCCGAAAGGAGCAGGATTGAGCGATCACTCTCCCGTAGCGACAGTAAAGCCCGCTGAACGGCGTGGCTCCGTTCCTGGAGGACCAAGGCCGCCTCGGGGTCGGGCTGTTGCGAGGCGAAGGAAACGCCCTGTTGCTCGAGGTTCTCCAGAGACGTGCTGCGTCGCTCGCGCTCCGCCCGTCGCAGGTACAAGTTGCGTGCGATGCGCAGGAGCCAGGTTTTCACGCTGGCCTCTCCCCGGAAGCCGTCCAGAGATACCATCGCCCGAAAGAAAGTTTCACTGGTTAGATCATCGGCCAGGGGGCGATCCCCGGAAACGCGCAGCAGGTAGTCAAAGACGGGGCCAGAGTACTGCTCGTACAACTCCGTCATGCTGTGCACCTCATCGGAAGCCATCGCCATCTCCAGCGTCTGCTCTAATATATAGACCCGTGAAGTGGAAGAAGGTTACAGTGACCCGAAGCGCGAAGTCCCTCCAGGTGAGACTTGGAGGATGCCGCCGCAGTGAGCGCCAGCTCACACCGAGTCTGGTGGCGAGCAGGCGCCTGCGAGGTCAGCGGCGACGGGAGAGCCATCCCTGAGCCACCAGGTAGGTCAACATTCCTGCGCCCAGTATTAACCCTAAGATGGCCCCGAGTTGGTCCTGGTGCGACAGAGTGGCCCACACCATCCCCCCGCCTAGCAGGAGAACCTGAACCATGAAGGCCCATTGCACTGCCTTGCTGCTGACCGCTCGAGTACGCTCGTCCCGTCGCATTGGTGCCAGGGGCCGATCTTGGCGCACGACATAGCGACCGCTGAGCGGCAGCCACACGAAATAGCCGATCATGGCCCCCGAGGACAGAACGCTAGCCCAGGGAGGCAGACCGCCAACTGTGGCGACCACCAGCCACAAGGCGACGATCGCCAGTCGAGTGATGTAGTACCACGCTAACTCTCTCACTATCATGTTCCCTCCATATCATGATCCTTATGTGAGCCCTCTCACCAGGAGGTACTCCAATCAGGTGTTGCATGAACCAGGTCTCAAACCAGCAGGTTCGGAACTAGGTTTGGCGCGCCAGCACGAAGTATGTGCCAAAGAACGTCACCACGCCAGCGATGAGGCTGACCATGATGGCTCCGAGGGGTGCCAACCGTTGCGCCAGAGGGGACTCTGGTTGGGCCCACAGCAAAGTCAACGCCATAGCCAGCAAGAGGCTCTCTGCCAAAAAGGCATATAGGCCAGCTGTTCGCGTGATGTGTTCGGTTCGTTCATCCTTCTCGACAGCACTTGATGATGCTCTGTCCTGAACCGCTGCTCGCCTGAGTTGGACGATGGAAATCGTGCAGAAGACGAGGATGCCGTAGAAGATGGCACCCACCATCGATTCGCCAAGCAACAGCCCGAAGACGGCGACTGCAGCCGAAGCAACCAGGTTGTAAACATAATCTTGCCAGTTGAGCGATCTCATTGGGAATTGCCCCTTTCCTCTTTGTTTTTAAGCCAAAAGACCTCTTCCAGGGGGAGGCCAAATACCTCGGCTATCATGAGTGCCAACAGTGCGGAGGGGTTATACCGCTTGCCCTCTATAGCGATGATGGTTTGCCTGGTGACCCCTACCCTTTGGGCCAGTTCCTCCTGCGTGAAGTCAAGCCGTGCTCTCAACTCCTTTAGTCGATTTTCGAGCCTGTCCGCATCCCTCATGCATCTCCTCCGTGTCAAGTTAACTGAACATATTGTAACACATCTTTTACTTTTTGTCAAGTACGCTTTACCTTAAACTTCTGGCGTTCGGCACCCAGTCCTGGTTGTTCACTTTTGGTGATTCACGAGCAAGTCGAGAGAAGTTGAAGTGGTTGTTGTGCCGAGAGACTCAGTGCATGGGTGGGTGAAGGTCAGGACGTCAGCGTCTGTAGTGCCTGGAGAACCGCAGGGACTTGTCCAATATCGATGGCTGCTGGAGCGGAAGCAGTGCATCGCGGTTCTCAGGCCTCTGCAGGCATCCGTATCAAGAAGCCGAGCGACTCTCTCAGCACACGTAGTTCCAGCAAGCGCATTGATTTTGATGATCCGTCTTGACAATATCGCTCATTTTCGTATGATAGAGACAGATACGCGAAAACGCTTGGAGGTGGTGGATCAAACAATCGAAAGGGGAGCACCATGAGAGTATTCATCACCGGCGGAATGGGCTTCGTGGGCACCAATCTGACGAAGGTGCTCTCGGCGAACGGGCACGAGGTGACCGTTCTTGATCGCTCGATACACGAGGATAGGCCAGTGCCTGAGGGCGTGTCCCGCGTCCAGGGCGATTCGACCAAGCCAGGTCCGTGGCAGGAAGAGGTGGCTGGACACGATGTGGTGATCAATCTGGCCGGGGCCTCGATATTCCAGCGCTGGAACAGCGAGGTGAAGAAGGCGATCCGTGACAGCAGGATTTTGACCACTCGAAATGTGGTTGAAGCCGTTGCCGCAAGAAAGGGCAATGAGACTCACCTGTTCAGCACATCGGCCGTCGGGTACTACGGCTTTCACGGGGACGAGGTCTTGAGGGAGGATGACCCCGCGGGGGAAGATTTCATGGGACAGTTGGCAGCAGAGTGGGAGGCCGAGGCGCTGAAAGCGCGGGACCATGGTGCCCGCGTGGTGATCACACGTTTCGGATTGGTGGTTGGTCGGAATGGCGGTGTACTCGGCCAACTTGTACCCCTCTTCAAGCTGTACCTGGGCAGTCCCCTGGGCAGTGGCAAACAATGGTTCTCGTGGGTTCATGAAGAGGATCTGGCGAATGGGTTCCTGTTCTTGCTAGATCGAAAGGACATCGAAGGGGCCATCAACTGTACGGCGCCCAACCCGGTTCGTAACAGGGAGCTAACGTACACGCTGGCCCAAGTTCTCGGGAAGCCTGTCATCATGCCCTTCGTTCCTGGATTCATGCTCAGGCTGGTGCTTGGTGAGTTCGCCAGCGTTGTCCTTGAGGGTCAGCGAGTCATCCCCGCGAGGCTGCTGGACAACGGCTTTGAATTCAGGTTTCCCGCCTTGAAGGCGGCCTTGGTGGACGCCATGGAATCCTAGGAGCGACATGCGATCCGCACTGCGTAAGTGATCATAGGAGACTGCGCAATGTTCAAGGACTGTAGTGCACGAAGGAGGCTACAATGGAAAGGACGAGAGTGAGGGACTTTGTGGAGGCGGTGCTAGCGGTAGTAATCTGCCAGGCCGCGGGCTTTCTCGGGGCGATTTTCACCACACCGTCGATTCCAACTTGGTATGCGAGTCTGGAGAAGCCATTCTTCAACCCGCCCAATTGGGTGTTCTTCCCCGTTTGGACCACCCTGTACACCCTGATGGGGATCTCAGCCTTCCTTGTGTGGCGGAAGGGGATCAAGCATCGGCCAGTGAAAGTGGCTCTGGGCATCTTCCTGGGTCAGTTGATCCTGAACACTCTGTGGTCGATCGTCTTCTTCGGATTCAATTCGCTTCTGGGTGGGTTGATCGTGATTGTGCCTCTGTGGATCGCGATACTCCTCACCATCATCACTTTCTTCAGAATATCGAAGCTAGCGGGAGGGCTGCTGATACCCTATCTCCTATGGGTGAGTTTTGCGACGCTGCTGAACTTCAGCCTTTGGCAGCTCAATCTGTGACATCGGACCAAGAAGCCAAGGATTCAAGCCGGCTTGTTGGGCTTTTCTTGGGACTCACCGAGTGCCTGTCTGAGACCCATGAAAGGTACTCTCGCTTGAAGTCGGACGGTCTCGCCTGGGCAATTCATTGCTGATCGAGGAAGAGGAGCCGGACGAGCGCTGCGGCGAAGAGCATCAGAGCCACAGCAAGAGAAGCTCCCTTGTGATAGCGCGCTTGCAGAGAACTCGGCGAACCAGGCACGAGGTATGCGGTACTAGCTGTGACAAGCCACGCACAGCGGATTCAGGTGCTGGGTGGGCGACGCCTCAGGTTTCAGAAACCTGATCTTGCCATCTTCGTCCCATCCAGAAGCGTCCCCAGTCCCCACCACTCGGTTGTAGTGTGATCAGGGCATACAGCCTGCACGTGAAGGAGCCCGGGAGCATCACGAAGAAGACCTACACGGCGGATCGGGCAACAGACTTCTCATGGGAAGGGTGACCTCATCCCGGTTCTTCACTCAGGCGGGCCAGAAGTTCGACTGTGGCGTCGACTATCTTTTGCTGCTGTTCCTCCCTGCTTATGGCTGCCGGGTTGTCGCCAGTCTGCGGACCGTACCAGCCGAACTGCGCGTGGTTACCTCCTTCGATGGCTACCCAACGAGTATTCAGAGGCAACAGCGGGCGCGACGCGGCGATTTTCTCGTCCGTGGCCAGGCCGTCCAGTGTGCCATAGATGGAAGTGACCGCCAACTCCGAGCCTGAAAGATCGTTGCTGGCATCGGGATACGCGGCCCACAGCACTAGGCCATCCACCAGAGAGGGATGGCTATAGGCAAAGCGGGCCGCCATGGCCCCACCGAGTGAGTGCCCACCCACGGCCCAGTAGTCCACTTCGGGATACGCAGTAATCACCTCCCCGGCCTTGTCCGCTCCGAGAATAGCCAGGTTGAGAGGCATCGGCACCACAACCACCAGATAGCCGTCTCCGGCGATGGCGCGGGCTGCCGGCGCATACGAACGGGGATCGACGCGACCGCCAGGATAGAATACCAGCCCGGTCTGTGGGTCCTCGTTCGCCGGCCGATAGACGAACCACCGGTCGATGGTTACCTCGACCTGCCCCTCGGATTCCAGGGCCAACAACGCCTCACGCATGGGGCTGGGCGTCCTCTCGGCCCAAAGCACGAAGCCACCAGCGGCGAGCATCAATACTGCAAGTCCCAGAAGTAGTGCCCACCATCTTGCTCTCAATCTGCTCACTGAAGCCCTCCTATCTTGCTGTGCCGCTCGATTTTCTCCATCCCTCCGTTGTGGAAGCACGGTCGAGTGCGCCGCGGCAGTCACGGAGCACTCCCCACTGCTCCACGCGGTTGTAGCAGGCTTGGGTGGCATGGAAATGCACCCAAATAGGCGCACTATCGAGTTCTGGGTGGATCTCAAAAAGCTGGCGGTCACCAAAGCGAAAGGCCTCCAGCACCAAGGGCAATTCCCTCCGAAAGATCCCGAAGCGCCAACTGGCTGGCCCCACGACTAGGCCGCCGCTCACGTGGCAGTGAACGTGCAGTGCAGGCCCTTTTTCATCCTCGCACCACTCGGCCAAGACTTCATCGCGCATCAAACGGGTATACCACCCGCTGATCTGTCTGCTGTCGTATTCGCGCCCAATGGTGAGGAAGAGATCCCCGGTGGCGTCGGAGTGGGTCAGCGTGTAACACCGAGATAGGAGAGGACCCTCCGGTTTAGCCCCTGGGGCAAACTGAACGTGCAGCTTCTCGGGTCTCAAGCGACTCATTTGAAGTACCTGCCTGTGAGAGTAAAGGATGGAAGTAAGCCACAGCATCGCGCGGTGGGAAGACCTCTTCTGCCATCACTATTGGGATATCGCTTCCTGCGCGCGGCCTGGAAGCTGCGGGTCCGGGCTCACAACCAGCCTACGCCAGACGTGCACCAGCACAAATGCCATGATCAAGGCCGCAACCAGACCGAGGGACGCGCCTCCCCACTGCTGCAACAGAAACCCTCCTACGACAGGGGCGATCACTCGTGTCACGCTATCCAAGGAGGCCGAGAGGCCCAGGGCTCCCCCTACTTCCTCAGCATAGACCGACTTGGTGATGGCGCTGTTGGTGATCGTGTTTAGCACACCACCGGCTAGAGGAAGAGGAGTGAGTACCAGCACCATGAGCAGCGCATTCGGGACAAAGGCCCACCCCAGCAGCGCAACGCCGAGGAGCGCGGCACCGCCAAACATCAGCCGTGTCTCGCTAAACCGCTGGGCCAGCCTACCAATGGCGACGCCTTGCACCAAGACGATCAACAGTCCTGCATAGGCAAGGAAATAGCTGGCCGCTTGGTCTGTTAGCCTCAATCGATACTGGGCATAAAGCGCGAAATTGGCTGTGAAGATGGTGAAGGCCAGCATGTAGAGGAAACGGATGCGAAGAAGAGTGCCAAACCGTGGGCGAGTTACGCACTCCCAGAGACAGCGAGCGGTAAAGGCCGAACGCGGGCTGTCTGCTATCTGGGACCTCCTCTTGGGTGAAAGCGACTCGGGTAACCAGAGAACCACGGCTAACAGGTTCAGCGTCGACAGTCCTGCCGCTACGAAGGCCGGCACGGCGTAGCGTGACAGACCTAGTGAGGCAAACGCCGACGTGGCGTAGTCCCAGTTAGCTAGCGTTCCTCCCATGGCCGGGCCAATAATGAATCCCAGTCCAAAAGCCGCTCCGATCATGCCGAGGCCTCTCGCGCGATTCTTCTCGTCGGTCAGGTCGGTGATGTAGGCCCGGGCCAGTGAAACGTCTCCGCCGAACAGACCGTCCAGAATGCGACTCAAGAATAATATCGCTAGGGCGCCGCTACCCACGGCGATTTTGGCTGGAGCAAGCATGGATAGCAGTGCCCCCAGAGGCTCAACCAGACCAAGCACGAGAAAGCTCACCAAGGTCCCTGCGACACTGAAGATGAGAAGTGGGCGTCGGCCCAACCTGTCCGACAGACGGCCAATAATCGGCCCGGCAAAGACCTGGGCCAGGGCGTTTGAAGCCACCAGCAGGCCTACGAGGACTGGCGTACCGCCTAAGTCGGCGACATAGTAGGGCAACAGCGGTAGGAACAAGCTATAACCAAGAAGATCAATGAAGACGAACCCAAAAACCAGTACAAGTCTATTTCTCATCGTCAGCTTTCACCCTAGGGCGTCCTATTGGACTAGATTTGCGTTTCTATGACTAGGGAGGCGTCAAAGCTCCCAATCCTCCAAGACTGCTGAGTCGTTAGGTCATCCACGGCTTCGGCGCGGCAAGCTCCACTGCCATGTTCGGCCGGACCAGAGCCGCCGTCGACGGACCGGCAAAGGGACTTTCGCCCACGCCGGCCACGGGGAGAGGCTCTATCCCCGCCTGAGAGTGAAGCAAGGGACGAAGGCACTGGTGGTCTCGACAGACTCCTTGTAGCGCGGTGTGGTGTCCACCATGCTCTTTCCCAGGAGAGTGACGCCGGGCACGCGCACCAGCAAGCGTGTTATCAATGAGGGGCTGACTATGCTCAGGAATCCACCGGGCGTGGAGAGTGCGACGAGATGGTGGCCCCGCCACATGGTCGCCTCGCCGAAGTAGTTTGGGTGGCGGGTATAGCACCATAGACCCGTGTCAAGCAGCTTACCCTTGTTGGCGGGATTGACTAGAAAGCCAGAGAGTTGGCAGTCACCCACCGTGTCAAAGAAGAAGCCGCTGGCCCATACCGGAATGGCCGCTAGGTCAAAGACCGTCAGACAGGCACGGGTGGGGCTGACCTGTGCCGCCACAGGCGCGGTTGCCAATGCGCACATCACAAGGCCATGGGCGAAAGACACTTTGAAGTAACTATACCACCACCATGTAGGCCCTGCTTGTTGCCGCCACTGCTGGTACCGAAAGTCCTCTCCTGTGCCCCAGTTGGGCCTGAACAGATGCACTGATAGTCGCGTTCCCCAGAGGATGACCAAGATACTGATCAGCCACTTGCGGGCTGGAAACCCATCAGGGCTGAGGACAAAGCCGACCCAGTTCGAGAGCACCAATCCTGTGCTCCACATAGGGTCCACGATGCTGGAATTGGAAAAGATCAGGCTGGCGATCCTGGAGGTTGTCATGAAAGCCAGCACAAAGAGGATGACAGCACCGTAAACGTGCAATAAGCTCATGGGGCGTTTCCCTTCCTGGCCGCCCAGTCAGGTACTAGTCTTGGTTCGCCTTCACAGCCACGAGGCCGACAGTGCCAGGCTCGACCTGAGTACCGATGACGGGCCTCACCTCGACCTCGAACAGCTCCTCAGATAGCCAGTTGCTCCCTATCCGCACGGGCCGCGGGTAGGCAGGAACTCTCTGCCTCTACATAGAATGAACCGGGTCGAAGCGTGCGCCTCGACCCGATCCAAGGGTTGACCGACCTTCTGCCCCCAACCAGGCTTGTCACTACTGGATAGTCCAGCGAAGGCGCAATGCTAACCCGCTCATCAACAGCGTAAAGCCCGCGGCAGCCAGAATCCAAAGCAAGATAGAAGTCTGCGGTTCCCCGCCGGTCTCTGGCAGCAGGACTGGAGGCACAGCATCCACGCTGGGCACTGCCTCCAGAGCAGGATCCCCGCCGACCAGACCCATGGCGAAGATAGTGTACACAGTCTGGTCGGCCAGCGCGACTCCGGGCACGCTCAAGGCAACCGTGTCTGTCCCGGCGAGGCGCACCTCTAGGTCGTATGTGCCAGCATCTACAGGCAGATAGTCGCCCACGCCCTTGAAGGCCACATCGCTGAAGAGAACCGGTCCGCCTTGTACAGCAATGTCCACGCTCGGTGCGTCAGGCGAGGCGTGCACGAAGCGGGCGTGAGCCTTGCCAGCCGCCGGTAAGGTATTGTTGTCCACTAGGACCAGCGGTTCGATGGCTGCGAGTTCGCCCACAGCCACCACAGTGTAGTCCGTATCCGCCGCCAGGTCCAGGTCTGCCTCGATGACCACCGGCTCGGTGGCATCAGCTGGAACGACCTTGACGCTGTACGTGGCAGCGTCAAGTGGAGCGTAGTCCGTGATCTCCTTGTACGCAACGTCGCTGAAGGCTGTCATGTCGTTGACCCAGACGTCAACTGCTGGGGCATCGGGCGAGCCGTGAACAACGCGGACCCGAGCCTGGCCCTGAGCCAGAGCTATAGTCGTGCCCGCCAGCAGCAGAAGCAGCATCAACGACGCTATGGCTAACTTCTTCATTCTTGTTCTCCTTTCCTAGGTCTTCTGACCTTGGGGTTGGGTGGCAGTTTCGAACCTCGATTCTCCTACTAATTTACGCGGTTATGATCTTGAGCTGATTGCATCGTCTCATGCAGGCATCAGTCAATCAGCCATTAGTCGACGTGCCCTTAGTGAACAAAGATAGCACTGCTGCGTGGTGCGCACTCCGCTTTGCGGGTCACCAGCATGAGTAGTCCCCAGCGACTGCTCGACGAGGCCTGGAGCAACCGCCCTTGTTCGCGGCAGATCCGCTCCGGCTGGGAATGCCGTGGGCTGATCCGGTGGCTGTCGACCACAGCTGCTCTGATGCACGGAGGGTTCATCGAGCTGTCATCTCTATGATACGGGGAATTACGCCTTGGCACATCGGGCATTTGTTCAGTCTTGGGCCTGTACGATTGTCTAGTTCTCCACTGGAACACTCGTACAGGTCATAGCCTTGTAGCGGCCACCTTATGTCTTCATGTACAAGGGGGCGAGACAGGACGGATCGATTCTGCTGCAGTCAGGAGGGGAGGGTGGGGGAGAGGCGAGCTGCTTCGCACCGATCGTGGAGGTCCACTGGCTATGTCGAGCAAGAACTCTCCGAGTCGACGTGGAATCTGAGGAGCTTGGCAGCTGAAGGGTCGAATGATCCAGTTGGCCCGGCTCCTGGAATCTACGGACCAGTCACGCGCGGTCAGGCCCACTGGATCCTCGGGGGAAGGTATGTGGCCAGGCAGGCTGAGCGACAGTGGTTTTCGATCTGGGCACGGCCCGAAACGGACGATGATGCACCCTACTGGCGAGCTACCTTTTCACTCAGGCGAGATTGGACGCGGAACGGGCGAAGATGTCGTGGGCCGTGTTCCTGCGGGCAAGGCGACGACGACCAGCCGGTGGGTGTATGTCGAGTAGGGCCAGCACGTTACCAGGGTCAGCCGGCCGTAGTCGGTCGGGGCGATCCACTGCGCATTCTGTCTGCGCACCTCGACCGGCATATCTTTTTCCTCAAGCAAGACTTTCCCAGCCACTCTATATGGGTATGGAGTGTCCTCGACGTACAAACGTATCTCGTCTCCCTCCTTGAGATCAATCAGGTACCGGAACACCTCGCCGGCGACGTTGTTGTGGCCGGACAGAACTACGTTTCCTTCGTGGCCCGGGTACGCTGAATTGGCATGCCAGCCGGCCGCATTGCCAGCTACATCCCAAACAGCTCGTGGGCCACCGTCAGAATCCACGACATGCCAGCTAACAGGAACGACTGGGCTGTCTAGGCCTATTGCGGGAGCTACAATTCGCGTCGGCGGGGATTTGGCCGGTACCCAGCTATCCTCGATCGTAGGCGGAGGCGCTTCGTGCTCCTCCGGGGGTGGTATGGTATGGCTCGGACTTCCAGTCTCTTGTTCTTCCATGTGCTGAGCCGTTGGCTCAGGAGTGGAAAAATCCGGCAGAAACTCGGGCGGATCCCCAGGGGCGACTGAGACATCCGTCGGCGGAGGTGGGGCCGGAGCTGTCACAGCCTGCACTATGAAGGCCAGAACGAGAATCCATATCCCGCACCAGATCATGATCCCCAGTATGTACGCAGGCTTTCGATTGCCGACTTGCGGGCGGTCTATCATCCTATCCTCGACACTCGTGGTGACTCCCAAGTCGCCGCTTGGGCAATAGCACGGGGTAAACCACTCCGGGCGTCTATAGGGGAAAACAGAGCTGGCCACACCAGCGCGTCCAGCGGCGCCGTGTGAATCGTGAACGCGATACTCCCTGCTGGCGCCAGCGCGGAGGCCCAACGCGGGCCGCGTGGCCCAAGAGCCAGCAGAGCTGGGACTAGCCCCAAGGTCGCCGGGCCCACAATTGCCAGCACCAGCCAAATAGCCAGCCAGACGCGTCGGGTCGCATCGTCAAGCACACCAATCATCAGCGGCATGTACGGAGCGGAGGATACGATGATGGCTATGTGGAGAACGTCGGAAGCCCCGGAACCGAACCGCCTGGCCATCCGCGTCTCGCCGGGGCCAAGTCGAAGGAAAATGAAATGCGTGTAGAAGAAGTGTCCTAGCAGCGCAAGGAGTTGGATGACGAAATAGATAGGGCTGACATCCGGCGTGACCGCGCCCCAGGCGGCCTCAACTGACGCGAGATTGGTCCGGAAGGCATACACAGGGCCGGCCACGACCGCGGTGACGGCCGCAACGATTATGATCATCATTGTGGGTTTTCGCCCGTGCGCTTTGGCAACCGCCACTTCCGCGTCCGCCCCGCGTTCATGAAGGGCGAGCTGGTTCCATACTGGCTTGCATCTATCGCTTCAGCCTAGTCAGCTGGTCGGCAGCCCATGCGTCTGGAGGTCTCGTGGCCAAGCTCTAGCAGTACGCCATGCGTGAAGCGCGGTGATCCGATGGTTGCCAGCCCGCAGTCCGGTATTCTGGCTACTAAGACTACTCTACTGATGTGCGGCGTTATTGTCAATTGTCGCCAGTCTCGAGTTACTGAGCACGAGGCTGCGACACTGTCGCGACAAATACTCCCCCGGCGGCGCGGAGTCGAAACAAGGCCTCTGGCCCAGCCTCTTCGCTCTCTGGACTTGCCCGCTGGCAGCGAGCGGCGATAGAATTGGAGGGTCCTACGCGATCGTCTCACCGTGAAGATGCCCCGGAGGGGCCGCATAGCATGGCCAGATGGTGCCGTCAGTCCTCAGGATCGATATTTCCGTCTCCCCGGTCGCCGAGTGTTTGCAGTCTCCGTCGCTGGCGGCTGACCTGGCTATTGCG
>CAZBJW010000098.1:0-14583 GCA_964492135.1 uncultured Anaerolineales bacterium
ATCCATCACCGTGGGAATGTAGTAGTCGCTGAGGTGTCGCGTCTTGGCCATCCCTTCTTCGTGGATGTACTCCTCTGTAAGGGCGTAGCCCAAGCCCATGTGCACTCCGCCAGCAGATTGCCCCCTGATCATTCCAGGATTGACCGCCTTCCCCACGTCTTGAGCCGCCCAGAACTTGAGCAACTCCGTCTCCCCGGTCTCTACATCCACCTCCACCAAGGCGACCTGGGAAGCGTACCCGTAGCTGAAGTGTGGGTAACACAACCCCGTTTCAGGGTCATAGGGCGTGGTGGGTCGTTGAGTCCGCCCGTGGAACTCGTACTCCTCGCTGACGACCCTCTCCCCTGTCTCATCCCGCAGTATCTGCTCCACTTTCTCCAACGCCTGCTGACAAGCCCGGACCACGGCATTGCCAGTGAGATAGACCTGCTGTGAGGCAGAGCAGCTAGCTGAGTCAGGCACGTTGCTGGTGTCCACAAGAGAAACCCGCACCTGGTTGTAGTCAAGCCCCAGCGTCTCAGCAGCTATCTGAGCCATGACCGTCTGTGCCCCCATCCCCACGTCGCAGACGCCTGTCTTGACCAGCGCGCGGATGGGGTGGCCCGATTCGTCCAGGGCCAACTCCACTCCTACCTTGGACTTACTGTCGAAGCCAAAGGAGTAGCCCACGTTCTTGTACCCACAGGTCACCGCCAGGCCCCGCCCCTTGTGGGGCGCCGAGGGCGGACCCGCATCCGGTCTCATCCAGTGGCCCTTCTCTTCCTTCCAACCCGCCGCCAGCGCGACCTCCCTGAGAGCCTCCCTGATCCCCACACCTTGGGGCATCGGCGTCCCCGTCAGACAGATGGACCCATCGTGGTAGAGGTTCTTCATCCGCAGTTCCACCGGGTCCATGTCCAGGGCCTCGGCTAGCTTACTCATCTGCATCTCGTAAACGAAGGCCGCCTGGGTGGCGCCAAAACCCCGCATAGCCATGGTGACGGCGTTATTCGTGAATACTGCGTAGGCGTGCACCTTGGCGTGGGGTACCACGTAAGGACCTGCCGAAAGGCTGGTCCCCGCCTCCAGGACGGGCACCGTGGTGGAGGTGTAGGCCCCTGCGTCGGAAACGATCTCGATCTCAACCGCCGTCAGCGTGCCATCGCTGCGAGCGCCCGTGCGATACTTTACGTACCAGGGATGGCGCTTGCCTGTCCTCACCATCACCTCCGACCGATCGAAGACCATCTTCACAGGTCGGCGTACGCAATGGGCGCACAGAGCAAGCAGGTGCTGAATGTGCATATCCTCTCGTCCGCCAAAAGCCCCTCCAATAGCCGGCACGATCTCCCGCAATTGGTCTTCGGGTAGATCCAGCATGTGGGAGATCTGGTGAAGGTCGTCGTGAGGCCATTGGGCAGAGGAAATAACCGTCACTCGTCCCTCATCATCAATGTATCCGATGCCGGCGTCGGGCTGCATGTAGACGTGCTCCACATGGGGCAATACGTAGTAGCTTTCGACCACCACATCCGCCTCGGCGAACCCCTGCTTCCAGTCGCCTTTGCGGATCTTGATATGTCGGAAGACGTTGCTCTCGCGTTCCTCGTGGACCAACGCTGCGTCCGGCTTCATCGCTTCACGCGGGTCGTCCAGCACTGGCAGAGGGTCGTACTCCACCTCGACCAGACGGCGCGCTTGCCGGGCTATGTCCTCGTTCTCCGCCACTACGATGGCTATCCGATCACCCAGCCATCGTACTTTGCCTCTGACTTCGGCCAGCACCGGCTGATCGGGCACGTTGATCCCGTACCTGTTCACAGGCACGTCTCGGGCGGTGACGACCTTCACCACGCCGGACAGAGCCTCAGCTTCGCTCACGTCTACCTTCAGCACACGGGCGTGGGGATATTCACTCCACACCACTTTGGCGTGCAGCTGCCCCTCCATGTTGAAGTCTTGCGGGAACCTCCGGCTCCCCTTTACCTTGGTCGCAGCGTCCTTCTTCTGCACGGTGGTCCCCAAGACCTTGGTACTCATGGACTACCTCCCTTCTCCGCCATGCGCTGTGCTGCCAACTCGATGGCCTCGATGATCTGGTAGTAGCCCGTACAGCGGCATAGGTTGCCAGAGATGCCGTCCTTGATCTCCTCCCGAGTGGGCTCGGGGTTCTCCTCGAGCAAAGCCTTGGCGGACATGATCATACCAGGGATGCAGTACCCGCACTGAGGAGCCGTGGCGTCTATGAAGGCCTGCTGGATGGGATGCAGCTTGCCCTCCTTTGCCAGTCCCTCTATGGTGATCACCTCCCGCCCGTGCGCTTTTAAGGCTGGATAGATGCACGAGGTCACCGGCAGGCCGTCCACCAGGACGGTGCAAGCCCCACATTCTCCCTCCCCGCACGAGATCTTGGTGCCGATCAAACCCAACCGATCGCGCAGCACGTGAGCCAGGAGATCTCCGGGGTTGACCTCGACGGAGATGTCCTTGCCATTCACCTTGACGTCAAGAGTTGGCATTCTTGCCCTCCTCTCCGGAAGCCCTCGCTACGCACCGGGTCAGCGCACGCCGCACCAGAACCTGCACCATGCTCTTGCGGTATGCAGCGGTGCCCCTCAGCAGAGAGTCGCGAGGCTGCGCCGCCTGGGACGCCAGTCTCGCCGCCTCCGCGATCGTACCCTCGTCGGGGACTGCTCCAATGACTGCCCTGCCGGCCTCAGTGGCGACGAAAGGAGTGGTCGCCACAGGGCCAATGGCGATGCGGGCTCTCTCGACTTTGCCTCCATCCATCCCTACGACAACCGCCGCGTTGAGTATGGGTAGAATCAGGGCCTTTCGCTTGGCCAACCGCGCGAAAGCTCCCGCCTCGCTCTCTCCCAGGGCAGGGAATCGGAGTTGGGTGATCATGGCCTCACATGAATCGACGGTACATTGTCCCACGCCAGCGTAGAGATCGGCGATGGGGGCCCAGCGGCTGCCTGTGCGCTCCGCCACCTCCGCCTCGGCGTCGAGGGCGAAGAGGGCCATGGCCCCATCCGCCGCAGGCAATGCATTTACCACGTTGCCGACGAGAGTGCCCACGTTGCGGATTTGGGGCCCGCCGACGGCACCGCAGGCCTCGGCCAGGACGTTGGCTCGCGACCGGATCAGTACCGAGGCGGCTATCTGAGCGTGAGTGACCCGCGCCCCGATGTAGATCAATCCATCTTGTTCCTCCATGCGCCCCAGACCCGGGATGCGGGTAATGTCCACCATCACCTTGGCGGGTACTCGCCCGCGCTGGCTCTGGATGGTCAAATCAGTCCCTCCGGCAATGATGCGGGCCTCGCCGCCGCGGGCCGCCAGCATCTCCAGCGCCTCGTCCACAGACCGGGGAAAGAGGTAGTCATCCCACATCCACGGTGCCTCCTTGTGTCTGCCAAATCACAGAGTCCACGATTCCAGGGACATGAGTAAAGTAGCGTCGAACTTACAGTGCAGGGTGTTCAACGCAATGGGCTATTGGTGATGGAGTTCGCGGTGACTGGCGTAATACGGGATCATCCGCACATTCAACCGCCCCTTATGGACTGGCTTATACTCTTGTACTGGGAGAGCGTTATTACTGCGCCGAGGCCAACGAAGAAGTTAGTGTTCGTGCCGCTGGGCCGCCACACGGATTGTATCATCATGGCGTCAGGATGGCGAGTGTTGGTCAGTAGGGCGAAGTGGGTCGTCAGGCAGGAGGAACGGGAAACTGACGGTGGCGGCGAAGCCAGCTGCCTGGTAGCGGGATCTCGGTGCACCACACAAGCGGTTCGAGCCCCCCATCTGAGAGGGTTCCCTTGCGGGCTCTGGAATGAGCCAGGGGCCAGTGTAAGATGTTCACAGAGACCCTGCTACCCCTCCGCGCATCGGGAATCTTTCGCCTTTCTCAGAAAAGGTTACATGCCGCGAGCGCAGAAACGCCGACCGGCGACGGATCAAGCGTTGCCGGCCAGAGGCCTATCTGCCCGCCACGGGTGTGTGCCCGTTCATCCCACGTGGGGTCGTGTCCCCGATAGGCCTGATGCCCTCCTTCGCCTGCGTGAGCCCCGATCACGTCGTCGTCACCGTATGCCGAAATGCCTCCGCTCTTCGCAGCAAGGACTACTTCTGCCACAAGTCGTTAGGTGCAGAAGCGAACCTGTCATACCAGGCATCGGCGGATGTCTCACCGACCTACGATGGGGAAGCAGTGGACGAGGAAACTGGACGCTCTGCGCTGCCCTTCAGAACAAAACGAGGACAGAGTAATACTCTGTCCTCGCGTAATCCGTCTCGCTCCCAACGGAGCGATCACTCACTTCCGAGTGCTAGTTGTAGTCCTCCCAATCGTCGTCGTCATACTCGTAGTACTCGAAGTCCTCCGGGCCAGCCCCGCAGTCTGGGCACGCCTTGGGTCGGGTGCGCCCTTCACGGACGTAACCGCACTCCATACACTCCCACTCGCCCTCGGGCACTTCCTTTACTCGGCGACGATCTCCGGTGGACTCGCCATACTCGTGGTCAAACGTGTCCCATCTACCGTACGAGTTCATCGTTCCTCCAGTTGTGAGGCTCTCTGTCCTTTCCTTACTTCTTCTTGCGCTTGCAGCCTGACTTGGAGTTCCCCTTTTCCCTTCCGCCTATCTCCTTCGGCACCTCCGTAGACTTGTTGGAGACATCATTCTGTGCCTCTCACCAACGAAGTCTAACAGAAGAAGGTGCAATAGGAGTGTCACTAGGGTAGCAGACCGGTGCCAAACAACAGGTCAGGGTACCGATTCTGAGACTTGGGGACGAGCCTGGGGCGCTACTCTTCGGAAGGCGCGAAGGCGTATCCGACGCCGGGGACAGTCTTGATGTATAGACGCTCCTTAGTATCAGGCTCGATCTTGCGCCGCAGCCGCCTCACCAGGCCCTTCACGAGTCGGTAGTCGGTCTCTCCGGAATAGCCCCACACCCTCTCCACGATGGTCTCTGTGGGGACAACGCGTCCTTGGTTGCTCATCAAGCAGTATAGAAGGCGAAACTCCAGATTGGTGAGGGCGATGCTCCTTCCATCAGGCAGGAGAGCTGTCCTTAGTTCGGGATCCAGCTCGACACCCCAGACACTCAGACCAGATACGCTAGCCAGAGGCATGGAGCCGGCACGGCGCAGCAGAGCCTTTACCCTTGCCACCAGCAGTCTGGGACTTACCGGTTTGGACATGTAGTCATCAATCCCTAGATCGTAGGCCCGCAAGATGTACTCCTCCTCTGCCTTGGGGGAGGAGACCACGATGGGCGCGATGGTCTCTGCGCGTAGAGCTTTGCACATCTCCAGGGGATCGAAGGCATTGCTGGTCATGTCAACGAAGATCAGGTCCGGCGCCTCCTTGGTATGAGACGCCAGAGCACCTTCCACGTCGGTTCTGTGTGTGATGACACTGAGGAGACCCGCCTGCCGAAGGATGACAGTCAGCAGTTCGGCGGAGTCATGTTCATCGCTGATGATCAGTATCTTCATCCATACTCTCCTGAGACCGCTCGGGGGCGGCAAGTCCGCCCCTGCAGCCTTGCGCTATTCTAGCACGTACGCGCACCCTTGTCGACATCCACCGCCGGGCGTGCGCGACGGCAAAGCCCATCTCGTCGGCCATCGCTCCCCAAGGTCGGGTGTGCCGCGATATGGCGCGTCTGCCAAGGTACCTGCCCGCGTGCCCACACCAATCCAGGTTGGACGGCGGCGCTTGATCCAGGCGCCAATGAAAACAGCCCCTCACACCATAGGTGGAGGGGCCGTCAGTGACGTTTGGACGGATCGTCGACTCAGCGACCGCTTCCAGGCTGGCCGCTGTGCTCCGGACCGGCCGTTGGCTCCGGATCTCCTTCGAAAGAAGGCGAGGCCTCGGTATGAGGGCCAGGTGTCCCCTCGTAGCGGTACTGATGCTCTTCCTGGGATCTCTCGGGCTCCTTTGTTGCTGAACCGGTTTCATCGGGTGACGGCGTCTCCGTTGGCGCAGGGAAGTCATCGGGTGGGGCCGATGGTTCGCCGTGAGGTCCAGGGGTGCCTTCGTATCGATACTGGTACTCCTCGCCCGCGGGCGAAGGCGAGAGCTCCTGCACACCGTGGGGGCGTGGAGTCCCTTCGTACTGGTTTTGTTGTTGCTGGCCTTCTTGCTCCTGGGTCCGCCTCGGCGTGGCCGACGGTTCCCCATGAGGTCCCACCGGTCCTTCGTAGCGGTGCTGGTACTCTTGTCTGAACCGAAGCGGGTCGCCGAGGCCCTCTTGTGCCGCCTGTTGAATGCGTTCCATCACTTGAGCAGCTTGGCGCAGTTGAAGGCGGACCTGCACACGGCTAGAGACCTGCGCCCGCTCCAGGGTCTCCTGATGCACCCGCGCCCTCTCCATCACCCGCATTAGCAGCGCAGGCACTTCTTCAGGGCGGGCCTGTGCTATTTGCACCATAGCCTGCTCCATCTGACGGGTCAAACGAGCGACGACGTCCTTCGGTACCTCTTCACCTCGTGCGGCTAACTGAGTCATCTCCCGAACTCGCTCTGAGGCGAAGGCCACGTTCAGCTCTGCCTTGGCCGCGGGATCCCAGGTCAGCAGCAAGCTGACCTCCTCCCCGAACAGCTTCACAGGATAGAGAAAGTCGCCGGGTACGCTATCAGCGGCGAGAGCGACGCCACCTCCAGCGCCACCGACCGCAACGGCAATCGCCATCACCACGGCGAGCACCTTGTAGGCGAGTAACAGATTCATCTTGCGTCTCCTTCCAGACTCTTGTACTTCGACTGCTTCGGTGCCAGAGAGAAGGCGAGGCGCGGTCTGGGCCCTCAGGTGGGCTCCTTCGGAGAGCATCTGCTCCCGACCCTTGACCAGGCCTGCGGGGGCGGGTGGAACATCCTCGTAGAGTTCACTAAGCCAGCGCTCCAGGTGTGGGTATTTCGATGTGCTCATTGTTCTCCTTCAGCCAGGATGCGCCGGAGCGAGGCCAGAGCCCGATGTTGGAGGGCCTCCACAGCGCCTGAGGTCTTGTTCATGACCCGGGCCACTTGCGCTGCCGTCATGCCTTCTCCGAAGCGAAGAGCGATGACTTGCTGCTGGTGTGGTGTCAGGCGCGCTATTGCCCCCCGCAGCTGTTCAAAGGCCTGCACCCTTTCTGCCTGGCTCATCGGGTCACCTTGCAGAGCCGGGAACGATTCATCGGCAGACTCGGGAAGCATCCCCGGCTGCCGACGGAAGTGGTCCACGACCAAGTTATGCGCGATCCGATACAGCCAAGCGCTGAACGATTCCCGCCACGCTTGCTCGTTCCTGACAGAACGCAGCACTCGCAGAAAGAGCTCACCAGTCAGATCCTCCGCTACAGTCGCTTCACCCACCCGGCGGTAGATATAGGCGTACATCTTGGGGGCGTAGCGATCGTACAACTCGGCTAGCGCCTCTGGGTCGTACGCCTTCGCCTGGTCCAGCAAGGGCCCTTCATCAGTCACGTGACTATTTCGCCGTCTCTCACTATATATGACGCAAGAATCCCGAAAACCATACGGCCTTTGAGGCTAGATCTTCTAAGATCGATCGGTCACAGATCTGCGCACACGACTCACTCAGTGATCTCCACACCTAGCAGCGTCGTTGCGCTTTGGCCCAGCTAGGAATACTCTGCCTCTGGCGGCGGGTGTAGGCACAAGAAGAGCGGGCTACGACCTCAAATGGCGACCCGCTCCTGTATCGCGTTGAATACTATTTCAGTGCTTCTGGATTCGCCAACCATTCTCAGGCGGATCCGTCCTGCCTATCCCACGATGATGTCCTCTAGACGCCGCTTGGGCACGTGGTGCACGCCTTCTCCATCACGCCAGTATCTGACGTCTCCATCAGGCTTCAACACCTCGAGCACTACCTTCTCCTTCGGCTTGCCCAAGGCCAGCACGAAGAGGATTTCGTAGCCGTCCGGTATCTGGAGGGCGGCACGCAGTTCGTCCCTCTGTATGGACGCGATGATGCAGGCACCGAGACCCTTCTCCCGGGCGCCCAGAAGGATGTTCTGCGCTGCGATGCCCTGGTCAAAGGTGAAGGACTTTCTGATCTCCTTGTCCCCCAGCACGACAGCATAAGCCGAGGGCCTTTCCCCTTCTGATGGACCGGCCCAGTCCTTGAGATAGCCTGCCCAGCTGAGATGGGGGAAGATCAAAGAGTTCTTCTCAGGTCCCCACGAGAGGATGTACTTGAAGGGCTGCAAGTTATGCCCCGAAGCCCCCAGTCTGGCCAGGTCAACCAGTTCCCTCAACGTCCCTTCGTCTATCGCATGGTCTTCGTAGAACCGCCTGTAGCTCCTGCAAGTGTACACAAGATCCTTGAGCATCCCGGCCTCCTTGACCACAGAATCTGGGAATTTGCCACCGTTCGACTTCAGGTGATGCTAAGCGAGGCTACGTATTTGGTCAAATCACACAGGCCTGTGAAGCCCAGCGCCGGACTCGACATGGGTATCCTTGCTCGGTCTGCGCCTGACGGGGAGCCTACCTTGCCTTGTGCGGCACTTCACGGTACGATTCTTGGCCCCAGCTCATATACAGTGCCGCGCCCGGATGGCCATGCAACTGCCGGCAGACCGGTTTCACGGAAGAATGATATGACGCCCCAGGATGTAGAGATGAACGATGTGCTCGAATCCGTGTGGAATCAGTTCAGCTACCAGCTGCGCGCCTTCATCCGCGCTCGCGTCCACGAAGAGGAAACGGCCGAGGACATCCTGCAGGAGGTCTTTCTTCGCATCCACGCCAAGATGGGCACACTGCGGGACATGACCAAGCTGGAGAGCTGGATCTACCAAATCGCCCGCAATGCCATCATTGACTACTACCGCGCTCAGAGGCCAACCGGCGAACTGCTTGAAATGGCAGTCTCTTGGGAAGACTCACACGAGGAGGAGCTAGTCACTCGCCTGGCGGCCGACGTGCGGGACATGGCCGAGTCCTTGCCCGATCCCTATCGAGAGGCCTTCATGCTCACCTCGTATGGGGGTCTCAGTCAGAAGGAGCTTGCGGAACGGCTTGGACTCTCGTATTCGGGCGCGAAATCCAGGGTGCAGCGCGCACGGCAGAAAGTCAAGGACTTGCTAATGACCTGCTGCCACTTCGAGTTCGACCGCCGAGGGATGGTCATCGACTACCACGAGCCCCATTGCTGCTGTTGCGCCCTGGCAGAGGAAGGCAGCTGATCTTTCGGTCCTCGACCCGCCGTTCCTACTTCCCATCAGTGTAGGTCGCCTTTTGCGTCCTTTTCGCCCCACGTCCGTCTATTAGGATGAGAGAAGTCAAGGAGGCACAAGCGATGAGTTTCATCCTGAGTCTGCTGTTCGATACACTGGTGAAGGTCTGGCATACCTTGCTGGGGAACTGGCCGTATCTGCTAATCAGCGCGGTCGTGGCAGCCCTGGTCTCGGTCTACATGGACCAGGATCGTGCCGCAGCCTTCCTACAGCGCAATCGCCACGCGGGTGTGGTGGCGGCCACCGCTGCCGCCGTTGGAACTCCACTTTGCTCCTGCGGCACGATGGCGGTCATTCTGGGCATGATGGCCGGCCTGATGCCCTGGGGGCCCATCGTGGCGTTCTTGGTCTCCTCGCCGCTCACGTCCCCGCAAGAGCTGATCTACAGCGCCGGTTTGTTCGGCTGGCCCTTCGCCCTGACGTTCTTCGGCGCATCAATTGTGCTTGGCCTGGCTGGCGGACTGATGGCGTCTGTCATAGAAAGCCGGGGCTGGTTCGCGAACCAGGCGCGCTTTGTGAAGGAATGCTGCGCTTCGGCGACCAAGCGAGTGACATGCAAAGTCGGCCCGCGGCTGGTCCTCATCGAGACCTACCACGCTGGACGACGTCTGTTGCTCATGTTCTTGGTGTTCGCCTTCGTCGGCTACCTCCTTAATGGCTTGATCCCGGCACACTGGGTGTCCACCCTATTTGGCAGCGGCAAGGTCTACAGCGTCCCCCTGGCTGCCACACTGGCCCTGCCCTTCTACGTCAACACTGAGGCCTCATTGCCCCTGGTGCGCGCTTTCCTCGAAGCCGGCATGAGCCAAGGGGCAGCGCTGGCGTTCCTGATCACCGGCGCGGGCACCTCCTTCGGCGCCATGGCGGGAGCCCTCACTGTGGCTCGCTGGCGAGTCGTCGGGCTCGTTTTGGCCACTCTGTGGGTGGGCGCCATCTCTTTTGGCTTCGCCTTCAACATGCTATTCGGAACAGGGATGGTTTAGCCGATGGGGAATCCTCAGCGTTGATGCAGACCACGGGCGACGACATCGGGAGACCGGCGATTCCGGGGGCAGGCGCTGCTGCAGAGTCACATGGTGGCGCCGCTGGTCACCCAAACCATGCCGTGAGTCCGACCGTTCCACCGGATTTCTTCCACAGTTGCGGCGAGTTCACAAGCGCCCACCAGAAGACTCCTCGGATGAAGGTCGGTAGTGCCCAGAACACCCTCTGCACTGCTCTCAGCCCTGCGAACTGATCCACATGCTCTACCTGGGCCGCCCTGATCTCCTGATGGATCTCTCGGTCGGTCTTCTTGTTCGCCGCTCTGATCACATGGTTCACAGCCATCTTCAGGCCATGTCTTCCACGCTCGATCGTCATGGCCACGTCCACATCGTTGAATATGATGAGTTGATTCCACCAGTTCCGATAAGTGTGCGTATGTCTGTCCTCACCGACAGCCTTTCCCAGGCAAGTCGCTATGAACGCCATGAAAGACAATGACTCCCCCGTCCTGGCTCTGTGTTTCCGAATGTGGTGTCGAGGTTCCGTCACATCCACCTCTGCCAGGGCATGGATTATGTGCATCCGCTCCCCTCTGCGCAGCAAATCAAGCGCCGCCGCGTGGATCCCTGGAGGAGGTACGACCTGGTAATCATCGTGTTTCGTGCACATCCGTTTCAATCTCCTGAGTGGACCCTGACCAGTTCCGCGAACATTCCAAACTACTCACGTCGCACGGCGGGCCTGGGAGGCCCGGGGGCCAGGCGCAGAACCTTGAACAGCCACGGAGCGCCTAGCGTCGTCCAGAGGCCAACGAGCCCGAAGAGGAAGAATTGAGATAGCAGATGGAGCGATGATTCCTCACCTGGAAGCAGCATCGCGACTCCCGCGTATAGCAGAACCAAGATCGCCCCGCCGAGCAGCAAACGCACAATGCGCTGCCAACCTGGGCCACTGACACTGAAAGGAACGTAGCGATACAGCAGAGAGACCCCCACACCTGCCCCCACGAGCGTTCCCATCGCCATGGCATTACTCTCGGTGGGATTCGTGCTGAGAAGCACCGCCGGCACCGCCACCGCCAGCAGCAACTGCTGGCCCAATCTCAGGTCCACAAGCCACGCCTCCAGCCTTGGGTGCACGACGAGATACACAGCCAGTGACAAGGCGCCCACCATCCAACCGGCGAGGACATCGGTGGGGAAATGCACCCCTAAATAGATCCTCGAGAGGCCGATCAGCACCATCAGTACGATGGCCACGCCCCAGAACCACCGCCTGCGCACCCACACCGCCATCGTCCCCCACACCACGACCACAAACTGAGCGTGGCCGCTGGGAAGCCCGTATCCTTCGAACCACGCGAGTCGAAGACTGGGGTCGAAGTCACAGGGTCGTGGCTGGCGGAACAGGTTCTTCAGAGCGGCGTTCAGTTGGCTCGATAGCAGGAGGAATACCCCTAACCGCGCACCCAGCCCCACATCCACACACCAAAATAGCACAGGGAGGAGGAGCACGTAGAACTGTGGTTGGCCGAGAAAGGTAATGCCACGGAAGACAACGTGTAGCGCCGGGTGGATCTGCTGGAGCGTGGCGATTAGATCGAGACTCCACTGGAAGAACGCTTCCACTGGTTCTCCTTCCTGGCGGATCGAGAGATGGCACGAGTCCTCGTGAGGAACCGATTGGGCCTTCGGCGGACTATACCACACCGGAGCGGGGGGAGCAAGGGTGCCACAGTGCGGTGCACCGATCTGCTCGGGGCGCCGTTGGACTAGGCGACACCTTACGAACCACTCACACCACCAGCATTCGCGGTGGCTAGCCTCGACAGGCCCAGGGTGGCCATGGTATAATGTCCATACGTCACCTGCGTCGGGAATCAACCAGAGGAGAAGTCCCACTTCACCACAAAGCAACTCTACGATCATTTCCACCGGAGGGTCCACCATGCAACCTTTCGAGAAATTGGGCGCTTTCTATCTCGGACAGGAATACGACCTGGCCAAGGGCGAGATCCTTGATAGCCTGGTCATGTACGATGCTCGGGACTTGACCACCCACGCCGTGTGTGTGGGCATGACCGGCTCAGGGAAGACCGGGCTATGCATCGATCTTCTGGAGGAGGCGGCAATCGACGGCGTCCCTGCCATCCTCATCGATCCCAAGGGCGACCTCACCAACATGCTGCTCACCTTCCCCGAGCTGCGTCCGGCGGATTTTGAGCCCTGGGTCAACGTGGACGACGCCAGGCGCAAGGAGATGACCGTCGCTGAATATGCCAAGTCCACTGCCGCGACCTGGAGGAAGGGCCTGGCCGACTGGGGAGAGGGACCAGAGCGTATCCGCATGCTCAAGGAAAGCGCTGACTTCTCCATCTACACCCCGGGTTCCGACGCCGGTCTGCCGGTATCCATCCTGGCCTCCCTCGCCGCCCCGGCCCTGGATTGGGACGACGAAGAGGAGCTGCTGCGGGAGCAGATCCAGGGCACTGTCAGCGCCCTTCTTGGGCTAGCGGGAATCGAGGCCGATCCGCTGCAAAGCAGGGAGCACATCCTCCTCTCCCACATCTTCGAGCACTTCTGGCGTCGGGGAGAGGACCTGGACCTGACAAGGCTGATAACCGCCATCCAGTCACCTCCGGTGCGTCAGATAGGGGTCTTCGACGTCGACACTTTCTTCCCCGAGAAGGAGCGCTTCGGCCTGGCTATGTCGCTGAACAACATCATCGCCGCCCCCGGGTTCCAGTCCTGGCTTGAGGGGGAACCTCTGGACCCCTCCAGCCTTCTCTACACTCCTGAAGGCAAGCCGCGACACAGCATCTTCTACATTGCCCATCTCAGTGACGCGGAGCGGATGTTCTTCGTGACCCTGCTCCTGGAGCAGGTAGTGACCTGGGTTCGCCAGCAGTCCGGGACTACCAGCCTGCGAGCCCTGCTCTATTTCGACGAGGTCTTCGGCTTCTTCCCTCCCGTCGCAGAGCCGCCATCGAAACGCCCGCTGCTGACCTTGCTCAAGCAGGCGCGAGCTTTCGGGTTCGGAGTGGTGCTCACCACCCAGAACCCGGTGGATCTGGACTACAAAGGCCTGACCAACGCCGGCACCTGGTTCATCGGCACACTCCAGACAGAGCGGGACAAGATGCGAGTGCTCGACGGGCTGGAGTCGGCCAGTGCGGAGACTGGCGGCGCCCTCAAGCGCAAGGAACTGGACCGCATCATCTCCGCGCTCCGCTCGCGGATCTTCCTTCTGCACAACGTGCACGAGGACCATCCCGTCATCTTCCAGACGCGATGGGCCATGAGCTACCTGCGCGGCCCCCTCACCCGGACCCAGGTGCGCGATCTGATGGCAAACAGGAGAAAGGCAGCCGTGCCCAGCGTCTCCGAAGTAGGGGGCCGCCCTTCAGTACGTGAGGGTGTAGCGGCCGCCGCGGCGGACACCAAAGTGCTTGCAGGTTACAGCAGCTCCCCACCTTCGGTATCCCCGGACATGTCTCAAGTCTTCCTGCCCCTCCGTCTCCGCGAGAAAGACGCCGTCTCTGCGCTGAGCGAAGAGCTTGGCCAGGCGGTGGAGGCGACCGAGACCACCGTCGTTTACGAACCCCATCTGCTGGCCCTGGGCGCAGTAAGCTTCGTTGACCGGAAGCGCAACGTGGACCAGGCAAAGGCCGTGGGCCTCCTGGTGCGACCAGAGCATCTAGGTGTGACCTCTGCCTGGGAAGAGGCCGCGGCGGTTGAACTGGACGCCAGGGACCTGGAGAATGAACCGGAGGCCGGGGCCCTGTTCGGGACAGTCCCTTCGGAAGTGAGCACCGCCTCGAAGCTCAAAGCCCTGGAGAAGGATTTCGGGAACCACCTTTTCGATAGCGAGCAACTCGATCTGCACTATAGCTCGGCGCTGAACCTCTACGGTGAGGCACAAGAGTCAGAGAAAGACTTCACATTGCGAGCCCAACAAGCCGCCCGCGAACAGCGGGACGCTGAGGTGGACAAGCTACGGGACAAGCACCGAACGAAACTTGACCGGCTGGAGGACCGTCTGAGCCGTGAGCAACAGGAACTGGCCGAGGACCGCGCCGATTACGAGGGGCGCAAGAGAGAGGAGTTGCTCTCCGCGGGGGAGACTGTGGTGGGCATGCTCGGCATCTTCGGCAGACGGTCTTCCAGGAGCCTTTCCACTGCCGCTCGCAAGCGCAGGATGACCACCCAGGCCCGGGGCGATGTCCAGGAGTCAGAGGAACAGATCAAGCGCCTAGAGGAAGAGATCAAGCAGATGACCCAGGAGATGGAGAAAGAGGCCCAGGCGATAGCGGACAGGTGGGAGGACGCTGCCGGCGAGATCCAGACCTACAC
>CAZBJW010000099.1:0-14529 GCA_964492135.1 uncultured Anaerolineales bacterium
TCAGCACGATGCCGAGGTGGACGACGTAGGCCCCATAGCGACGGCGAGACTTGGACAGGAGCGCGACAAGGGCGCGCAGATACCCCTCTCCGGACGACCGGCGCCGGGTCGTCAGGTCGCGCGCCAACACTGACAGGAGTGACAGGACAACGAAGGTGCTGACGGCGGCAGAGATGAGAGGGAGCAAATCCCTCACGCTAAACAAAAACAGCCCTGCGGCGATGGCCGGACCTCCGACTGCCCCGGTAAGGAGAATCCGCAGGTTGTCGCGGCTCAACCGGCGCCACGCGAGGATGGGACAGATACCCATCAGGCAGATGAGCGCCAGGGCGAGAGGCCCGGTAGCTCGATCGAAGAAGGAGGCATCGAGGCTGACTTGAATTCCCCGAAAGGCCTGAGCGAAGGTGGGATACGTGGTGCCAATGAAGACTATCAGTGCCATACCGCATAGGAGCACGTTGGTGAGAAGGAAAGCGCCCTCGCGCGAGAGGGCACCCTCCATCTCCCTTTCGCCCTTGAGTTGCTGGCGTCGACGGTACACAAGGTAGGAAGTGAGCCCCAAGACGACTGCTATGAAGCCTAGCAGAAGATACGCGATGGGCTGGATACTGCGCGAAAAGCCGTGGAGATCGGAGACAACGATGCCACCCCTGGTTACGAGAGTCGCAAATAGGCAGAGGACAAAGGAAAGGGCAGCCAGCACCATGTTCCACACCTTGTGCATGCCGCGTCGCTCTTCCATCATGGCTGAGTGAAGGAAGGCGGTCCCCGCCAGCCAAGGGATCAGGGAAGCGTTCTCCACAGGGTCCCAGGCCCAATAGCCACCCCAGCCGAGCTCCACGTATGCCCACCACGCTCCTATGATGATCCCGATGCCCAAAGAGAGCCAGGCGAAGAGGTTCCAAGGCCTGACGGCTCTTATCCAGTGGCCAGGCAGGTCGCCGCTCATCAGGGCGGCCAGAGCGAAAGCGAAGGGGACAGTATATCCGGCGTAGCCCAGGAAGAGGATCGGTGGGTGGACGACCATCCCCGGATTCTCCAGGAGGGGCAGCATGCCTACTCCCTCGGCCGGTCTGAACGCCATGGTCTGGAACGGATTGCTTATCAGAATCAATACCAGGGCGAAGAAGGCCTCGTTGACGGCGAGGATGGCTAGGATGTACGGTCCCATCTTGCCCCACCTGTCACTGTATCTCACAGCTATCGCTGCGAGGATGGTGAGGAACCAGAGCCACAGGAGCCAAGAGCCTGCCTCACCGGCCCAGAATGCAGAGATAGTGTAGATGAGTGGAAGGTGTGTGCTGGTGTAGCGGTACACGTAGCTCACCTGGAAGTCATGAGTCAGCAGAAGGTAGAAGAGCAGTGCCGCGGCGATGGTGACCAGAACCATCGTTACCAGCAGTGCGTTCCGCGCGCTTTCGAGCCACTGACGAGAGGGGCGACGGGCCCCGATGAACGCAGCTACGGCGCCATACAGGGAGACCACGAGACAGAGGACAATGATGCGATGGCCCATATCAGACATTTGTCGTTCCTGGGGGAGAAAGGGTATAAGTGGGCTATTCTTCGACGTACTTGGAGGGGCATTTGAGGAGCAAGGTTCTCGCCTCGAAGACGCCGTTGGAGGAATACGTCCCTTCCACTACAGCCTGAGCGCCGTCGCGAAACATATCGGGACGGACACCCTCATACACAGCGCGGAGGCTCCCGCCTTCATCGGCGATCTCGAAACGGAGAATCATTCGCTCGGGATCCCACTCAATGGTATCCTCTACGACGAAGCCGGTTACTCGAACAATCCGATCCGAGGAGCCTTGGGCTAAGACTTTGTCCACTGTCAAATACTGGGCGCTTGCGCCTTCCAGGTTGCCTACGATCAGCCATCCGAGGACGACGACGATGATGGCGCCTCCGATGAGGAATTTCAGTCGGCCGCCGGTGATTGAGCCCTTGCTCGTGACTTCAGAACTCGACACTAATTCTCCCATCTATGCTCCACGCCTTGAGAGCAGTAGTTAAGTATACTGGTTAAGTATACTGATAGCGAATCTGCTTGTCAAACACGGCTCCGTAGTGAAGCACATTGCGAATAGTGGCAAGTCTTCTTCAGATAGTTGTTGTGGTCGTGAGATTGCCTTGATCCGTCCGCCCGCCAACTTGCAGCGAACTGAGGCCCGGGATGGAACAGTACGCATCCTTGGCAGTGAGGCGTTCCTCGAAGCGTCCATGGGCCCCTGTGGATTGAAACGCATGGTGTACGCTTGACTTGTTTGCCACGGTGTGGCACAATTAGTACATGGGTGCTTTTCAGCTGGGAGTTCACTGGTCGCAGGCGGCGATGGTCACAAACCCGACAAATGTGGAGAGAACGATTCACTAGAAGCTTGAGAGCCAAGATCACCATCGGCACGATTGTGCCAGTGGTGTTGATCGCAGGCGTGTTCTCAGTCCTGCAGTTCCTCCAACATCGCCAGGATATGCTCAGTGACCTGGAGAAGTCGGCCACTCAAGTAGGAGAGGTTATAGAGAGTGGCCTGGTACGAGCGATGATGACACACGACCTGGAGAGCATCCAGTATACTGTGGACGAGATCGCGGCCACTCAGGACGACATTACCGAAGTGATGTTGATCGACAAACCGGGCGAGATTAAGGCCTCATTTCAAGGGCTCAAGACGGGACAGGTTCTGCAGTTGGATGACCCTACCTGCCAGCTTTGTCACCGCCAGCAGACTGAGAATCGCAATCAGACTGTGGTGTTCACGTCGGAAGCGGGCGAGCGATTCCTTCGCAACGTGAACCCCATTGCCAACCAGGAACAGTGCTATGCCTGCCATGAGGCGGAAGCGTCCTTGCTGGGCATCTTGATCACAGATCTTTCGATGGCTGGGGTGGATGAATCGCTGAGCACACATCTGAGGGAAAACCTATTGCTCTCCCTAGGGATGGCTCTGGCCGTCGTTGTCAGCGTCAACTTGATGATCAGCAGCACAGTTGTCAATAGAGTGCAGGCGGTGGTGGACGCAATACGTCGGTTCGGCACTGGCGATTTGGACCAAAGGGCTCCCGTGGCTGGCGAAGATGAACTTGGTGAGCTGGCAGCAGCCTTCAATGATATGGCTGAGGGCTTAAAGGAGAAGGCAAGGCTTGAAGAGGAGGTACTGAGGAGGACAGAGGAGCTGCAGAGACAGACTCGGCGCCTTCTTACGCTGAACACTGTGGTGGGGACTGTCAGCCGGTCCCTGGACGTGGACAAGTTGCTCGAGTCTGGACTGAAAAAGGTGCTAGATCTCCTGGGTCTGGATGCTGGGGAGATTTGGCTGTTGGATGGGAACCAGGGCGGTCTGTCGCTGCGCTGCTACCGTGGGCAGCCTCCTCAGTTTGGGCAGGAAGATGCGCACATAGGGATCGACGAGTGCCTGTGTGGTCTTGTGGGTGACTCGGGACAGGTGTTGATTAGCGCAGACACCAGCTCGGACCCTCGGTTGTCGCGGACTGTATGCCAGAAAGCGGGATATAGGTCTGCAGTCGCAGTACCTTTGACGTCGAGAGGGAAGACCCTGGGTGTGCTAGCACTCCACCACACAGCGGCGAATCACTTCCAGCCACAGGATCTGGAACTGATAGATGCTATTGGCAAGCAACTGGGAGTGGCAGTGCACAATGCTCGTCTGTATGGCGAGATGGAGGAGGAGGTCACAGAGAGGACGACGCATCTTGAACTCTTGTACCAAATCACTGGCGTCATCAGTGGTCAGTTGCAGAACGAGCCACTACTGCAGGAGATAGTCGGCCAAACAGCCCAGGCCGCTGAAGCGGACAGCGGGATAGTCGTGACAGTTGGTCGGCCTGACGACCGGCAGAGGCAGGCCACGTATGGTACACCTTCCCGCGAGTTGGCCGACAAGGTGTCCGCGTTGTTGAGGGGGGAAGAAGCAGCCCAGGACGGAGACCTGCTGACCGCGCGGATCTCGTCCCACGGCGAGACCATCGGAGCTCTGGGCTTGGAAGGTAAGGCCGGCAATCGGCGCTTCAGGAGAGAAGATGCGCAACTTCTCCAGGGGGTGGCGGCGCAGGCAGCGGTTGCTTTGGAGAACGCGACTCTCTACGGTGAGGTGCAGGGGGTGGCTGTCCTGGAGGAGCGAGAGCGGCTAGCTCGGGAAATGCACGATGGGCTGGCTCAGACCCTGGGCTATCTGAGGCTGCAACTGAAGGTTGCGGGTGAGCATTTGGCGAAGGGGGAACCGAAGGAGGCCGAGCAAGTCCTGTCCGAGATGATAGGAACTACTGAGGAAGCCTATGTTGATGCCCGGGAGGCCATCGCGGATCTCAGATCGGCCGTTTTCGAAGTGGGTGATTTCGTCAATACGTTGCAGGCGTACGTCGAGGAGTTCGGCCTACAGAACCGTATCGAAACGCAGATCATAGTTGAGGGTGACGGACCAATAAGGCCTCCCGCTGTACAGGCGGTGCAGCTGATTCGTATCGTCCAACAGGCGCTTACCAACGTGCGAAAGCACTCAGAGGCCAGCACCGTTGCAGTCAGGATGCGCAGGGAAGATGCTTTCCTCATCCTGGTGGTCGAGGATGATGGTAAGGGATTCGATCTAGGCGAGATAAGCATGAGGAAGGAACGTCATTTCGGATTGAATATCATGAGAGAGCGGGCGGAGAGTCTGAACGGTACGCTGGAGATCCGATCTGACCTTGGTCAAGGAACTCAGGTGACCGTCAAGATCCCTCTTGATGACTGGAGGACGTGATGGAGCCCATAAGAGTGCTTTTGGTGGACGATCACATTCTGTTCCGCAAGGGCATCGCGAACCTTCTCTCCGCTCAGCCGGACATGGAAGTGGTAGGCGAGGCGGGCGATGGCCGGGAGGCCTTGCAGAAGGCCAGGGAGTTGATGCCCGACTTGATCCTGATGGACATCGTCATGACGGGAATGAGTGGCCGCGAAGCGACCAAGTTCATCAAGGAGGAGATGCCCTACGTCAAGATAGTGATGCTGACCGTCTCCGAGAGAGACAGCGATCTCTTCGAGGCCATCAGAGGCGGCGCCGATGGGTACCTCTTGAAGGACCTTGAACCGGCGGAGTTGTATCGTATGTGCAGAGGCGTCTTCCGGGGTGAGGCCCCCTTGTCTCCGCTTATGGCGGCCAAGATCTTGAGGGAGTTCAGTTCGCTCGCTGACGTCCGAGGCGACGCGGTGGGACCGGCTGGGAAGCTGACCCCTCGCGAAATTGAGGTGCTTGAACTAGTGGTCCAAGGAGGAACCAACAAGGAGATCGGAGAGAGCCTTTGTCTCGCTGAGAATACGGTGAAGAACCATCTGCGCAACATCCTGGCCAAGCTACATCTCAGGAACCGAGCCCAGGCTGCCGCCTATGCTGTGCGGGAGGGGTTGGTGGACGTGGCAGAGAACTAGTGTATTCGAGCTAGGCCCTGGATGGGCCACTTGCCTTAGCACAGCTAAGTTTTGGGAGATTGGAGCTATCTGAGGATAGCTCCTTTGCTTTTGATAAAGGGGCACCATGAGCCATAGACACTGTAGTGGACACCGCTTAGAATAGTCAAGTAGAGCCGTTCACTTTATCTATGAGGTCGAGCTGCGGGCAGGGATGGCAGGCACGGCAGCAACGAGGTGTCGTGCGTACCCGTGGCCTGGCGAGGCTTCACGGGCCTGTGAGAAAGACAGGAGAGAGAAGAAGATCCAGGGTCTTTCCAACACCTGGGCAACTCCGCAGCCAGCTAGATTGGCCTGGGAGAATGTAGTTTGGACAAGCATCGCACATTTGTGCTCTGCAAGCATAGTCTCTTCGCTCAGGCTCTGAAAACCCTCCTCGACAACCAAGAGGGCATAGAACTGGTGGGCGTTGAGGTTGATGAATCGAGAGCCAGGGAGAGCATCAAGATGCTGAAGCCCGACATCGTGGTCGTGGAAACGGGGGAGGAGGGAGTCCCGGTGGAAGGTCTTCTCTCCTATGTTGTCAGGGAGAGCCCTGAAAGCAGGATAGTCGGCCTGAGCCAGGGGCAGAATGAGATCAATGTCTACTATGGACATCAAAGGCGAGTGAGGCAAGCCGAAGACTTGCTCGAGGTAATCACTGAGTTGTGAAGGGGAGCGATGTGGCTCGCAGAATGATACCTTGGATCGCTTCCTTGGCTTCTGCCGTCTGCGTGCTGGTCTGGTCCCTTCCCTCAGCTGCAGGGGCCAGTCCGAACGAGGCAGGAGGGGAGAACAGCTGCCTGGACTGCCACCTTACCTTGACGACTAAACTTGCCGTACCCGCCCGAGAATGGCTCACCAGCATCCACGCTGAATATGAGGTGGCGTGCACCGACTGTCACGGTGGCGATCCCCTCGATCCTACTGTTGAGGGTGCCATGGTCTGTCTCTTCCCGAGGAAGCGCCGGCCGCTGCTGGGGTTCCTCCTCAGGTGCCGCATCCCTTGGAGGGCCGCACCGACTGTCGTCTTTGCCATGAGACTGGAGTCGGTGATGCCCCTCAATTCCCAGCCGACCACGCTGACCGCGCCAACGAGGTGTGTTTGGCCTGCCATGGTCTGTCTTTTCCCGAGGAAACGCCGGCGACTACTATGGCTCCTCCTCAGGTGCCGCATCCCGTGGACAACCGTACTGACTGTCGCCTCTGCCACGAGACGGGCGTTGGCGGCGCTCCTCGGTTTCCCGACGACCACGCCGACCGGGCCAACGAAGTGTGTCTGGTATGCCATGCGCTGGCCGCTCGCCAGGAGACAATGATGGGTCTGGAAGAGGACGAGGACGAGCCTCCTTCGGTGGCACATTCTCTGGAGAATCGAAATGATTGTCGCCTGTGCCACGAAAGCGGAGTCGGAGGCGCCTCGGAGTTTCCGGGCGACCATACTGATTACGACAATGCGGTCTGCCAGGTGTGCAATCAGCCGGGTACCTAGCTCTGCGGGGGCGCTCTCGGTTGGTGCGACCTTTGGTCTGGCGATTTTGCTAGATGACAGTCAGCGAGAAGAATGAAGTGGGATACTTGACAGATTCTCTCTGGTCCAACAAGGCTGGATGGCGTTTCTCTGGCGTGACGGTGTTATGTCAGACGCTGGGATGGAGCAATCGTCTTTCAGGGGAGCGAGCAGGTGACCGGCTTTCCCTGGCGGACTCTGTGGGCTCTGGGAGGGAGGTTTCAAGTGAGTTCCTGCGATTGTGAACGGTTCAACGAGGGAATGGAAGAGCGACCCGTCAGTCGACGGCGGTTTCTCCAATTCGCGCTAGGGTTTTCTTTTCTAGCCACTCTTGCTGGAGTGCTGACCCCTATCATCGGCTACCTGTGGCCTCCGAGCAGGGGGGCTGGCGCCACCGGCGGAAGGGCCCTGGTAGGCAGTACTAAAGAGATCGCGCCAGGCCAAGGCACAGTCGTCTCCGTTGGTGGCGCGCCAGTGCTCCTCCTCAACTACGGAGGAGATATAAGAGCCTTCGACGCCATCTGTACTCATTTCAGCTGCGTAGTGGAGTGGAAAGTCGACGGGGAGTACATCCTTTGCCCTTGTCACGATGCCCGTTTCAATGCCGTGACAGGAGCAGTCATTTCGGGGCCAGCGCCTGCCCCCTTGCCTTTGCTGAGCGTCTTCGTCGAAGGCGAGGATATCTATGTGGAGGTCTGACATGGAGAAGCAGACGTGGATCAATCGAACTGTGGACTGGTTTGATGAGAGGCTGGATGTCACGGGCCCGTTGAAGGCATTCTTGCAAAGGCCCGTGCCGCCCCATGTATCGCATTGGATGTACTGCTTGGGCGGGATAACGTTCTTCTTTGGGATGGTGCTGGGGATCACGGGCATCCTTCTAGCCCTGTACTATAGGCCCACGCCCGAGGGGGCCTACGAGAGCATACTCTTGATCATGAACGAGGTTCGCTTCGGATGGTTGATCCGCAGCATGCACTCTTGGTCAGCCAGCCTGATGGTCATCTTCGCCGTTCTGCATTTGATACGCGTCTTTGTGACCGGATCCTTCAAGCCGCCTCGGGAGCTTAACTGGATAGCGGGCGTAGTCTTGGGGGTCTTGGCCCTGGCTTTTGGCTACACTGGGTATCTTCTGCCCTGGGATCAGCGAGCCTACTGGGCTACCACGGTGGGCACCGACATCATGGGCTCTGTGCCATTCGTCGGTGATCTGATCCTCCATCTCGTGCGGGCAGGCACAGAGGTCACCGCCCTGACCTTGACCCGCTTCTACGGCGCGCACGTGCTGATCTTGCCGGCGGTCTTCGTGGTGGCCCTAGCCGGGCACTTCGTAATGATTCATCGTCAGGGGATTTCCGGTCCCCTGTAGGGAGGTGCATAGGCATGGCCTTCGAAGAAGAGGAGAAAGGGAAAGAGAAGGAGAAGAGGCAGATACCCTGGTTCCCCAACTTCGTTATCGGTGAGATTATTGTGATGTACATTGCGTTGGCCGTGCTTATCATTCTGGCCTCCATCTTCCCCGCTGGGCTGGAGGGACGTGCCGATCCTTTGCATGTGCCAGCTCATGCCAAGCCAGAGTGGTTTTTCTGGTGGCTCTATCAAATCGTCAAGAAGGTTCCGCCCTTGGTGGGGATCGCAACGCCGGTGGTCCTCCTGCTGCTGCTCATCTTCCTGCCATTTCTGGATCGCAGCCCAGAACGGCACCCCAGAATGAGAATTGTGCCCTTGACCTTGGGTGCACTAGTGTTGGCAGCCCTCGTGGGGCTCACTGTCTGGGGCTATCTCAGTTAGAGGGAGGAAGACATGTACTGTCGTCGGTGGATTTTGCTTGCCGGCTTGGTGTATCTACTAGCCCCTGCCGTTCTGGTTTACGCCAAGTCGTCGAGCCAGCCTCCCACTCCCCATCCGGTGGAAGGTCGCGAGGCTTGTCTGGGCTGTCACAAGGAAGGTCTGGGAGGCGCGACGCAGATCCCGGAAGATCATGTGGGGCGGCCCGATGAGAGTTGTCTGGGTTGTCACGCCCCTGCCCCGGCAGAGGAGGCCCCCACTCCGACGCGGGCGGTGCCCACACCCCTTGTCTTTCCGCAGAGCGGTCAGGCGAACAGCTGCCTGGATTGTCATCGCTCCTTGGGAGGAGAAGATGCCGAGATCGCCGCAGAATGGGAGGCGAGCCTGCATTCGGATCGAGGCGTGACATGTGCCCACTGCCACGGCGGAGACCCGGGTGCTACCGATATGGCGTCCTCGATGGCTAAGGATGCCGGCTACATAGGAGCACCGCAGAAAGCCGATATCCCCGCACTGTGCGCCTCTTGCCACTCCGATCCACAACTAATGCGCCAGTACAACCTTCCCACGGACCAGTGGGCCAAGTTCGGAGAGAGCGTTCATGGACAGCGCCTGGAGGAAGGGGACACGAGGGTGGCCACTTGTTTCGACTGCCACGGTGGTCACGCGATGAACCCGGCCAATGAGCCATCTTCTGCAGTCTACCCCACGAATATCCCAGCCACGTGCTCCAACTGCCATTCCGATACTGAATACATGAGGCCCTACGACCTCTCCACAGACCAAGGGGAGCTATATCGGGAGAGCGTTCATGGTGTCGCTCTGCTTGAGAAGCAGGACCTTCGCGCTCCCAGTTGCGCTACTTGCCACGGCAAGCACGGTGCGGCCCCTCCAGGCTTCACTGAAGTCGCCAATGTCTGCGGCACGTGCCATTCCGCCACCCAGGCGTACTACGCACAGGGGGAGCATGCTCTCCCGTCTTCAGGGGCCATCGGGAACCCCAAGTGTGTTACTTGCCACGGACCTCACGACATTGCCTGGACGAGCGAAGAGTTCTTCCTCGGAGACCAGCCCGGGAGTTGTCGCAGCTGCCATGCGCAAGGATCCGAGCAGGCGGAAGTCGCGGTGCAGATGCATGAAGCCCTTGCTGCGGCGTCACAATCCCTTGCCGAGGCTGAGGATGCGCTGGATCGGGCTGCAGGAAGCGGGTTGATTGTACCCGCCGAGGAGGCCAAGCTGCATCAGGCCACTACCTCACTGGTGGAAGTCAGGGCGGTCCAGCACAACGTAAGGCTGGATGATGTCACAGACCTGACCGACGAGGCTATTTCCGTCTCCGAGGAGGTGAAGGACGAGGCCGAAAGGGCCATGAGGGACGCCGTGGTTCGGCGCTGGGCGATGGTCGTCGCGGTCGCGGGGATAGGAGTGACCATACTGGTGCTATACATGATGAAGAGGGAGCTGGACCGCGAATGGCGGTCCAAGGGAGCGTAACCCCTGTAGCGAGGGCTGAGAATGCGCCTCAGCTTCCGTCCGCAGTCAGATGCATGGCGTACGTGGTGTGACCGTGGGGCGAGTGCGCACAGGCCGATGACGGACATACCGAGCCAGGTACACAGCTGATTACATAGCAGACCTGCCAGGCATTGGGTCCCACGGATTAGTACTAGCACTACTGTACTACGCCTAGGTAGTTCGCTTGAATCATTACAGAGCGAACTCGAACACGATGGAGCTATCCCAGGATAGCTCTTTTGCTTTGTCAAAAGGGCACGATGGCCCATAGACAGGGGCGCTACCAGACCCTATAATATGCTTGGTATCGCTGGTAGAAAGGGAACATCAAACGAACACCATGCGCAGATTCAACGGCTTGCAGTCATGGTCTGGTTTTGTGCGCACTCAGAAAGGGGCGATCTTCGTTGCCGTTGCCTTCACCGTTTTCTTTATCGTCGGCGGAGGTCTGTGGGAATACGCCGGTTCCCAGGAGTTCTGTGGCACGCTATGCCACGTGAATTGGTCCTCGTATGAGACGTCTCGCGAATCTCCCCATGATCGGGTGCAATGCGTGGAATGCCATCTGGGCCGGGGACTCATCGCCATGGAATTCGCCCGCAAGGCCACATATGCGGGACATGCCTTGAAGTACATCTCCAAGCGCTTTGAGACACCGGTATATGCGGACGAGGTCGAGCCGGCGGAGCACACGTGCGAGAGGTGCCACTTTCCTTTCGCTACTCACGACGACAGCATACTGGCAGTACCCCACTTTGACAATGATGAAGAGAACAGCAACAACGCTACCACCTACGTGATCCTGCGCACTGGTGGCGGAAGAGCTGAGGAGGGTGAAGGGAAAGGCATCCACTGGCACGTCGAGAACGAGGTCTCGTACGTGGCCACCGATTCTCTGAGGCAGGATATCCCTTGGGTTCGTGTAGTGGACACGGACGGAGCTGTGACCGACTACATCGACGTCTCAGTGGATCTGAGCTCTCAGTTTCTTGACGATGAGTCTATGCGGCGTATGGATTGCACCGACTGCCACAACAGGATCGCCCACCCGCTGGAGTTCCCTGACAAGGCGATTGACGAAGCCTTGGCCCTGCATCGAATCTCGGCCGACATACCCTTCATCAAGACCAAAGGGGTGGAAGTCCTTAGCGGCAATTACGGCAGCCTGGACGATGGATTGCAGGCGATCGCGGAGCTAGAGGATTTCTACAGCACATCCTACCCTGATTTCTACGCGAGCCGGGCGGAAGAAGTCAGACAGGCGATCCAGGTCTTGCAAGAGATCCTTGCCACCACTGTTTTCCCCGATTTAGGGGTGACGTGGGAGACCCATCCGGACAATGTCGGACACGACGAGTTCCCGGGTTGCTTCCGTTGCCACGACGGGAAACATGTGAGCGACCAAGGCGAGTCGACCCGCCTCCAGTGCAACCTTTGCCACTCTATCCCCGTCACGGTTCGGGCAGGGTCTGAACCTCCTGAAATGCCGGTCGGCGTCGTGTCGGAACCGTCGTCGCATTTGACCAGCGATTGGATGGCCAGGCATCGCTTCGTGGCCAATGAGGAGTGCGAGAGTTGTCACGGGGCGCACGAATTCGGCACCGACGACAGCAACTTCTGTAGCAATAGCAGTTGCCACGGACGCGCTTGGGAATGGGTTGGGTTGGATGCAGGCACTGAGCATCCAATTGAGCTGGAAGGGCAACACGCAGAGCTGACCTGCAACCTGTGCCACGCAGAGGCGACGAAGCCAGATGACGAATGTGCCGCGTGTCACGAACAACCGCCGCACGATTGGGCCGAAGACTGTGAACTATGTCACTCCCCGCTGGATTGGAGTGAACTGAACGCTGGTGCTGTGGGAGAGCCGGTCCCCCACGAGTCGGAAGGACGGGAGGAGTGCCTGACCTGTCATGGCCTGGGGCTTCCACAGGCTTTCCCAGATGATCATGACGGTCGATCCATCGAGATCTGCAGGGCCTGCCATACCCCGGGTGGGGACTCTTGACCCTTGGACAACTCACCACTCTGGGACCGTCCCGATCGATCGTGTTCTGGAGTGTGGGCAGCGTTCGACGAGTCCACCAACAGCGCAGAAGCCCTATCATGGCCCAGGCGTGTCGACGGAAACGAGAATTGTCAGGGCCACGCTCGGGTGATCGTCCCGGGCGCTTGGCCCTTAGGTTTCTTTCTGACAGCACAACTAGCCCAAGAACAGGCTGGCTGAAAAAGGAGGTGGCGTGTATATGGAGGATTGTCCACAACGTTCTCTAATTCACAAAGTGGAACTTCATCAAGGAGGTAAGACAGATATGACTCGAAGTCTTGTTAAGAGATGGGCAGCACCGATCCTAGGGGGAACACTGATCGTGCTTGCCCTTCTCTTGGGGGCCTGCGGTAGCCCAGCGCCGGAGCCGACAGCTTCACCGCCGGAAGTCCCCGCTGAGACAGCGACGGCTGAACCGATGGAGACACCCGGCCCCACAAAAGCCCCAACGGAGGAACCCGAGGCAGAGAACAGCCCGCCCGTTGTCCGGATAGAACTCCACAACGAGATGGAGGGAGTAGTAGATGAAGAAGGCGAGCCCATTAAGGCCAGCGGCCTGTCGAACGTTGGAGTGGGCACCCATATCTTTCTGGAGGGTGTGGCCTACGACCCCGACGAGGGGGATACAGTAAGCACCGAGTGGGGGTTCACGCCTGCTGATGGTTCCTCGGCAGAGCTGACAGATGGCGAGTCCCCCTACTTCGTCGCTGACGTCGAGGGCAGGTACGAGGTTAAGCTGGTGGCGACGGATTCGCAAGGTGAGTCTAGCGAGGAGGCTCTGGTCGTCAATGCAGCGACCTTCGTGGGCCTGGATAACTGCTCCATGTGTCACGCAGACCAGGCCGAGGCGCAGACTGAGACAGGCCACGCCCACATTTTCGCTGGCGGTATCGACGGGACTGTGAGCGATCACTATGGCGAAGGCTGCCTCGGGTGCCACACAGTTGGTCCGTGGGAAGGCGAGAACGGGGCCTTCGACGACGTGTGGGCCGAGACGGACTGGACGTTCCCTGAGACCTTGGAGGAGGGGAACTGGGCTGCCTTGCAGGCCGACTATCCCGAGCTGGCTAATCTGGGCAATGTCCAGTGCGAGAACTGCCATGGACCGGGCAGCGCGCATATGGGTGACCCTGAGGGCATTGCCATCAGCCTTAGCGCCGAGGGGTGCGGCTACTGTCACGATGAGCCTTCCCACCACATGAAGAACGCGCAGTGGCGCCTGTCGGGCCACGCCGAAGAGGATGCTCGTGCGTTCACCTATCCCATCGGCGAAGGACGCGAGTCCTGCGTAGGGTGTCACTCGGGCGAGGGGTTCGTGGACATCGCCAACGGAGAGGAGGAGGTGCGTACCGGCTTCCAGACGATAACTTGCGCGGTATGCCATGACCCGCATAGCGCCGAGAACGAGGCACAGTTACGCATCTACGATACGGTCACTTTGCCTGACGGGACCGAGGTCACTGATGCTGGCGCGTCGGCCACGTGTATGACGTGCCACAACGGTCGGGTCGGTCCCGAAGAAGTCGAGGCCGAAGAGCCCCAGTGGCCGCACTACAGCACGGCAGCCGAGATGATCGCCGGGGTGGGTGGTTACACCTATGATGAAGACATCGAGAACTCGCCTCATCAGGCGGTGGGGCTCGTTTGCGTGGAGTGTCACATGGCCACGACGCCCGGCATGGACGATGCTGGCACACCGGACGACACTGCTGACGATACTCCTCTGCCTGGTCACAACGAGATTGGCGAGCACACCTTCGCCATGACGAGCGCAGATGGCGTGGAGTCGGTCGGTGCCTGCGCTGAATGCCACGGCGAGATTGAGGACTTCAACCTCGAGGCCGATGGCGACTACGACGGAGACGGCACCGTTGAGGGTGTGCGAGATGAGGTGCAGGGTCTTCTGGATCTGCTCTTCCAGGCGATCCAGGACGACGGCGCGGTCTGGCTAGGCCATCACCCGTACTGGGAAGAGGTAACCACCGACGCCCAGAAGGCGGCCATCTACAACTACATGTTCGTGAGCCACGAGGGCAGCCAGGGCATCCACAATACCGCCCGCGCCGTGCAATTGCTTCAGGCCTCCTATCGGGATTTGACCGGGGAGGATGTGCCCGGAGCGGATCTGTGGTAGTCTGTCTACCTGTACCATAATAGCACCGAGGCGGCCAGAATCGACGACCGCGTCGGAGAGAGTTCTTTGAGCGCTGAGCGCGCCGAGAC
>CAZBJW010000100.1:0-14496 GCA_964492135.1 uncultured Anaerolineales bacterium
AGGACGACCTGAACGCCATCTCCGAGCGTCTGGCCACCTACCTGGGCCAGCCTCTGCCGCCCATCGTTATCTACGGCGTGCAACCTGAGACCATGGATTGGGGGACTGATCTCTCGTCCGCCCTCGAAGCGAACATGGCCCGGCTCGTTGATGCCATTCTGGAAGAGATCTCTGGACACGAAGGATAGTGCAAGCGCCATGACATACCCGCCTCGCTCCGAGCTTGCCTCTCGCGCGATCACCCCTCACCACTCACCGCACCTGCATGGGCTCAATGCATCCTGCGTCTTCGCGCTCTCCAATACTGCTCTCGCAGGATGGTCTTCGATATCTTTCCTGATCCAGTCTTGGGCAGGGTCGCGACGAAACCCACCGCCTTGGGGGCCTTGAAGCCGGCCATCCTCTCCTTGCAAAACCGGATAATCTCCTGCTCAGAGGCGTCCTGGCCTTCTCTGAGGACCACGATGGCCGTCACCGCCTCGCCCCACTTCTCATCTGGAACTCCGATGACCACCGCCTCCAGTATCGACGGGTGGGAATAGAGCACGTTCTCCACCTCCACGGAGTATACGTTCTCGCCGCCGGTGATGATCATGTCACGCTTACGATCCACGATGGTCACATATCCTTCCTCGTCTATGACCGCCATGTCCCCGGTGTGCAGCCAGCCATTCTTGATGGTCTCCTCAGTGGTTTGAGGCAGGTTCCAGTAGCTGGACATCACGCTGTCGCCCCGGACGAAAATCTCTCCCACCTCCTCACCGTCCGGCTTCACATCCTCCCCTGCCTCATCGACCACCCTCAACTCTATGGTGATGAACTCACGGCCTGTCCTCGCACGGAATCCCATCTGCTCTTCCTCAGTTAACTCTCGCAGGTGGTCTTTCAAGGTAGACACCGTGAGATAGGGGCTCGTCTCAGTCATGCCATAGGTCTGCGCGTACTCGCAGCTGAAGGTCTCCATGATTCTCCGCACCAGCTTGTCAGCGATGGGAGCCCCTCCGCTGAGGAGCAGGCGCAGGCTGGAATAGTCATATTCGCCCACTCCAGGGTAGTTAACCAACGAGTTCAGCATAGTGGGAATCATGTTGGTGATCGTCACTCCCTCGCGCTCGATGGCCTCCAGGACCGGCTGTTCTCTGAACTCCGGCACCAGCACGTGGACTGCCCCCACCCACGTGATGGACCACGTCGCCCAGCCATCCGCCAGGTGGAACAGAGGTGCAGCATGAATCCAGACATCCTTGTCGGTCAGCTGGAACTCGGCGATCGTGCCCAACGCGTGAACGTACACATTGCGATGCGTAAGCACCACTCCCTTGCCTCGACCGGTGGTTCCGCTGGTGTAGTAGATCTGCGCCACGTCGTCCCCGCCAATGTCCGCCGTGGGAGGCGCTATGGGGCTGGCTTCGTGCAGAAGTGACTCGTAGTCCGCTTCTTCCCGCTCACTTTCCTTCTCGCCAGCTCCCTCACCTGCCCACACGACCCTGCACTTTTCGCTCATCAAATCCGCAACGGGTTCTATCCTCTGACGCAAGTACTCATCCACGACAAGGATTTTAGTTTCCGAGTCGCTGATTATGTCAAGCCACTCGGACGAAGTCAGCCGGTAGTTCATGGGCACCAAGACCGCCCCGATTTGCATCGCGCCGTAGTAGCACTCCAGAAAGCGATGACAGTTGCGGTGCAAGATGGCTACCCGATCTCCCTTCTCCACTCCTAGCGACAACAGAGCCTGCGACAGGCGATCCACACGATGTCCGAACTCGGCGTACGTCCAGGAGTCGCCACCACAGACTATGGCGCGCTTGTGGGGATAGAGGTGAACTGCCTTTCTCATGACTTGGGTGAGTATCACGCCTGTCTCCCTAACTCTTTGCAGCTACGTTGGCTGCTACCAGGATGGGGTCCCACACCGGTGCAAATGGAGGAGCGTAGCTCAAATCCAAGCGCTGCAAATCCTCGAGGGTCAGCCCCTGATGCACAGCAGTAGCGAGCACATCTATGCGCTTGGCCTCCTGCAACGGCCCCGCTATCTGACTGCCCAGAACCTGCCCGTCATCAGGCTTCCACACCAGTTTGACGTAGATGGGACCAGGGCTGGGATAGTAGTGCGCTCTGGTGCCGTGCTGAATCGTCATGGCCTTTGCCTCGATACCCACCTGCTTCGCCGCCTTCTCCGTCAGCCCCGTGACAGCGATGCCCAGGTCAAAGGCCTTGGTTATGGCCGTGCCCACAACGCCCTTGAATACAGCATTTCCCCCTGCCGCGTTGGTCCCAGCGACCCGACCCTGCTTGTTGGCCGTCGTGCCCAGTGGAATATAGGATGGGGCACCAAGCAGTAAGTGGTACGTCTCCGCACAGTCGCCGGCCGCGTAGACGTCGGGCACGCTGGTCCGCATCCCCTCATCCACTGCGATGGCGCCCTTGAACCCCAAGGAGATTCCGGCCTCCTCGGCCAGAACGGAGTGGGCCTGCACGCCTGCGCTGATCAGCACCAAGTCGGCCCCGTACCGGCCACGGTGGGAGATGACCATCTGAGCTCGTCCCTTGCCGTCACCCTCAATTCCCTCAGCGGCGTCGTCAACGGAGACCCTGACACCATTCCTCTCCAACTCATCTTGCATCAGCTGCGCAATATCTGGATCGAACTCATCCAGGACCTGGGGAGGCCTGTTCAGCATCGTGGTCTCCAGCCCTCGCTGCACGAAAGCCTCAGCCACTTCAACGCCGATGTAACCTCCGCCGATAATCACCGCGCGACGAGGATTCTCTTCCAAGATGAAGCGCCTTACGGCAACTCCGTCCTCCACGTTTCGCAACACAAAGACGCCCTCCAAGTCCACGCCAGCTATGGGCGGCCGTATCGCGCTCCCGCCGGTCGCGATCACCACTCTGGTGTAGTCAACGGCGAAATCTCGAGTATCGTCCAAATCCCTAACGGCGACTCTCTTCCTGCCGGTGTCTATGGCTCGTACCTCGTGGTGAGTGTGGACCTCGATGCCTTGCCTGGCAAACTCCTCTGGCGTCCTTGCGACCAAGTCGTCTGCCTCCCCCACTATCCCCGCGATGTAGTACGGAAGGCCGCAAGAACCGTAGGACACGTAGCCTGTCTTCTCAAAGGCGACGATCTCCAAGTCGGGGTCCGTACGCCGGGCTCGCGCGGCAGCGCTCATCCCCGCTGCCACGCCACCGATGACCACCAATCGCTCCCGATTGTTTGCTCTTCCCATCAGTCCTCCGACGAAATCGGAAACCAGCTGTTCAATTCACGGCTCAGACGAAATCAAGCCACGCAACACCCTGAGGTTCTCCCGGTCCTCCTGGTAGTCAGGTCCTTTGGGAGTCTCCAAGACCATTGGTAGATCACGAAAACGGTCATCATTCAGTAGCATGCGGAAAGGAGCCAACCCCAGCGCTCCCTGACCGATGTGCTGGTGACGATCCAGCCGGCTGCCCAGTTCACCTTTAGCGTCGTTCAGATGTATGACCTTGAGGCGCTCCAAGCCAATCAACTCGTCCAACTCGCGAAAAGTGGCCTCATATCCTTCCCTCGTGCGCAGTTCGTAGCCAGCGGCAAAGGCATGGCAGGTATCGAAACAGATTCCGAGCCAACTGTCATCGGCCACTAAGTGCAACAATTCAGCCAGTTGCCCCGTAGTGTGTCCGAGGTTCGTCCCCTGGCCGGCGGTGATCTCCAGCAGCACCTCCACCCGGCATCGCTGCGCATCCTCGCGGACCCGATCGAGGGCTTGGGCAATGCGCCTCAGCCCCGCTTCCACGCCGGTATCCACGTGAGATCCGGGATGGACGACGAGGTAAGTTATCCTCAGCTGCCCGCAATGCCCTATCTCCTCCTCAAAGACTCGCAAGGACTTCTGCCACAACTCCTCATCGGGGGAACCCAGGTTGATCAGGTAGCAGTCGTGAGCTACCACAGGGTCAATCCCCGTTTGTTCCCTATTCTCCTCGAAGCGGAGGATCTCATCCGCCTCCAAGACGCGCGACCGCCACTGTCGAGGGCTCCTGGTGAAGATCTGAACGGTTTCACAGCCAACCTCGTGGCCGCGAAGGATGGCCTTGTCTACTCCGCCAGCGATGGACATGTGCGCACCCAGAGGCATCGCCCATTTCTCCCAGAGGGAAGTTGGCGTCCCTAAGCCGTCACCAGAGTCGAGTCCACTGACAGTGGTGTGCGTACTGCTGCGCTCTCCAACGGATGTGAGGCGCTCACGCCACCACCGTATCCACAGGCGTGAATCGCACAGTGTCCACCAAACCGCGATTGGTGATACGTAGCTCGGGGATCACGGGCAGGGCCAGGATTGACATGGTCATGAAAGGCGAAGGCAGGTCGCAGCCCAGCTCCTTCCAGGCCTCAGCCAGCGCCTGCACCTGCTCGTTGACCACCTCCAGCGGCTCCTGAGACATCAACCCCGCGATAGGCAGTGGAACAAGGGCCAGCACTTCGCCATCGCGGACCGCCACCATGCCCCCACCAGCTTCCACAAGCGCGTTTCCCGCGGAAGCCATGTCAACATCGTTGGTACCCACGATAAGGAGATTATGACTGTCGTGGGCGATGGTGGACGCGACCGCCCCGGTCTTCAGGTGGAACCCTGTCACGAAGCCCAGCCCGACCTGTCCTGTGGCCTTATGTCTCTCCACCGAGGCCACCTTGGCCAGGTCATCGCTCACGGACGCGGCGACAGCGCCGTCCACCACGGGCCGCTCCACTTGCAGGAGGCGGGTGACAACCTGCCCAGCGCACACCCGGATCGCTCGCACTGTGACGTCAGATGTGTTCTGGGGAGCTCGAATGATGAAGTCCTCCCGCGCAAGAGGGCCGGGCAGCCGCACGGAATGCCGGGCCGAGTCGGGGTAGCTGAACTCAGGCAACTGCACCGACATTCGTCCCTCTTCGGCCACTAGCACACCATCCACCAGGACCTTGTCCACGCGCATCTCGTTCAAGTCCCGGACGAAGATGATGTCGGCGCACTTTCCCGGGCTGATGCTCCCCAGGTCGTGACCCAGATGGAAGTACTCGGCCACGTTGATGGTAGCCATCTGGATAGCCTTGATGGGATCCAACCCCTCCTCCACCGCCCGTCTCACCACATGGTTCATGTGACCCACGTTGATCAACGTGTCGGGGTGCGTGTCATCCGTGACCATCATCGCGTGCCGGCTATCTAAGCCCGTCTCGGTGATTGCCCGGATCGTCTCCTTCAAGTCGTGCCAGGCGGAGCCCTCGCGAAGCATGACGTACATGCCGAGCCTCAGTTTCGCCAGGGCATCCTCCTTGCGCGTGGACTCGTGACACGAACTCACGCCTGCGGCGATGAAGGCCTGAAGCCCCCGTTCGGTCTCGGGAATGGAGTAATGACCGGTCACTACCTTTCCCGCTTCCAGCGTGGCGCTCAGCATGTCGTGGACGCCGTCATCAGCGCTTATGACGCCAGGCATGTTCATCATCTCCCCCAGCCCGGCCACATAGTCCCAGGTCATGGCCTCAGAAACATCGGCTGGACCGATGACGGCGCCTGTGTCCTCGAAACCCGGCAACGCCGGCACGCAGGAGGGCATGGCCAAGTATACTTTCAAAGGCAGATGTCGGGCTTCCTCCATCATCACCTGCACGCCCTCAACGCCCAGCACATTGGCCACTTCATGGTTGTCGATGAACACCGCAGTGGTTCCATGGGGCAGGACGGCGCGGGCGAACTGGGTAGGGGTGATCATGCTGCTTTCGATGTGGACGTGGCCTTCCATCAACCCGGGGAGGAGAAAATACCCGCTGGCGTCCATCAGTTCCGTATCACCTCCGATGGTGTGTTCCGCCTGACCAACAAGGACTACGCGGCCGGCCTTGATGGCCACATCGACCCCCTTCTGGATCTCTGCCGTGTGCACATTGACCAGACTGCCGCCCCGAATGACAACGTCCGCCTTATCTCGCCCCATGGCGGCATTTACCAGGGTTCGCGTTGTCTCCCAGAGCTTGCGACGCTGGGGCGTGTAGACTTCCATCGGACCTCTCCTGCGATCGCGCCTCAACTCGTGTGGTCTACGTTGCCGACCACACAGTGTCCCTGAGAAAGAACTGATAGGGGTCCTCGATGAGCGTCTGCAACTCTTGCAGAAAACGTGCTCCGGTCGCCCCATCCAATACCCGATGATCTACTGAGAGGGTCAGATAGATCGTCGGCCTGGCAACTACCTCTCCATTCTCCACCACGGGTCGCTCCAGAATCCGACCGGTGGCTAGGATAGCGCTCTGAGGCGGATTGATGATGGCCTGGAAGATGTCCACGCCCAGCATTCCCAGATTGGTGAGGGTGAAAGTCCCCCCGGTTATCTCATCGAGAGTGAGCCTCCCTGCCTTCGCCTTCTGCGCCAAATCGCTTCGGGCCGCGGCTATGTCGGTGAGGCTGAGCCCGTCTGCGCCCTTGATGACCGGCACGACCAGCCCTTCATCAACGGCCGTGGCCAACCCAATGTTGATCTCAGGCAGCAGCCGAATGCCGCCATCCTCCCAGGTAGCGTTGGCGAGGGGATGGTTTCGCAATGTAGCCGCCAGCATCTTCACCAGGAGATCGGTGAACGTCAGGCGTACCTGAGCCTTCTCCTCGCAGATGGAGAGCAGCTTCTCCCTGAGGCCCACGAGAGCCGCGGCTTTGACCTCCACACCTAAATAGAAGTGGGGTGCAGCAGAGAAACTCTGGCTCATGCGCTCTGCCATCAGTTTGTGAATAGGGCGTAAGGGCAGCAACTCCGGTTCTTTCACGCCCGGCTCTCGCCCATGTGCCACCAAATCCAAGACATCCTGCTCCACGATGCGCCCCCCCGGGCCAGACCCCGGCACAGCCCCCAGTGCGATGCCATGCTCACGAGCCACTCGACGAGCGGCGGGAGACGCCCTCAGCGCACCTGCCGGCGCCTTCGCAGCAGCCGGCTCAGTTTCGGCACGCTCCACCGCTGTCAGCACGTCCTGCTTGACGATCATCCCATGCTTCCCCGTGCCCGCCATGTGGGCCAAATCTATGCCTTTGTCGCGAGCCAGTCTCTTGGCGGCAGGAGTGGCTGCCATCGCGGCGGAGGTCACTCTAGGGGCCACGGCGACCTCTTCGGCCCGCATCTCCTCGGCAGCTTCGACCTCGGCAGTGGGTTCGGGTACCTCCTCGCCGGGTGCAGCGATGAAGGCCACTACCTTCGCAATAGGCACAGTCTGATCCTCAGGTACCAGTATCCTGGCCAGTACGCCCGAAGCTGTGGATTCCACCTCCATGACCACCTTATCCGTCTGCACCTCGAAGAGAATCTCACCCTCTTCTACAGTGTCCCCCTCCTCCTTCAGCCAGCGAACAATGGTGCCTTCTTCCATGGTCAAGCCCAGCTTGGGCATTATTACCTCATGCACCTCAACCCTCCTGCTTCAGTTGCTCCCGGCCCGCAGGAGCGCCAACGTAGAGGGGATCCGGAGCGACTGACCTGTTGCGCAACGTCATCGGAGGCATCACACCCAAACGTTATGCTGCCTCCGAATCACGGCTTCTGAATCTGTTTTGATACTGCACCGGGTGGACCACCCGTGCGGTCCAGATCACCTTGGCCCCGCCGACATCCAATCCACCAGCCGGGTCAGGTAACGTCTGGGGCAATTTCCAGCTGATCGTCCCGCGACACCGCCCACGATTGTTCTCAAACTCTGAACCTGGGGACGAGTTCAGTAGTCAACCTCTCGAAGTAGCTGTTGGGTGGCAGAGAGGGATCGGTACCGTAGGCGAAATCTGCGATTTCAGCCTTCAGCTGCAGACCCAGCGCGTCGATGACGATGGGCTTACCCTTCTGCACCAGGACTGGCTCTCCGCGATCTTTCATCTTGGCCCGCAGGACCTGATTACTGTAAGCGAACTCGCTCATCACCACCTTGGTGATCGTCTGCACGTTGTCCATGTCTGTCTTGTCGAAGAGCCATATCTCGAAGGCCACGATCTTGTCTGGGCTTCCTTCACCCATGATCTCGGAGAAGCCGACTCCACAGGCGCCATAGAACTCGCCCTCTGGTCCCGGCGTTTCGATGTTGAACGATGTGTCATACCCGTCATCCCCGGTGTTGTAGGTAGTGACGAAGTGCCCCAGTCCCCCCTCTTCAGGCTCTGCCGGAGCGCCCACCTCCTCCCATGGCCTTCGGGTAGGAACTCTGCCCGAGCGCTGCAAAAACCGGAAGACGATGACAAAGACGAGGCCCAATATCAGAAGTACGAGGAGAAGGACACCGCAGATGGGCAGCAACGAGCGAATCGCGGCTGTGATCCCTCCCGCCGACGGCTGAGGCGTCGGCTCAGCGGCTGGCGGCGGGGCCTCCGGAGTCACGTCCAGCGCCAGCCCCAGGTACTGCAGCCGCCTCTTCCCGTCCGCATCTCCTGCCTCCTCAGCCTCTGCAGTGAGGGCACCGAGGATCTCACTCACCTCTTGCCTGTCAAAACCGGCCATGCGCTGACGCGCCAATTCCCCGTCTTCGTTGATGCTATAGGAATCAGCGACCAGTTTTATGTAAACTTCCGCCTGTTCGGGTCGGAGATCCCATGGATCGGCATTGGTCCAGGTAACCGGAAAGATCACCCAGCCAAGGAGTATCCAGCCCATCAAGCAGCCCACAACCAGACCGACGATCCCGGCCATGATCGCACGCCGGTCCATCATCGTGGTCACCTCTTCCAGCATTCCCGCCTCCCCTCGCCTCCGACGGTCTCCTTACACACCAACCACGCCATTGTATCACAGTGTCACATTCTATACAACGCGTCGTCGATGCCCAAAGAGCGCCTCCACAGACGCCCGCTGGAAGTGTTCGCGATACGCTGCGGTCTCCTCCAGCCCGGCCTTGAGCGACATTGCCAGCTCCTCCAGAGCCAACACGTCCCGGCTCGTCATCTTGTCACCCGTGGCGAACTGCAACTCGTCGCCCTGCTGACTGACAATGACGATCTGCCCTTGAGCCGCAAGCCAAGCGACCGCAATCTGTACTGTCGACTCCCGCTGAGCGGTCGCGGCTGCCAGCAGCGGAATCGTCGCCCGGCCTGCAAAGGCACTGAGTCTATGCTTGATCACGCCGGCCAGGCGCTCCAAGAAGCTGCGCATACGATCCAGACCAGGGTCCCTGGCGAAGAGATAGATCCTCTCGGGTACAACGGTATCCAGTACCGTCTGCAGCTCCCTTGGACCGGGCGGCACGGTGTAAATAGCCAGAGCCCTCGAAGGGCCCAGTTCATACCGATCCTGTCCAGCTACCTCTTTCCTATGTTGGGCCTCGCTCCATACCGCCAGGTCGCCACCTCGCCTCAGGCCCTCTAGAATGCTTCGACCATCCCGCCTTCGCCTGTAGTCCACCACCTCCAGAGGTGGCAACTCCACGGGGAGCACCACCCTCGGTGCTTCAACGACCCGGGCATCCACCCATTCCATCTGCACCTCTCGCTGGCCTCGGAAGTCGCTGGCTCGAACGACATAGGCCAAGTCAAACCGTCCCTGCGGCAGTGACCTCTGGTCCCCCTGCCACCAGATGATCTTGGCTTGGGTGCCCTCCTCGTCCTCAGCAATCAGCTGAAGATGTTCGCCATGGCGGCCCACTGCGCTCTGGCTCGTCAGTTCAAGCCCCTTAGTGGCCAGGGTCAGGGGCGGGTTGCCTGGCCCGAAGGGTGCCAGGCGCTCCAAGTCCTCCACCAGATCGAGCGTAAGGGCATCCAGCGGCAGAAAGCCGGCTATCTCAAGTGTGGGTCGCACTTCGACATCCCCCAGCAGCTCCGAGACAGTCCGAGACAGGGCGCGACTGAACTCAGGGATCCGCTCTGGGTCAATTGAAAGCCCGGCAGCCATGGGATGGCCACCGAAGCCGCTGAGCATCTCGCTATGGGCGGCGATCGCCGCCGTAATGTTGCACCCTTCGACTGAGCGGGCCGATCCTCGAGCGAGCTTCCCGGGTGGGCTGGCGATAAGTACTGTTGGACGACCATACCGTTCGACCAGTCGACTGGCCACGATGCCAATCACTCCTGCTGGCCACGATGGATTGCTCAGCACCAGAGCACCCCGGTCCAACAGTGAGCGATCCCGTTCGATCTGCTGCATAGAGGCCTGGAAGACCTGGTCGGACAATAGCCTCCGGCGTGCATTCAGACCCTCAAACTCAGTCGCCAAAATGCGGGCGCGGCCCAGGTCGTCCGTCGTCAGGAACTCGATAGCCACGTTCGCGTCAGCCAGGCGCCCCAGAGCGTTCAAGCGGGGAGCCAGGACAAAGCCAATGTGCTCCTCGGTGAGCCACTCGGAGCTCACTTCAGCCAACTCCATCATCACCCGGAGACCAAACCGTTCCGTACGGCGCAGGGCCTCCAGCCCTCGCTGCAATAGGTAGCGCGTATCCCTTGTCTGCGTCGCCACATCAGCGACGATCCCCAGCGCCAGAAGGTCGAGGTACTGGGCCGCATCCTTCCTTCGGCCTGCTGACCGGTACAGTCCCTCAGCTAGCTGATATGCGCATCCCACGCCCGGGAGTTCCCTCAGCGAATGACCCTCCGGGAGCATCTTCGGGTTCACCACTGCGTGTGCCTCCGGCAGGACAGCCGGAAGATCGTGATGGTCGGTTACGATGACCTCCGCGCCCCGCTCATGTGCGTAGACGATGGCTTCATGGGCCGAAACTCCCGTGTCGCACGTCAAGACAAGGCTGACGCCCTCATCAATTAGCCTGCCGAGCATCGGGATGTTGATTCCATGAGACTCGGTCGCGCGCACAGGAATGTGATACTGGACCGTCGCCCCGAGTTCGCTCAACGTCGAGAACAACAGAGTGGTCGCCGTTTGCCCATCTACGTCGAAGTCGCCCCAGATGCAGATCTTCTCCCCGTCCCCGATGGCTCTCTCCAGTCGCTCGACGGCCTTGGCGAGGCCCGGCAGATCCGTCGGTGCAGCAGGCTCGTACAAGCGCGGGTCCAGAAAGGCCCTGGCCTCCTCAACATCGGTAAATCCTCGCCTGGCCAGGGTCGTGGCCACCAGTCGATGCCCACCGATGGAGGCCTGTAGTTCCTCAGCCACGGCGATCTCTTGGGGCTCGATCCACTCTCTGACGAAGTGCCTCAATACTCGAACTCCGCACCTTGCTCGACATCGATGGGAACCTCCAGATCCTCATCGAGTTCCCATTCCTCTTCCGCCTCTGTGAAGTCGCCCGCACTCTCCCCTCGTCGGCACAGAGAACGATATCGGCAATGGTGGCATCGTTTCTTTTCGCTGGTGAGCGGGAAGTCTGACTCACCCAGACCCCTGATCTCCTCGATGAGTGAGGCCAGATAGGCCTCGTCTGCCTGGCACTGGCCCTTGTCATAGGGGAAGCTCTCCGGGTCATCCGGGAAGTTGGCAAACCAGTAGATCATCTCCAGCTGCTCGGAATCAAACGGCTGCCCGCCGTTGAGGTGCGAACCAGCCTGGATCAAGAGATAGCGATACACCCTCGTCTGCAACCGTTCCGCGAGCCAGGGGCGGGTGTGGGGTTTCCAGTACGTCTTCCACTCCAGGATTACTCCCCTCTGCTCTGGCGCGATGGCGATGAGGTCGTACTTGGCAACCACGCGGTGACCGCCTATGGGCGCCGACAGTACGGCCTCCGGGTACAGCGACTGCGGCAGGTCGGTCGGCCCACGGTCCAGATAGTTCTGCCACCATCTGCTCAGGTCAACGTCGGTAACCCCTCTCGAGAGTTCTTCAGGGGGAATCCCCAGGATGTGCCGATGGACCAAACGATGGAACTCGGCTCCTTGGCGCAGATGCCGCTCATGTTCTCGCGCAGGTTCCGCCTGCAAGGCTGGCCAGGCCAGGCGCCGCACGTACCGGAGATAGAAGCGCCGTGGGCAGTCCACATAGTCCTGCAGGTTGCTCTGAGTGAAGGAGAAGTCACTCGGCAACTTCATGGCCTTGTTCCTCCCAGAAGGTTTGCAGCGCAATGAACGGCACTGCCGGTTGCATGTCACCCTGCCGGCCGCTGTTCCACGTGATGATCAACTGCTTCTTCGCCCGCGTAATGCCCACATAGAGCAGCCGCAGCCGCTCAGCCGCGTACTGCAGCCGGGCGCCCACCGTCGCCTCGCCCTCATCGTAGCTAAGGTTCCCCAAGGGAAGCGCCCTCAGCTGGGCCAGGGCCTCCGCCTCCAGGTTGAGCCCGTCGCGCACGTACCACCTCTCTGAGATGAAGCTGTCGTGCGGCAAAGCGGAGGGGAAGTTGTAGTTGTTGACCGACATGAGGTGTACCCGGTCCCACTCCAGGCCCTTGGCCTTGTGCACCGTAGCCACCACCACTTTCCCCCTATGCCTCTCTGGATCGAAGCCGATATCATCAGCGCTGACCCCCAGGAAGCGGCGTTCGTTACGCGCCACCACCGCCAGTTCCTCGGTCAACTCCGGCAACCGCCAATCCGGATGTATCTCACTCGCCCGGCGCAGGACGACGGCCAGCTTGTGCGCCACGGCGAGATCGGCCGGTTCGTGGAAGAGGTCCTGTGCCAGCGTGAGGACGACCTGGTCGATGGGCAGGAGCGATGCCTGTTGCCAGCGCTGTACCAGCCCACGGAAGACGTTCAGGTCTTCCCGCACGTCTGGATCACCGTCGGCTATGGGCAGATTTGCCAGCCAGTCGCGATCCACGCGTGGCCAGACGAAGTCCTCTACCTTGGGGCACTTGCGCAGCTCCTTGGCCACGGTCTCCAGCCGCGCCTTGGCCTGGGCCTCTTCACGTTGGTCACGCCGCCACACCCTATACACTGTAGCCAGCTTCTTCGCGGACGCCGGGTCCGCCAGGTATCGGACCACGTTGCCCAGGACCCCTGCCGTCTCTCGCGTCGATCTGGTGCTGCGCAGGAGTTCCACGTACTCCACGCCCCGTCTCTTCAACTCGCCCGCCACCTCAAAACCACGCTCGTTCCTGGGTACCAGCACGGCCACGGTCTCGTCCTGATGCTCCGGAAGCCAGTGCGCCAAGGACTCGGCCACCATGCGCAGCTCTTCGCTGGGGGTCAACTTCTGGGCCACGAGTCGCACGTGCTCAGGGACGTCGGGGGGATTGGGTTGTGGATCGCCGGGCGGCGTGGGCTCGATGTGCGGCACCGAAAGAGCTTCACGCAGCGCCTCCACGGGATGGGCCTGCCGACTCCAGTCGATCAGGTAATTGGCCAGATTCATGATACTCTGCGTGGAGCGCCCGGAGTTCGACAACTCTCGCGGGACAACGCCAGGCGCCCTCAAGAAGTTGCGCAGGAAGTCGGGACTGGCGGTGGTGAAGGTCTCGTAGATGGCCTGGTTGGGGTCGCCGACGCGCACCCAGTTGCCCCCATCTCCCACCAGCAGGCTCAGGATCTCCTCTTGCAGGCGGCTGCTGTCCTGTGCTTCGTCTTCCAGGATGTAGGGCCATCTGTGACGCAGTCTTTGAAGGTATTCCCCATCCAGGTCCAGGGCCTGGAGGGCCAGGCGGATGAGATCGTCGAAATCCACAGAGCCGCGATAGGCCAGCGCCCGTTGGTAGTCGGCGTATATCGCCCACCCCATTTCCATCAGCGGCAGTGGCTCCGCGTAGCCATCCAGGAGGGTCCTGACTTCGTCGGGTGTGGTCTCGAAATCTTTCGCCGTCCTGATGAAGCTGAGGGCCAGATCGCTGACCAGGCGTGGCCATTGCTTGCGGCGCACCCACTCCAACTGCCGCTCCTCCAATTCCAGGGACAGGAACTCCACCGCGGCCTGGGGGTTTCCGCGCAGCCACGCCTCCGCCGCGTCCTGGCGAATCTCCTCCGCGGCTCGCTCGTCTATGATCTGGAAGCCGTCCGAGAGCCCCACCAGGTCCGGTCGCTCCCGCACGATGTCATGAGCCAGCCCATGAAGGGTTCGCACCCGGTAGCCAACGTTGGGCAGCAAACCCACCTTCTCGACGAATTCCGCCACCCTGCCGGCAAAATTGTCTACGGCGGAGTTGACCAGCGTGACGACCAGGACCTCCTGGTCATCCTCCAGCGCTCCCCGGGCTACCAGCTGCGCCGCCAGGTATGATAGCGTATACGTCTTGCCGCTGCCGGGGACCGCCGAGACGCCCATCTTCCCACCGGTGTAGCTCAGAACCTCCTGTTGCTTCGGACGGGGTTTAAACACCAAGACCGCCTCCACGCTCGTCAGGTACAGCTCCACCCGGCTGTGACGTCCTGCGGAGTACGCGTTGGATGCCCCCCAACAGGGGTCCCTGTTGCTCGTAGCCCTGCTCACCCAACTCGCTTAGACCCAAGTAGATCTTGTGGCGGCAGCGCCGAATCAATCCGTGGGTCAGGCGATGGAGGGCCTCTTGCCTGGTCTCGAACTCATCGGCATCCGTCCACACCTCATCGCGGGGCCAACGGCGGCTGAGCACGTAGGGATGGGTGAGCGGCTGATACAATCGCTCCCACCAGCCCCGCCCTCCCG
>CAZBJW010000101.1:0-6359 GCA_964492135.1 uncultured Anaerolineales bacterium
CAAGTCAGCTAGCAGCGGTTGCACTTCGTGACAGCGCATACTCCGTCCTCATCCCTCACCGGCCTGCACGTGCTCGCTCGTCATCTCCGCTTCCCACGCCGCAAGCCGCGCCGCCAGTGCCTCGCGGCCGCGGTGCAGATGCGTCTTCACCGTGCCTAGCGGCAGGTTGAGCACGTCGGCAATCTCGGCGTAGGAGAGATCCTGCAGATAGCGCAACGTAAGGACCAGCCGGTACTTCTCCGGCAGTCGCGCCAACTCGGCGTGCACGAAAGCGCGTCGCTCCTTCGCATTGAAGACATCAGCCGGCGTCTGACCTGGGCAGGCCAGCGTCTCGCCGAACAGCTCGGTCTCGGCCAGTTCGGCCTGCAATCGTGGCAATCTGTTGAGACAGACGTTGCGGGCTATGCGATACAGCCAGGTGGTGAACCGGCATTCTGCACGGAAGCTCGGTAGCCCCCGCCAGGCCCGCACGAATGTTTCCTGCGCTACGTCCTCGGCCTCGGTGTAGTCGCCCAGCACACGGTACGCCAGGTTGAATACATACCGCTGATGTGCACTTACCAGTTGCTCGAAGGCATGCTCATCTCCGCGCTGGGCTTTGACCACTAGTTGGGCTTCGTTGTCGCTCATGCTGCCCGTAACTCATGTCAGCGTCCCACCCTATATGACCAGCCGACAGTGCCGGATGTTTCACCCTTGAGCGCGCTCTATCTTACCTCAGCAGTGGGGCTTTCCGCGCCAGAGGCGGTCAAAATGGAGTGATAGGGAGCCACGCAACTCAATGGCTATCGGGTCTCCCCACAGGGCATCTCCTCTGAGCTATGACTGTGCCCGGCAGACGTGCTGAGCCTGTGTCAGAGCTTGATTGTACCAGATTGTGCCGAAGGGATGAAACTTTCTGCGCCACGGGGGGTCAAATAGAATGGAACGGAGTCGCACGTCAGGCGAATCGTTGATGGTTCGCCGAACAGAGGGAGGAGCCGTCACGATGATGGTGGAGGGAGCGCTTCAGGAGACCCGTGTCCCTAGCGAGGTGAACGGCCAAGCGCCCGTGTGGACCTTGCGCACGAAGGGCGGCGACGTCATGCTGGAAATCAGCAGATAGGAGGTTGTCAAATGTGGCAGTTTTTGAGTTCCTTGGTGCCCAGCGTTGGTAGCGTTGTCTTCTTTGCCCTGGTGTTCGGCTTCATCATCATGTTGCGCTGGTTTCGCCACCGGGAGGTCATGGCGCAGATCGAGCAAGGATTGCTGCCAGAGGATCATCGGCGGGAAACGGGCAACGACAGGACGTTGAGGAAGCCACTTGGCTGGGGCCTCGGCCTGGCGGCGCTCGGTCTAGCACTGTTGATCGGCTTGTACCCCTACGGCTTCGTGGTGCAAGAGCCCTGGCCTCTCCACTTCGGTCCCTGGATGGTGGTGGGACTCATCCCCCTGTTCGTCGGGTTGGCGTTGCTTATCACCTACTACGCGAGTCGGGAGAAGCGTGCACCGGAGGAAGCCGAGGAGGCGCAGCGGGAGCAAGCAGAAGCGTAGACTCAGGGCGTATGACAACTGCCGAGGTGTTTCCTTCGCAAGCGGTCCGGCGGTCGCGGGCCGAGGCTGTGTTGCCTACCGGATCCCGGTGTCGATCTCTACGTCCAGGACGGTGGTTCTACCGCTGACGATCTCCACCGTCGTCGGCAGGTCGATGCCCCTGTCTATGCCAATGCGGTTGATGTCCACAACATAGGTGCCTGGCGGCAACTTGACCCGATAGTTGCCTTTGGCATCGATCTGGGCCCTCGTGATCTCACTCCGCCCGTCTTTGCCATAGATCACCATCTGCCGACTGGAATAGACCTCCGGGGCTGGTGTGGGCTCCGGTTCGCCTTCGCGCACCACCGGGACCAGCGGTCCGATGGTCACGTGCCCTTCCAGGGTCCCCGTCTCGGGAGGCACGGGCGTACAGCAAGCGACGAGCAGAGCCAAGGCCACAAGTAGAAGTCGCCTCATCTTGACCACCTTCTTGCCCTTCGGAAGCTGTCACGAGCCATGGCCTCGGCCATGTGAGGTCGTGTCGCTCCCCTGCGAGGGCTGCGCACCACCACTTCTACCGCAGCATCATGCCCTTGTGAGAAGAAGATGTGGGCAGATCCCCGCGACTTGCAGGACACAGAACGGCGCGGCCCACCTGACGTGGTCTGCTCCGCGATCTATGTCTTGAGCCACCACCCTCATCATCAATCGTCCCACATCAAGCCCACGTATGCCTTGGATCTCTTCCGATGTCGGCGGCAGACATGCGCTGCCATCTGCTCACTCAGTGATTTGGAACAGATCAGGAGATATGACCCCGGGCTGACCTTCAGCCGCGACGGCGAAGACCCAGGCCATGCCAGCCTCGCCCTCCACCGCCACCTCAACAGAGAAGGAACCCTCGGCGTCCGTTATGCCCTTGGCCACCTCGCTGAACTCTGAATTGGCAGGCCCAAGCCAGACGGACACTTCAGTGTGGGCCGGGAAGCCGCTGGCTACCACCTCCACCAGGGTACCTGAAGGTCCGCTGGTGGGTGAGATGGTGACGGCAGCAGGGCTGGTGTGCGCCTCCTTCTGGACCGGCCCGTAGAGCAGGATCTCGCCCCGCGCCGTGAAGATCTCGAGCTGGCCCTCACTGATCCGGTAGTTCGTCGCCCACTCCAGGCTGGTGGTGTAGTCACCTTCCTGCAAGATGAGCGCCTCCGGCCCAGGGCAGGCTGACTCGGTCATTCCCAGCTCCGGGAAATATATGTCGTCGCCGCTAGCCCTGTACGTGCCACGGTAGCCTCTGCAACCGGCATTGCCGCTGATCTCGTCCTCCGTGAAAGCAATGGTGATCTCTGAGCCCTCGACGGGCGGGCTTCCATTCACCGAAAGAAGCTCCCACTCGGTGCCCACCAGGTCCCGCGGGTCCATCGGGAATTGCTCTTTGATGGCGAAAACGAGGGTTGTCTCGCCTGAGTCATTGGCGATCTCCAGGCGGTCGTCCGTCATTCGATAGGCGGCGGCTCTCCCGAGGGCCTGGATGTAACCGTCTTCCTGGCGCATGATGCCGTCGGGCGTCTGACATAGCTGCGCAGTAACCGCAATCTCGGTAATCGTCAGGGCACCGTCATCCGCCGCCATATAGTCACCGCCATAAGCGTTGCAGCCGGCGAACCCACTGGCATGCCCTTCCCTGAAGTTGAGAGTGATGTTTGAGCCTTCCACGAGGCTGGTGCCGTTGAGGGACCTGAGGACCCACTCCGTGCCGTCGAGGTCTGCGGTTCTCAGTGTAAACACTCCTGTAATGGTTGGCTCGAATTCTGACCCCTGTGATGACCCCGCGGGTGCAACTATCCAAAAGCTACCGGCCGCCAAGCACAGCAGTGCGCTCACCGCGGCGCAACCCACCAGGGCCAGCACTGCGACCACCAATAGTATACCTACCAGGGTCTTGTTCATCTTATCGGTTTGCTCCTTTTGTTGTCCATGCATTTACTCTATTGTATTCCAGACGGATTGAGGGCCAGATAGGTTCCCCCTTACTCTATCTGCTCCAGCTCACCCGTTTGAAGAGCCTTGAGGTATATGGCACCAGCCTCCAAGCGGACCGACTCCAGTACCCAGTCCAAAGCGTTGGCGAGTACCGAGTCCAGATCCAGGGACTGGCTGATTGTCCGAGCGATGGCGTGGAGTGTCGCCAGTTCCCTGGCAAGGCCGGCTACACATTGCCGCAGATCGGTGAGTGGCTCCTCCATAGTGCTGTCCATGATACTCGGTTGCAGCGGCGCCGTTTGGATGCTGCTCCCGGTTCCAAGAGTTTGGGCGCAAGGTCATCTTCGTCAACTGTTGGGCCCCCTACCAGACGCTACCCATGCCTCTCGACGTGCAGCCGGATGCCGCAGAGCCTAGCCTGCCTTCTCAGCCAGCAAGTTGATGCCGTTTCTGGCCTGATCAGCCCAACGTCTACGTTGCGCCTTCGTTCAGGGTTCAACACCCCCGTCCCGATGCAAAGTCAGGCCTTGACGTCAGCCTTCACTTCATAATGCTGCGAGCGTGCATCAAACCGCGAAAGCAAAGCTCTTGCCTTGGGAGGAACCACTGCTAATTCGTAATCTTCCCCAGCGAAAGTACGAACTGCTTCCATTGAGTCAAACCACATGATGGTGATGAACTCGACCTCATCTCCCAGATTGCGCCGCAAGAGATGGATTCCCCGGTAACCAGCAATTTGGCGACGCTGTATGGCCCGGAAGATCTCACTCTTGAGGAGTGACTCGTAAGAGTCAGCGTTCTCTGGCGTAGTCCAGCCATGCCATAGTCGACTAATCATCTACAAATCCTCCCGGGTATTTGCGCTCAGACTCGGCCTCAATCCTCCCTGGTCCTGCTAGCGAAGATCCCGAGGTTTCGGGGGACGACATCAAGGAGTCCAACGAGGTCGAGCCGCTGTAGCTTCTCCACCATCGGACCGGGAAGTCGATCGAGGGGAACTCCTTCCAACAGTCGAGTGGTCTCCTGCTCGGAGAAACTCTCTTCTCCTTCTTGGATCCATTCTCGCAGATCCTTGTTTTCTGGGCATACCCTTTGACAGTGGAGGCAGCCGACAAGGCAGTTGTGGCCGGAAGGATCGATCCACTCAGCGAAAGGGATGTCAGTCGGCTTCTCGTTGTGGAAGGTGATGCACCGCTCCGCCCGGAGGAGAAACCGCTCTGAAGTGATTGCACCGGTGGGACACTTACGGAGACAGGCGGTGCAGGTCTGACACTTCTCCAGCATTTGCGGCTCTCGCCAGCTGTCTTGCGGGCAGGGAAGGTCGGACCAGAGAGAGACGAGAACGTGAAAGCTCCCCAATCCGGGGACGTAGCAGATGTTGTTTTTTCCGTAGCGGCCCAGCCCACTACGGACCGCGAGAAGCTTCTTGGGTATTATGGCTTTGGCCACACGGTACCCTAGCGGCGTAAGAGCTTCCGCCAGGAGATCCTGAACTTGCTGGTGGATCTCCTGATAGTGCAGATAGCTTGGTGGCACGAAAACGGGCAGGGGCTGTCCATCCACGGCAAAGGTGATCCGCGTGGGAGCGTTGGGAACGGCGATGATGATCACCGACTTGGAGTCGGGCAGATCATCCGGAGGGTCGAACTCAAACTCTGCCAGATACTCCTCGTATAGCTCCCCGTCTATCAGACCCTTGGCGTTGTGCCCTTCGATCCCCGCTTCCAGGTCAGCCAGGCGTTGCGTAGATACGACGCGGCCTCTGTAGCCGTGTTCCTCCAATTGATTCTGAACGAGCAACGTCTCCTTCACTTGTATGTCTCCTTGTCTAACAACTGATATTCCCACAATAATGATTTCTCGCGGGTCCGCCCGACGCGGATTTGTCCCGCATCTGTTTCTCTGTGAGCCCGGAAGGATCAAAGTCCTGGCGCGAGATCATCGCGGTCCCGCTGTGTGGCTAGATTCCTCTTGTCCGCTCCACTGCATCTGCGGCAAGCCCTGACTTCGCCGCCACCGCTCCTTCACGGGCGCGAAGCGGACCAAGGCCACGCCACCCAGAACGACGACGGCACCCAGCCCCTGCATAGGCGTGAAACTCTCCCCCAGGGTGACGATGGCGATCACCACTGCCATGGGAGGAATCAAGGCGTTGTAGGCAGCAGTCCTCGTCGCTCCTAACTCCCCGATGCACTTGAAATAGATGACGTAGGCGACGACCGCGGCTAGCATGACGCTATATGCCAAAGCCAGCCAGGCGCCCATGGACACCTGAGCCCACTCTTGGGACACGATCTCTGGCCAGCCGAAAGGCAACAGAAACAAGCTGCCGCAGACCATGGAGATGCTCATCATGCGCAGCGGTGAGTACCGTTGCAGAGGCCGCTTTGAGATCACGGCGGCCACAGCCGTCAAGATCGCCGCGATCACGGTCAATATGTCACCTCGGAAGTTCCCCCACGCAAGGGCCAAACTGCCGTTTCGAGCCGTGATGACCACGGCCAAGCCAGAGAAGGCGAGCAGGATGCCCACAACCTGCGGTGGAGTGATCGTCTCCTGCCTCGATGCAGCAGCGACGACGGCGGTCCAGATAGGTACAGTGCCGAGCAGCAACGATGAGTTGGAAGCCGTGGTATGGTCAAGCCCGACGCTGAAGAATATTTGATAGACCCCAATTTGTGCCAAGCCCACCAGTGCTACCGAGGCCCAATCCTCCCTCTTGATCACTGGCTTCCCCTCTGCCAGCGACACCCAGATAACCATCAAGACCGCCGAGGCCAGAAACCGGACTGTGGCGAAGGCCAGGGGTCCTATCTCCCGCAACCCGTACTTTATAACGCTGGCGCCAGCTGCCCAGATCACCACTT
>CAZBJW010000101.1:6369-14455 GCA_964492135.1 uncultured Anaerolineales bacterium
GGTCTGTCCGAGTCAAGCGAATCTTCATCAGTTGTCCCTCGATTGTCAAGCCGCCTAGTGCGTCACAGATGGTGTCTCAGCCATCCCAGAGGCCCTGGCGCAGCTCAGCGACTACGCGGGCCATGGCGCCGGCCTTGCCCAGAAGAGTCATGTGCCTCATGCCGGTCCTCGCTCGTCAGCGGGCTGGGTGCAACGGGCGCTCTGAGAATCGGGGGCCTCATTCATAGTAGGATAGCATTCCTGGAGGCACCACCTCCACGCGACCAGGCCGCGCCCCAGCCAGCTGATCACCCGCCAGTGAAAGCGATCCCTCCGCTCGCCTAGTGCCAACTCGTGCAGAACAAGTCGGCCGCTCTGCGCCTCGCGGAGCAGATCTTTGTAGCGCTCTTGCTGTGCGACAACATCAAGCCATCCTAGCATCTTCTACCTTCTTTTCGCCCTATCCATGCGGACTGATTGATCCAAGGTTTCGCAGCCTCTCTCGCTTGCCGCGCACCACACATATGTGGTATGATTGAGATGGGTAAAGCGTCAAACGGTGCGGGGCACGGGGGGTCTGCCTCGCAGGTACCCCCGACGCCTCCGCCCGTCGATCGAACTGTGGCAGCAGCCCGGTCGGTTTGCGTTTTATCCGCCACCGAGGCTGGGTGATGCCCGGCCTCGCCCTTTTGGACCTCCTACGTCGTTGGTACTTCCTCGCCGATTATGGACCTCAACAGATAGATCGCTCCTTCGTCCAGAGTCGTGTAGTCCAGCACAATGGACGTCTGCTCCGGCTGCAGCAGGGGCAGCACTTCACCAGCGACGTAGTCGGAGGCGACCACGACAGCATGTTCCGGCACGGCCTCGGCCAGTCTCTGCATGTCGTCCACACCGCGGAGCGAAAAATCCAAGCCCTCAATGCCTGCATCCTCCAAAGACCGCTTCATATCCCAGGCGCCAGATTCGCTAAGGCACACGAGAAGTACCGTCGTGCCCTGGGGAATCCCAGCGATTTTCAGGAGACTGTCCAAGTGCGGTTTCACCGATAAAGCCACCAGTTTCTTCTTCGTTTTCGGCAGCAACTCTCTCAGTTCTTGGATATGAAAGAAGGTCGTGGCTATCACGTCTACGTCCCGAAGCAACTCCTCGACCTCGGGTGTGGGCCGCTCCAGATCCCGCAGGACGACTGGAGTCACCTCCAGATCCAGCTCTTGCTCGATCTTGTGGGCTAGCGCATTCGCGCCTTCCGGCGAGCACTCCACAAAAACCAGACGGCGCTTGGCCTGGACATCCTGGCGCTGTTTTGCTCTAGCATAGGCCAGAGTGGCAAAATCATCGGGGCCGACGCCTCGTTCGCTGGCTTGCTCGATGGCATCATCAATCACCGCCAGCACACGCGGAATGGCGGATTGCGCAATGACCGTAGGTCGCTTCACGACCTCACAGCCTCTCCCTCGCTGGCACTCGATGAGGCGCTCTCGGACTAGTTCCTGATATGCCTTGAGAACAGTGTTCCGATTGATATGGAGAAAACCGCCCAGTTGCCGACCAGTGGGCAGTCGGGCCCCAGGCTCCAGCTCTCCACTAAGGATTAGGAACTTGATCTGTTCTTTTAGTTGAACATAGATGGGTAGCTGACTACGAGGTTCGATCCTGATTTTCATCTCAAGCGTTCCATAATGGCCTATTGACCTAGTTCACTAGGATAATAACATTGTAGCGGATTTCTTCACGGTTGTCAAGCTCAAAGAGGAAGATTTAAGGTCTGAGGGAACAGCAAGTCTGGGTCAGAGGAGTACCTCCGCCACGGCGCTTCGCCTTCTCAGGTCTCCTTTTGGTGTCCTCTGCGACGTGACGTCTCTGCCTGCCAGCACCAGTCTAACAGGCAAGGAAGTGTCTCCCACTGGGGAGCAAGTACACCAACGCCATCGAGAAAACTGCGGACTGCAACCGCAAGCAGATGGATTTCGGAAGTGCTGCGGACCCGGCAAAGGGCGAATCCTGCGATACGCTGTCCGCTGGAGCCGTAGCTGTGGACACTCGCTCCTGTCCCCCGCGGTAACTGTACGGTCAGCCCCTGCTCAACGACCTGCCTGCTGGCGGCGTGTGGTAGAGCAAACTCATATTTGTGCTGCTCGACGTGGCCGCTTGGTTCCCAGGAAGGTGAAGTGCCAGACCCGACAATCCGGTCCGTCACGCCTCAGTCAATGAGGCAAGCAGCGTATGAAGCTGTGAGAAACTCCACGTCGGGGAAGTGCCCCGCCCACGCAGCGCTAAGTTGGCGGCAAGGGAGTTCCTAGAGCAGCTTGATTTTCTCATCCTTCAGCTGCACCCTTCACCGTGCTGGTCGGAATTCACCCTCTCTGGCAGTGGCGAGGGCCACAGACAGCGCTGTGAGTATAGTCAGGACGGCGAACATCGCGACAAAGGCAAATTGGCCCGCCTGAGCGAAGTAGCCAGGGCTAACGATAATCGTGTACAGCAGCATGCCCATGGATACCAGGAAGATGTGAAATCCCCACTTGCGCGCGGTCAACAGGCCAAACCCACCAGCCAGCAGGAGACCCGCGGTAGTGAATTCTCCTGCCAGGTGAAACGATATCCGTATCGGTTCGGTGTCGAATTCCGGGACCTGACCCGCCGCGATGAACATGGCCCACTGCCCGATCATGAGTATTCCAACGACGATGGCATATGATGCCGCTATGCTCCTGACTACTTGCTTGCCTCCTTCAACCTATGTAGGAAGCACGGACGGTCTCAGCCGGTACTGGCGCTCGCGGACCAAGGGTCTATCCCTCACCGAATCCCGGTATCGAGCTCCACATCAAGGCGAGTGGTTCTGCCGCTGGCGATCTCCACCCTCTTGGGGAAGTCGACACCTCTGTCTATGCCAATGCGGTTGATGTCCACCACGTAGGTGCCTACGCTGAGTGTGACCCGGTAGGTGCCCTTGCCGTCGATCTGGACCCTCGTGATTTCACTCCGCCCGCCACCACTCGGTCTGGCCTGCACGGGCGAGCTCCTACTCTTCGATCACCGGGATCAGCGTCAGGATGACGATGTCGCCCGTGACCTCTCCCAGCTCGTTGAGAACAGGCAGCCAGTCTTGGTTATCGAAGGGGTGCATGGAAAGGGTGAGGCGGTATCGAGCCTCGCTCGCGTCGTCGGGGATCTTGAGGCGGTGCACCGAGGGTATGATGTCGCCTTTCTTCCAGAAGTCGGTGGTGTACGGCCCTCCCGATGGGCAGCCATCCTTGAAGACCAGGTCCCAACCTCTGCGGTGAACCAGCCGCATGAGGAGCCAATAGTCCTCATCCAGATCTTCCAGAGCCTCCCAGTACATCGTCACCAAGAGGTCATCTCCGGGTTGCCAGGTCTCACTGTTGAGTTCGTAACCCACCAGCTTGATCTTGTCTCCAAAGTTGATATTGACCGGATACTCGACGTCTGCCAGGTCCTCTCTAGTCAGGATGGGCGGCGGTGCATGGACCGGTATGATGTAACGCAGTGGGGCAACGATGGCGAAGGCCAGCATGCCGCCTGCCACCCCCCAGGCCAGGTAGTCGCCCCATCTGCGCGGGACGAGTTGTGCCCAGCCCAGGAACATGAAGATGGCGATCGCCGAAAGGGCCGGATAGAGAAGCCGCGCCTGGTCGGTGCCCAGCACCGTCGCCGTCCAGGGCATCAGCGAACCCGCAACCATGAGGAAATAGAAGCCCAGGACAGAGAGGATGAGGGGGGCGGGAGGTGGGATCCTCTCCCTCCTCCGGAAGAGGGTCATCAGCCCCACCAACGCTACGACACAGGGGATGGCCAGCGCTGCGTAGAAGGGCAACTCCAGCTCGATTCCTATCCACCGCAGCCAAAAGGATCGGTACAGCCCCCAAGCCAGCCACTGGATGTCGGCAAGGCTGAGAGGCGCCTCGCGCAAGGCATTGGCCGCCAGCACCAGGCCCCACCCCAGCGGATCGCCGTACAGTACCTGGTTGCGGACAAACCACCAGCCGGAGATAACCATGAACGGAACGACGACCAGCACTAGCCGGATCACTCCACGGCGCACGAGGGCCGCGATGTGTTCCCGCTCACGTTCCTGCCAGAGCACGACACCGATCACCACACACACGATCACGAAGAAGTTGAGCAGGCTGGCCTTGGCCAGGACGCCGAGCCCGACCAGCGCGCCCAGGAGAATGAAGTACCGGTGCCCACGAGAGCCCTTGAGTATCTTCACCACCACCAAGAGGGCCAGGGCAGAGAGCGCCGTGGCCAGGTTGTCGTTGTTGATGACCCCACTGATGAAGAGGAACTGGGGCAAGAAGGCGTTGAAGGCTGCGGCTCCCACAGCGGTGTATTTGTCGGCCGGAAAGGTCTCTTTCGCGATGCGGTAGGTGGCCCAGACCGTTGTGGCGCCCATTGCCACTGAGAGCGAACGGATCAGGTGCCAGGCCAGGGCCCACCCACGATACGGAAAGCACTCTGCCGTAGTGTGAAGGAGAAGGTTGAACGGCGGTGTGTCTTCCGTGAAGGAGTAGTCACCGTTGGCCCTGATGGCGTAGTCCTCGGTATTTGCCCAGAAAGTGGCCACTGCCCCGATGAAGTAGTACAGCGGTGGCTGGAAGCCCTCGTGCTCCTGGGCGCCTACAGGCAGGCTCCGGTGCCGGGCGATGTAGCGGATGTAAGTGAAGTGAGGCACCTCGTCGGGAGCCTCACCCAGCGGCACGATGACGCTGTAGGCTGCGGCAAGGATGACGTAGACAATCAGGATGACTACTAAGGCTAAGTTCGCTCTGAGCGTCATCCTGATCCCGTCCCCTAGAGTCAAGGCCTGGTTCTCGGTCATGGGGACACGACGTCCACGTGCTGCAGGAGGATCCTGTTGTTGGGCGAGGAGGCTTGCGGGGTCAGGATGGTCAGATTCCGCATCGTGTCGAACTCGTACATGCCCGTGAACAGCTTGTACGTGGCTGGAGGCGCCTCGGGCGGGATGTACAAGGCGTGGTGGTCGACCACGATCTCCCCAGCCATCCAACGGGTAGTGGGCGTGAAGCCCTCTACAGGATCGCCGTCGTGCTGCGCCCACATGGTAGTCGAGTCCTCATCCATGAAATGGACGAAGACCTTGTAGTTCTCACTCATTTCCTGCAGAGCGAGCCAGTACAGCGTGACGTGCATCGTATCGCCGGGACGATAGCTGTCTCCGTCCAGGCTGTATCCCAGGAGCATGGCCTGATCCTCTAAGTTCGCCTCCTTCTGCTCAGGCGTGGTGCTGAACGTGAAGGGCCGTACGTGCCATGCCACCAGCGGTCCCACGAGGATCGCAGCCACAGCCAGGGCGATGATCGCCTTCCTGCGCCAGTTGAAGATGGAGAAGGCGGCCAAGCCCAGGGCCGTCAGCAGCGAGATGAAGTTCCCCAGCAGCCGGGGCGCGGTGTCTTCGAAGCGGACGACCACCAGATGCTCTCCCGCAGGGACATCGACTGTGACGAGTCCCAGGTCGCCGGAGGGGTACACTGGCAATTCCTCACCGTCTACGTGCGCCTTCCACCCCTCGAAGTAAAAGGCGTGAAGTCGCAAGGGGAAGCGCCGCTCGCTCTCCACTCGCATCTGCATCGACAGCAGGCCTTCCTCCCCCAGTGTCACGCGAGGAATCTCCCCCGGAGACAGGTCTTGAGGATTGAAGGGCATCAAGTCTGGCGGGGGAAGTCCCACTACTGAACGGTCCGCCTGTACCCAGATGGGAACGTACTCCGCCGTCCACGTGGCGCCGATCTGCCGAGCAGCGAGGTCCTCCCCCCACATCCTCTTCACCGTGACCTGTTCCTCCTCCAGCGGCAAGGGGCTGGCCGGCAGGTCGACCAAGGCGTAGATCATGAGCGCCAGTATCAGCCCTACGCCCAGGGTGTGCCAGAGCATGGGCCGTCTGGTGAATGCGGCTGCACCCCATTCCGCGGGGAAGAAGACGAAGCCGGTGAGCATCGCCAGACCCACCGAGGCGAGACTCATGAACCGCCAGGGATATTGTAGCGAGGCGAGCACGGGCTGAGTCAGCCTCCACAGAGGCAGGGAACAGGTGAGCATCATGAAGATGGACGCCAGCGTGACCGCCAAGAATAGGGCCTGGTGCCAGACGGCTGCGGTCAGCTCTCGCTCAATCTGCCGGGACCCTTCGGCCCCGCGTGTGCGAAGCAGCCAGACCAAGACAGCCGCGGAAGCCACTATCACCACAGCATAGATCAGACCCAAAGGATAGAAGGGGTTATCATATCCTCCCCCTAGATCGGGCAGGTACCTGAACACAGGGGACAGCGAGACGAAGTCAGGGAACGGTGCCAGGTGCCGCACATAGCCAGGCGACCCCAGGTTGGCCGCCAGGCCCACGTACGGAGTTTCCACGACGACCGGCAGCCAGTAGAAGGCGCCCAGGCCTACCGCGATACCCAAAGACAGCAAGGCCCAGAGGGTGGCTCTCCCACGGCGAGTCAGGCTCCACAACAGCAACATATAACCTAGCAGCACAGGCGTGAAGATGAGGGCGGTAAGGTTGTGCGTCACTATCAGCCCGGCGTAGCTCAGGGCCAGCAGGATAACGTCCAGCGCCCTCCCTTTAGTAAAGATCCTGTGCATGGCCCACAGAGACAAGGGCATGAAAACGAAGGCCAAGGCCTCAGCCAGGGCGCCGCGGAGATAGGTATCCGCCAGATGGTAGGGAAAGTAGGTGTAGACCGCCGTCGCCACGAGGGCTGGATAACGCCCCACAATCTCCTTGGCGCAGAGATACAGGGCCAACGCCGACCCTACCATGCCCAGCGCGAAGGTCAGTTTCATGGACAGGATATGTCCCGGCCCCAGCATGTGGATCCCCTGTGCTACGAAGTACGTCAGAGGGCTATAGTAATTCAGCACCGGCTGTCCATAGCCAAAGGCGAACTCCGGAAACCAGCGAGGATAGAAGAGGCCGGCCTTGAAGGCTCTGTCCACGGCCGCCAGGCGGTACAGGTGAAAGAGCCCATCGTGGGAATCCAGAAAACCGCCCTGAAACAAAGGTGCCACAGCGGGCACGCACAGAAGCAACACCCAGATGTAGTTCAGATCGAGCTTGGACAATTTAGAGAAACTCATGGGCATCGTCGACTCCAACGCGCCGGGATCCGAGAGACGGGTCAAGCCTGCTGAACATCGGCACAGTACAGTTTGCCCGCAGCGACAGCAGCGGCCAGCGCTACCGGCCGCCTGAAGCGCTTCTCCAAGTCCGTCTCCCTCGATGGGTAGTTACGGGAGGGTGATAAGAGACGAGAACTCGCTTTCACCCCCGCCTCAATCCTCCCGCATCAAGGGGGAGGAAACCAGAACACCACTGCTTGGCTCTTGTCCCGGCGACGGACACAATCATCATTTCACTTGAGTTCGCACCGCCCGTCGGGAGTGGAAACCAGACGGTGCCCAGATCCTGGAACCCCTCTTCAGTTACCGTGTAGACGACAATCGTGACGCCATCGTAGGCCAGACCCTGGGGGATGGGCACCAGGTAGTCGTCCCGCACCACCTCGCCCTCCACCCAGCTGGACGTGCCATAGTAGCCCCAAACTGGGTGGGCATGATCCTGTTGAACTAGCTGGTTCTTGTGGAAGAGCAGTTCGCGGCCCCTGCTAGCACGCACGGACACGGAATAGTCCGTCTCCATCACATCGGTGGCCCGCCAGTAGAGAGCCAGGTGCAATCCCGCATCCGAAGGCAGATGGTCGTACCCCACCAGGGCCAAGCTCTCCCCCAGAGCCGCTTCAAGCGTAACGTCCACAGGTGGCACTTCCTCATTGGGCGTCTGTCTGACCGCTATCAACCGCAGCCCCTGGGACGACAGATGAGGCTGCCCGGCCAACTCCGGCAAGACGAAAGAAGCTGAGTCCCGCGTTAGATAGAGATTCTCCTCGCGTGCCTCCCACAGTTCCACAAAGTCGTCGGTGATCACCACCCTCAAGTCCGGCCGCTCTCCCCAGACGTGGGTCAGGTAGTCCAAAGACAGGTTTTCCTCATACGTGCCGCTGATAATGGCGCGTGGAGGGGGCTGATCTGCCAGGACGGCGCGACCCAACTCCAGGGC
>CAZBJW010000102.1:0-14296 GCA_964492135.1 uncultured Anaerolineales bacterium
TCGTCCCTGCCACGGTGATGTTCTTGATCTGGCGTATCTGGTCGGGGCGCTGTACGTGCCGATGAAGGTGGTTGAGGAAGACACGCTTGGCGTCAATGGAGGACACGACTCCGTGACGGGCAGTGATGCGTTCTCCGCCGCGGAGTTCCACTCCTTCTGCCTCGCCGTTTTCCACTATGATCTTCACCACTTTGGCGCTGGCCCGCACTTCTCCTCGGTGATGCTCAATGGCACGGATGAGGGACTCGATAAGCATGCCGGCGCCGCCTTTGGGTCGGGCCGCTCCCGAGGCGTGGGATCCTGCTATCAGGCAGGGTGCGTAGCCGGAACCGAGGGTCGAGGGAGCGGTCTGGCTGATGGAGCCGTAGTAGGCGAGGGCCGATTTGACATAGTCGGACTCAAACCATCCGTCAAGCACCGCCCGGGGGCTACTGAGCAGCACTCTGATGAGTCGATTGGCATCTATGCCGACAATGCCGGTCATAGCCTCCGCCAATTCTCCGAAGGATGGGGGAGGGCCATAACTGACCGAGCCCAGGAGAGAGAGGAGGGCTCCAGAGAACTCGACGAAGGACTTGTAGGCCTCTGCATCTCCGGGGAAGAACTCGGCAATAGCTTCGCTGGTCCTGTCCACACTCTTGTAGATGGGAATAGCCACACCGTCGAGGAAAGGGAAGAAGTACATCTGCTCGCGACGAATATACTCCAGGCCGAACATCTTCAGCCCCAGGTCCTCGATGATGGGGGTATCGAGCATGGCACCGTGTTCGACCGCTCCTATGTCGAGCTTGAACCCCGGGGCCCCGGGTATGGCCTCCTCGGTGGTAATGAAACCACCTAAGACCCTCTGCTTCTCCAGAACCAGTACGTTCTCTCCCGCCTTAGACAGGTAGGCAGCGCAAACAAGACCGTTGTGTCCACCGCCGATAACTATGATGTCGAAGTCCGACATTATGCCCCCTAGGGCAGCAATTGCCCCTTGTCCCAGACTACTTTGCCGTCGAATTTCACGGTGATGTCCTTGATGATGGCGTCAATGTGGCACGGTGCAAGGACCTTCCCACCGATAGCATAGTTGCTGCCTATGCCCAGATGTCCATGTCCCAGCCTGCCCAAGTCCTCGAGATTCGTGCTGTACTGCCGAGCTTGGGGATTCAGACCGATACCGAATTCGGCGGCATTGTACGCTGTCTTATCCTCGAAGCTGTGGAGCAGTTCTTTGAACTCATCGGCCATCGCGCCCCCTTGGACATCCGTCACCTCGCCTCCCTCGACGATGATCTTGACGGGCTCGCGGCGCGTCACGCCCACACTCATAATGCGCACATCAGCGACCACGACCCCTTCGGTTGTGCCCTCTCTGGGCGAGATATTGATCTCACTGTTAGGTAGGGCGGCGAAGCTCCCCGGTGTGCGGAACAACCCTGTCTCGTACTGCACAGGCCGGCCGGCGACTTCACCACTGATGTCGGTGCCCGCCTCCGTCAAGAGGCGCATCACCTTCGTCTCGCTCAGCAGCGCGCCTAGTTTCCTGCCCACTCTGTCGCATGCTTCGAAGTCGGCCATGATGCCCCCCGCGCAAAGACAGTCCTCTGTGACCTCACACATAGTCGCTCCTCGGGCACCGTTCTTGATGGCCTCGATTCTGGCGTCCGTATGCGTCTGTGACCACGTGGTTGGCAAGAAGAAGACGTCAGCTCTGGCGCAGGCTCCGACAACGGGGCCGGGTGGCTGGGCCCCATGAGCGCCTGGAGGTGTGATCATGACAATCGTCGGCACGGCCTCCACAGCGTGGGCCGCTGCGGCGAGTGCCTCGGCGATGCGAAGCTTGTTGGTGTCAGTAGATATGACGACGTTTTCTCCCGGCTGGACGCCTGCGCAGTCCATGGCCTTCATGGCACCGCGCATCATCTCGATGAAGCGGGAGCTGTCCGGCACGTAGTGTAGATAAGCGATCGGCCACTCCACAGCAACTACCCCTCTCTCTATTGATTCTGGCGTCTAACCAAGCAGCCTTGGTGACTCGGCCCCACGTTGTCCGCGTAGAGTCGAAGATATCCTCGAAGTCGGCGCTCTGGCGGCGCCCAGCCTTCCTTCCTGCGGGCAAGCTCGTCCGCAGGCACGAGCAAGTCGATACGGCGCTGGGGGATATCTATCTCGATCAGATCACCATCTGCCACCAAGGCGATGGGTCCTCCGTCCATCGCTTCAGGCGATACATGCCCTACACATGCGCCTTTGGTGGCGCCAGAGAACCTGCCATCAGTGACCAGGGAAACGGACTCGCCAAGGCCCAGGCCCGCCAGTGTTGCCGTCGGCATTAACATCTCCGGCATGCCTGGCCCGCCACGAGCGCCTTCATAGCGAATCACCATGACGTCCCCGGGACGGATCTGTCCGCCGCTGAGCGCACTCATGGCTGCCTTCTCACCTTCAAATACCTTGGCTGGGCCTCGATGCACCATCATAGCCTCTCCCACAGCGGACTGTTTGACCACACAGCCGTGAGGCGACAGACCGCCCTTGAGGACGGCTATCCCGCCTTCCTCCCTGAGAGGCCGGTCCAACTGACGGATGACCCGTGGATCACGGTTGTCAGCGGCAGATATGTTCTCACCGAGCGACTTCCCATTTACGGTCAAAGTGTCCAGATGCAGTAGCGTGCGCAGTTCGTGCATCACTGCGGGCACTCCCCCTGCTTCCTCCAAGGCGATCAAGCTGTGAGTGCCGCTGGGCTTGATGTCGCAGATGAAGGGCGTGCGCCGGCTGATGGCGTCGAATTCCTCCAATTCCAGGTCTTGGCCGAGCTCACTGGCCAGAGCCAGCATGTGCAATACGACATTGGTTGAACATCCCATGGCCATGGCCACGGTAATACCATTAAGCAATGCCTTGGGGGTCATGATGGTGGAGGGACGCACCTCTTGTTCGAGAAGGCGCATAATGTCCACGCCGCTCTGCCTCGCCAAAGCCTCCTTCTTGCTGCTGACGGCGTGAGCGGTGCCGCAACCTGGCAGGGACATGCCCATAGCTTCGGTCAGACAGCTCATGCTGTTCGCGGTACCCATCATGGAGCACGAGCCCGGTCCCGGACAGACGCTGGCCTCGATCTCGAGGAACTCCTCTTGGCTGAGCTCGCCCTTCATGTACCGACCAAGGGCCTCGCGCGCCTCGTACACAGCCAGCTCTCTGCCCCTGTGTCGTCCAGGCATCATCGGCCCGCCGGTGACCATGATCGAAGGGATGTCCAGCCTAGCGGTTGCCATCAGCGCAGCGGGGACAATCTTGTCGCAGGAGGCCAGGAGGACGAGGGCGTCGAAGCCGTTAGCTAGGGTAGCCACCTCGATGGAGTCAGCGATGAGGTCGCGGCTGGGCAGAATGACCCGCATGCCGCCATGGCCCATGGCGATGCCGTCGCAGAGACCAATAGTGTTGATCTCAAAGGGGGTGCCACCAGCAGCGACGACCCCCATCTTGACCGCATGGGCCAGACGTCGCAAATGAACGTGGCCCGGATTGATCTCGCTCCAGGTGTTGACAACCCCAATGAACGGTTTGGAGATGTCATCGCGGGTCAAGCCGAGGGAGTGCAACAGCCCCCTCTGACCGGCTCGCTCGAGACCGCTGACAACCTCCTGACTCTGTGGCTTTGGCATTTCTATCTCTGGAGATCCTACAGGCCAAACTCCTTCTCAGCCTGTGCGATGGCTTGGTCGGTGATCTCAAGCATGTCGTCGATTTCCGACTTGTTGATGATCAAAGGCGGGCAGAACTCGATGATGTCCTCCACTTGACGCAGGATGAGGCCTTTCTCCAGCGCCAGATCCATGACCCGCGAGCAGAAGCCCTGCCCTTCAGGGAACCGGTCCCTGGTCTTCTTGTCCCTGACGAACTCTACGGCGGTGATCAGGCCCAGTCCTCGCACGTCGCCCACCGAAGGGTGATGGTCCAGACTTTGGAGACCTGACAGGAGATACGTGCCCATCTCTGCTGAATTCTCGACCAGGTTTTCTTCCTCTATGATCTCGATGTTGACCAGGGAGGCCGTGCAGCTGACGGGGTGGTTGTTGTACGTGTGCACGTGCCAGAACGCAGGCATGTCCTCGATGATCTCTTTCCTGGTCGTGGTAGCACCTAACGGGGAGTAGCCACTGGTGATGCTCTTGGCCATGGTCATGATGTCGGGCTCGATGCCATAATGCTCAACGCCGAAGAACTTGCCCGTCCGTCCGAAACCACAAACCACCTCGTCGTCGATAAGAAGCACGCCGTACTGATCGCATATCTCCCTGATCTTGGGCCAGTACTCGGGTGGCGGCACGATGCACCCTCCCGCAGCCATCACTATCTCGCCGATGAAGGCGGCAACATTGTCTGGTCCCTCGTGCTGGATGATCTGCTCGACCGAAGTGGCGCACTGCAGGTCGCAATCAGGGTATGTGAGACCGAAGTCGCAGCGATAGCAGTACGGCGCCGAAGCGTAGCGATATCCGGGTGGCAAGGGCTCCATGATCTGGCGCATGGTGGACATCGTGCCGGTAGCAGCCAAAGCGCCCATGGTCGAGCCGTGATAGGCCCTCCGCCGGGAGATGATCTTGTACTTTCGGCGATACCCTTTGTGATACGCCCACTGCTTGGCAATCTTGAAAGCTGACTCCACAGCTTCTGAGCCATCGCACGTGAAGAACGTCACGGACAGATCACCGGGGGCCAGTTCAGCAAGTTTCTCGCCGAGCTTAATCACAGGCTCACTGATATAGCCGTAGGGACAGAAGTAGTGTAGTTTGGCGGCCTGATCCCGCATGGCGTCCGCGATCTTCTGCCGACCGTACCCCACGTGCACGGCGTACACGCCACTGGCCATGGAATCCATGTAGCGCTTGCCCTCTGCGTCCCACACATAGATCCCCTCTCCTCTGGTGAATACCAGCGGGCCTAGCTTTGAGACCTCCTGTGGTGTCACCACAGGAAACACGACGTACTCCATGGCCTTGGACCTGAGATCTAATGCTTCCTTTGCCATTTGAGACAGTCCTCCCATAGATAAAGATTACAGCGGACTAGATGTCCAGAGCGGCCCTCGCCGCTGAGTGAATTGAGTGCCTGACGGAATGAGGCTCAAGGCAGTCACCGATCTTGTACACCTGGGGGAGGGCATCCGTCACGTCGCTTGCCAAGTCATCATCGGCCACCCTGCCCAAAGCTAGCAGAAGGGTGTCAAAACCCAGTTGTTCTTTCTTGCCATCGAGGATGCAGGTTACAGAGTTCTTACCGATCTCGGTGACCTTAACGTTCGTCGAGACTTCAACGCCCTCCTCATCCAGATACCGTTGTAGCAGCAACTGTCTCCCCTCGTACTTGAGGAAAGTGGCATCAGCGATGTGATCACCTTCCTCAAGGATAGTAACTTGCTTGCCCTGTCTGGCCAGAGACACGGCAGCTTCGGCGCCCTCATGACCGCCGAGCACCATAACCTTGTCGCCTATCTCAGCTTCCTTGCGTAGATACCGAAGCAACGTGACAACGTTGGGCCCGTCGGCTCCGGGAGTATCGGGCACATAATCCTTCGAGCCGGTAGCGAAGATAACCACGTCGGCTGGACTCCTGGATAGCAGAGCCGCGTCCACTTCGGTTTTGAGTTTCACCTCGACGCCCAGCTTCTCCAGCTGGCGAGTGAGGTACTTGACGATGTTGTTCAACTCGTGCATGTAGAGCTTGGGCATACCAGCTACGAAGGGGATGATCCCACCGAGACGATCAGACTTCTCGTACACTGTGACCTCATGCCCGCGCAGTGTAGCTATCCTGGCCGCCTCCATGCCGGCAACCCCCCCACCGACGACAGCCACCTTCTTGGGAGTCACAGGTCGTTCCATAGCGTAGCGGTAGTCCTTTTCGTGCATCACCTCGTAGTTGATAGCGCAGTCGGCCATCCACTGCACGATGTGACGGTATGAGCAGCCCAGATCGCAGGTGATACATTGCCTAACATCATCTGGGCGATCTCCCATCATCTTTCTTGGCAACTCAGGATCGGCAAGACTCTGACGCGCAAGGGAGATCATGTCCACTCTGCCCGTCTCAATAACCTGCTTCACCAGGCGGGGATCGTTGATGCGACCCACGCCGATAACTGGGACGTTGACCACCTTCTTCACTTTCTCAGCCAGGTGGAGGATGTAGGCTCGCGGCGTGTACAATGGCTGGATGTTGTAGTAGACCCTCTCCTGTATCCCTGCTGACACATCGATGCAGTCTATGCCCAACTCCTCCAGGAGCGGGGCATAGACCTTCGTCGTCTCGCTGATCGTGAGCCCTTCGTCTCCAAGGAACTCGTCGGCCGTGATCCTGATGAACAGTGGATAATCTTCGCCCACGGCTTCGCGACAGGCCTTCACGATCTGCTTGACGAAAAGGTATCGATCCTTGCCATACTTGTCCGTGCGCTTGTTGCAGTAGGGCGATACGAACTGCGAAATCAGGAACCCGTGGGCGCCATGGATCATGCTTCCGTCGAATCCCGCGAGCTTGGCCCTGGCAGCGGCCTCGGCGTAGCACTCTACGAGATCCTCGATCTCTGCCACAGTCAAACCGCGAGGTTTCGCCGCCAGCGGTGGCGTGTCGTCGGAGGGCGCCACAGGCTGCTGCCCGGTGATCTGCGGGGACGACACTCGCCCGCCGTGGACCAACTGAATCGTACACTTGGCGCCGTTGGCGTGAATGGCCTCCACAATCTCGTTCAGCCCCGACAGCTGCTTGTCGCTGTAGATGCCTAGCATGCGTGAGAACATGTTGCCGTCCGGGCGGATGTACGAGGCTTCCACGTGTATCAGGCCAAAGCCCCCGGTGGCCTTCGCTGCATAGTAGTCCACCATGCGGGGCGTGACGTGGCCGTCCTCGGTGGCGTGGTTCATGACCATGGGCCCAGCCACAATGCGGTTCCTGACCTTCATGGTCCCGATGGTTATGGGGTCGAACACCTTGCTCTCGCTAAACTGTCCCTTCATGTGCGGTGGTTCCTTTCCTGAAACTCGCTCAATGATCAAGCCGTACGTGCTGCTCCTACGCAGGGGAATGAACGCTGGCGAAGTCCTCCGGGGTGAAAGAGGGCGAGATTACGGACAGCACCCGCAATACCTGGTCGGACCGACCGTTTATGAGTTGATGCTCCTCGCCCACGGGCACGTAGACGCAGCTTCCCTCACTGACGTCGAACTCGCCGTCGCCCACGGCTATCTGGCCTTCGCCTTGAAGCACGAAGAAAATCTCTTCCTGCTCACGATGAGCGTGCCGGTTAGAGCGGCTATTGGGCTCGAGTTGGGAGATGCCCATCCACATGTTCTTCGTTCCCATGGTCCAAGGTGCGGCCAGATGCTTGATCTCTCTGGCGTAAGGAGGCGGCATACGCACCCCCTCTACCTCCTGTTCCCTGATGTGTTTTTTCATGGCTGATCCCAGTGTCGCGTACTTCCGGCACGCGCGGTGTTCTCAGGGTGCCGCGGGCTGATGCGCGGGTCGGCAAGCGGCTCATTGCAGGTGCTGGCTAGCTGACGGCGGCCAATGCTTCCTCAAGGATGGAGAGACCCGTGTCAACTTGCTGCCGTGAAATGACGAGGGGTGGCGCAAGCCGCACCGTGGCCTCAGCGTACATGCTCCAGCCCATGAGCACCCCTCGCTCCTGCGCCTCGTGCACAAACCTTTCTGTAATGGCAGCATCTTCCAGCTCTAGGCCGATCAAGAGGCCTTTGCCCCGCACATCCTTGACAATGGGGAAGCGCTTCTGGAGGTCCGTGAGGCCGTTTGTGAGTTGGTCGCCACGCTCGGCGGCCTTGGCCGGAAGGTTCTCTCTCATCATGTAGCTGATGGCCGCTTTGGAGGCCGCGCAGATGACGGCGTTTCCACCAAAGGTGGTGATGTGCGACTTGGGAGGTCGGTAGAAGGTGGACATGATCTCCTGACTGCTCATGAAAGCACCCATGGGTAGACCACCACCGATTGCCTTGCCCAATGCCAGCACATCGGGCCACACTCCCCAGTGTTCTCCACCGAACCACTTCCCCGTGCGGCCAAATCCCGTTTGCACTTCGTCGAAGATCAACAATGCCCCTCGCTGGTTGCACAGCTCTCGCAGTCCGGGCAGATAGTCATCCTCCGGGACGCGAACACCGCCCTCCGATTGGATCGGCTCGATGATCACTCCTGCCGTGTCGTCGTCGATCGCCTTCTGAGCGGCCTGGATATCGCTAAAGGGAATGAATTCGACCATAGGTAACAAGGGTTCATAGGGCTTCCTGTACACCTCTCTCCAGGTGACCGAAAGAGACCCAAAGGTGCGTCCGTGGAACCCCCGCTCCATAGTGATGAGTTTCTTGCGGCCGGTGTATTTTCGGGCCAGCTTTAGAGCTCCCTCGTTGGCTTCGGTGCCGCTGTTGCAGAAGAAAGTCTGCTGGAGCTTGGGGCCCGTGATCTCCGCCAGCAGTTTTGCCACTTCCACCTGCACGGGGACGACGTACACGCCGAAGACCATGCTGTGCATCATCTTGCCCACCTGCGCTTTGACTGCGGCCGTCACCTCCGGGTTAGTGGCTCCCACGTTGTTCACGGAGATGCCTGAGATCAAGTCCAGATATTCCTTGCCATCGGCCATCTTTGTAATGCAGCCATGGGCTTCCTCCACTACCATCTGCTTCGGAGGAGGTGATGTCTGGCATACGTATTCGGCGTCTTCTTCTATGTACCTGCTTATGTCTGTAACGTCCATTATCCGATACCCCTTCTCATTGTCGCTGTGGCTAGCGTGAATGCAGCCAGTGGCCCCAGGGAGGCGATGGCTGTGGAACGACCTGGTAGGTGCTTTAAGGTGCACCACCATTGGCGGCAGACAAACCCAGCTCCTTCAGTTTCGCTTCAGTAGGTACGCCCTCCTCGGACCAGCCTCTTACCGCGTAGTACTCATGGAGCATCTGGCCGAGATGCGGGAGATTGTCCTTCGCGCTGCCCGACGGGCGAGCATGCGTCAACATGCGTGGAGGCAGCATGTCATCTTTTCGAGTCATGCCCCACCGTACATTGATCAAGCGCTTGAGGTTGAAGAGCCGCTCGCCGAGGAGCAGGACATCCTCGACCGTCCAGTCCCAGCCCAGAGCGAGATTCGCCCAGTCCGCCAGCAGCTGTGGACCGACTCCTCCCTTGGCGATGAATTTGCACAGCCCCAGGCCATTGAAGACGCCCATGAAGTTCTGAAAATCGTAAACGAATCGAGCCTTACCCTCGCTGACGAGCATCTCGGGGGGATCTACATAGCCCATGTCTGGCCATTGCCTGCCGTACTCATGCCAGTAGGTCATGGATTCCAGATGGTCACCGCCTCGATTGGCGGTGGCGTACCCGAGGGCCATGCTGGTGAAGGCCCTCGGGTCGTGGTATGGCAGTTCAAGTCCTTTGACCTGGACAGCGAACTCAATCGAGTTGCCGCCCATGCGGCTGGCGGCAGCTCTAGTGCCGTCAGCCAGTAGGTTCCCCACACCCTCTCGTTGGGCCATCATCTGCACCAGACGCATCATGCTGTCCACATTACCCCACTGGAGCTCCAACCCGCCGGTGTGCTCGGCGCTGAGTAGACCCTTTTCCCAGGCCTCCATGGCGAAGGCAATCGTCGCCGAAGTGGAGATGGTGTCCAAGCCGTACCGGTTACAAAGATCATTTATGGCGGCGATGCTCTCCAGATCGTCGTTGAGGCAGAGAGGGCCAAAGCCAACTATGGTCTCGTATTCGGGTCCCGCTCCCTTCAAGCCAGCGTAGGGTCCCTGTTGGATGTCTATCTCCCGGCCACAGCCGATAGGACAAGCGAAGCAGCGGTAGTTGCCGGTGAGCATGGTCTCGGTCATCCTTTCCCCGGTGACCTTCGGCGCGCCCTCTACCCAGCTTCCCAGGCGCCAGTTCTTGATGGCCAGGTCACCCACCTTCTCGGTGGTGATGATGCCCCCCGAGGTCCCGAATTGGGTCATGCCCAGTGAGTTCTCCCTGATGATGGCGTTGGCGCGGCGCACGCTGTCTCGGAGACTCTCCTTGTGGCAATAGTCAGGACTCCAACGCCCCCGAACGGCGATAGCTTTCAGGTTCTTCGAGCCCATCAGGGCGCCCATCCCTCCACGTCCAGCGGTCCGCGCATCTTTGCCGCCGACCATCACCGCCGCGATTCTCGCCAGATTCTCTCCGGCTGGCCCGATGCAGGCCACCTGTGCCTTGCGGTCGGTTTGCTCCTGAATTGCCTCTGCGGTGTCATAGGTGTCCATTCCCCACAACCGCTTTGCCGGCTTGATTTCCACGTCACCGTCATTGATCCACAGGTAGACGGGGTCCTGTGCGCGCCCGGTCAGCAGGATGCCGTCGTAGCCGGAAGCACGCAACTGGGCGGCCCAATATCCCCCGGCTGTGGCCTCATTCCAGATACCGGTGAGGGGCGAGCGGCCGCAAAGGCAAACGCGACACGAGGTTGGAATCAGAGTCCCTGACAGCAGCCCGATCATGTAGATCAGGATGGCATCGGGATCAAGGGCATCTCGTGCGGGGTCCATCTCGTCGTAGTATATCTTGGCCGCGAGGCCGCTACCCAGGAGGAACTTCTCTATCTGGGCGTCTTCGATGTCTTTAACGTGCCATCGACCTTGACCGAGATCGACACGCAGCAGTTTGCCAGAGTACGTGTAGGGCATCGCAACTCCCCCGTAGGCTCCCTACTTCACAGCCTTGTCGGCTATGCTTAACACCTCGTCGATGGCCCCCAGGCCTTCTTTCAACTCTTGCTCGTTGATAATCAGAGGGGGAGCCATGAATACCCAGTTGCGGGTGAGGAAGGTGTACACTCCTCGATCCATCAACGCCTCATACAGCTGCTCCATGAGGGCCGTTTCGCCAGCCATCCAGTCGACGATGGGCTCCTTTGTGCCTCTGTCATTGACCAACTCAATTACGCCGAAGAGGCCGATACAGCGGAACTCGCCGACGGAGGGATGCCGGTCTTGTATCTTGTTGAGTTCGGCTTCCATCAACTTGCCCATATTCTTGCTGTTCTCGATGAGACCCTCTTCCTCGTAGACTTGGACTGCTGCCAACCCGGCGGCGCAGGACATGGGGTGTCCGTTGTAGGTCAGACCCATCCAGAGCATGCGGTCCCAGAAGTATTCGGCGACTTTGCTGGAGACGGCGACCGCGCCCAGGGGGAGGGCCGATCCGGTAAGTCCTTTGGCCATGGTGATGATATCTGGCTTGACATTCCAGTTGTCCACGGCAAACCACTCACCGGTCCTCCCGAAGCCACTCATGACCTCGTCGGAGACCAGAAGGATTTTGTACCTATCGCAGAGATCCCTCACCGCTGGCCAGTAGTCATTCCGGGGCACGAAGATGCCGTTACTTCCGGTCACGCCCTCCATGAAGATGGCAGCGATCCTGTCCGGATCCTCGTACTGGATAACCTCCTCGATGTGGCTGACGCATTCCAGATCGCAGGTTTCTCTTTCCTTGTTGAAGCTGCAACGGTAGCAATAAGGGTCGAAAACGTGCACCACACCAGGGATGCCCGGTTCGACCTTGGTGCGGCGTATGTCGCCCGACAGGGTGATGGCGCCATGGGTAGCCCCATGATAGGCACGATAACGGGCGATGATCTTGAACTTGCCAGTATAGTGTCGCACGAACTTGATAGCGTTCTCGTTGGCCTCCGCGCCACCCAGGGTGAAGAGCACTTTGGTGAGATTGTCGGGTGTCACGTCGGCCAGGAGTTCTGCAAGCTCCCCTCTCACCTGGGTGGTGAACTTCGGCGCAGCGAAATAGAGTTGGTCTGCCTGTTCTTTGATGGCAGCCACGATCTTGGGGTGTTGATGCCCGGCGTTGGTGCACATCAACTGGGAAATGAAATCAAGATACCGGTTGCCGTCCACATCCCAGAAATAGCAGCCCTCTCCGCCTGCCAGGGCCAACGTCTTCACCTTGGACTGTGTCGCCCAGGAGAAGAAGTTATGCTTGAGACTCTGGTCAATTATCTCCTGCGCCGATTTCTGCTCATTCACGAGATGCCTCCTTGTCGCGCTTGGCCCCCCCTTCCTCTCGGAACCTAGCGCGATAGCGTTGTCGCAGACCTCGAGGCGCTCCTGAGGGCAGTGGAAAACAAGACTCCCCTTCTAGGCTGAAGGGAGGAGTCACCCTGCTCTTGGACAGCTCGACCGGTGCCTCTCCGTCCGTTCACCACTCCTAGTATCTGTTCAGGTAGAACTCTCTGTTGATCATGTCCTGCTGGTACTGCTCGAACTCGTGCACCAGCGGTGCAGACTCCCTCCGGAGGCGGGGCAACTCTCTGCCCAGCCTCGCCCACGCCTCGCGGGCCTCTTCGCGGATGTCCTGCTCATCGACGGTGACGAGTGTGCCATTCTCCACCACTATCCTGCCACCTACGACGACTGTATGCACTGAACGCCCGGTCTCGACGTACGCCAGATGGTGAAAGGCATCGTTGAACGGCGTGAACATGAGGGTATTTGTATCCAGGAGCGCGATGTCGGCGAGCTTCCCTGGCTTCAGTTCTCCCAAGTCGTCCTCCATACACAAGACGGCGGCACCACCCACGGTCGCCATACCGACGACATCTCTGGAGGAAGGCCATCGCCGATGGTCGGTGCTCCGGAGCGTGTGAATGAGGCCGGCCAGTTTGATGGCGTCGAACATAACCTGATTATCGCTGCTGGCCGATCCATCCGCGCCGATAGCCACTTCAATGCCTCGTTCCAACATCTCGATCACGGGCGCGAAACCGCTGCCTATCCGGAGATTGCTGGCTGGGTTGTGGACGACACGGCTGTTGGTTTCGGCAAGTATGTCCAGGTCAGCATCGTCCAACCACACGCAGTGGGCGAGAGAAACCTCAGGTCCCAACAGGCCGCGCTCCTTCATAGCCATCGTGGCGGATTTCCCATAGAGGTCAAAGCACACCATCGCTTGTATCTTGGTCTCTGCCAGGTGCATGTGCCAGCCGCCGCCGTATCGTCTCGCTACGTCGAGGGACCCTTGGAGCAGCTTTTCGCTGCACCACTGGAAGCCTGAGGGGCCGGCGAAGCATAGCAGCCTGCCCTCCTCTGCACGATGCCACTTGCGAAAGAACCAATCCAGCAATTCGAGGTATTCCTCTTCACCCATGGTTTCCCGATCATCCCCCAGGAGTGGCTGGAGTTGAGGTCGGGCCGCCACTGCAGCCTGCATCACCTGATCGTCGTTCTCGATCAACGGTGCTATTCCACCGCGGATTCCGGAGTCGGCATAGGCCTGCATCGCCGCATCTAGACCTGCTGGCGTGAGCCCATCAGCCATCCACAGGTGGTCGAGAACCGAGGTCGTGCCCGTCTTCAGCATCTCCATAGCGCCGAGCATGGCGGCGAGATAGATGTCTCGGGGGGAGAAGCCTCCCAGGAGATAGAGGTCCAGCAGCCACAGCTCGAGAGGCACCTTCTCTTTGGTCGCTTTGGGGAAGTTCTCCGGTGAGTGTGTATGGGCGTTTATCAGGCCCGGAATCGCCAAGCGGCTCCTTCCATCAATGACCTTGTCTACATGCCTGTCCGAGATGGGGGCTGAAGAAATCTTGGAGATCCTGTCCCTCTCGATCAGAATATTGCAGTCAACCACGTATCCATCGGGCTTGCTCTTGTCCAGCAGAGCACAGCCCTTTATGAGAATGCTCAATCCTGGCTTTCTCCTTCCTCAAAGTGCCTCTTGGCAGCCTCGTAATACAAGTCAACCAGCGGTTCAGGAAGGACGCGCAGAGTGCCTGGGATGGTTGCGTACTTCTTGGGCACCGTGAACTCTTCATCCTCCGAGCGCATCCGATGCAAGCGCTCTAGATCGATCGTCGCGTAGTTGATCCCCTCCGTTGTGAGCCCTGCTATCTCACCTTCGGGGCTGAAGATGTAGCTCATCCCCGCTTCGGCGCCCCAGATGTTGACGGATGAAGCGGTATAAATGGTGTTCTCAGCCGCTCTTGCTTGCAGGATGGCTCTCCAGACTTCGTGCAATTCGTAGATCACTCCCCCAGTGGGGAAGAAGACGATGTCCGCGCCCTGCATCGCCAAGGCCCTGGGTAGTTCTGGGAACCAGGCTTCCCAACAGATGAGCAGGCCAATCTTCATCAGGTCTGTCTCCACCAGGCCGGGTTGCTGTCCCCGTAACATCGTTTGCTCGTTCAGGGCAGGGACGATCTTCTGATAGGTGAAGAGGCTGTCTCGGTACGGGTCGGCGAGGTGGTAGAGGT
>CAZBJW010000103.1:0-14175 GCA_964492135.1 uncultured Anaerolineales bacterium
CCCGTCAGGTCCGGAAGGAAGCAGCGGTAAGTAGTCACTTCTGGGCGCCGCAGGGGAACCTAGTTGGAGCTAACTGGCCTCGGTAAGCCGGGAGCCCAGGGTCGAAAGAGGTCGCACGACCGCTTCACACTACGATAGAAGGGGACGGGCGCAGGTACTCGCCCCCTTTTTGTCGCTACTAGAGGAATACCGCCGCAGTCGGGACAAAAGTCGTGTCACCGGATGCCCTCGTGACTGAATTCCACAGACTGGAGCTTACCGAGCAAGTGCTCCCTCCGCGCCGCTGGCTGTCGCGAGGCGGACTGGCTTCGATCATGGCACTCTTCATCGTAGCCAACAGCATGATCCTCGGCTACATCTCCACCCAACGAGAAATAACCTTGATCGTCAACGATCACCCATTCACGGCTCGTACCCACCAGACTACCGTGGACGGCCTGCTGGATGAAATGGGCATCCAGCTCAACCCAGAGGACATCGTCCTTTTTCCCCTAGACACGCCCCTGGAGGAAGTGGACTCCATCGTCATTCGCAAGGCGCTGCCAGTTAGCCTCGAGGTCGATGGCCGCACCCTGGAACTCCGGACCCACACCCGTACCGTGGCCGATCTTCTCCGAGAGGCAGGGATAACCATCAGCCGCCACGACCAGGTTGTCCTGCAAGGGGAGCCGAGCAATCTGGACACGCCGCTACTCGTGGAAGCGCCTGCTGACCTCGAGCCCGGCAACCCCCATCCTGCCCAACTCTGGCATCAACACCCTGTCAGGGTCATGGTAATCCGATCGGTGCCCATTACTGTCTACGATGGCGGAATTCCTATGACCATGCAAACCACCAGTTCGCCTGTGGGACAGGCTTTGTTCGACGAGGGAGTGGTCTTGTACCTGGGAGATGGGGTGACCCCTAGCCTGGGAGCCCAGGTCTCCGCAGGCTTGCAGGTCTATATCGAACGCTCCAAGCCTCTCGTCATCTTCGCTGACAGTCGCCGCATCAAGACGCGGAGCCATGGGGACACTGTGGCGGACGTACTCAAGCAGGAGGCCATCGAACTGGTGGAAAAGGATTACACCATCCCGAACCAGGAGAGTGTGGTCTACGACAACATGACGATCCAGGTGATCAGAGTACAGGAGCAGGTTGTCCTAGAGGAAGAACCAATTCCCTTCGAAACGGTCTGGCGACCGGATGAAGCGCTTGACCTGGACAACCAACGACTGGATCAATCCGGTGCCGCAGGCCTGAAGAGGCGCCTGGTGCGCATCGTGTACGAAAATGGCGCGGAGACCGAACGCGTAACCGAGGAGGAATGGGTGGAGAGCCCGCCTACCACCGAGGTCATCGCGTATGGCACCAAGATCGTCCTCAGACAAGTGCGCACCTCAGAGGGCACCAAGACTTACTGGCGTAAGTTCAGAGCGTTGGCCACTGCCTACAGTGCCTCCACCGCCGGCACACCAAGTCATGCTCCTTGGTACGGCAGAACCTACATGGGCCTGCCAGCTCGCAAAGGTATTATCGCCGTTGACCGCGAGGTAATCCCCCTGGGAACGTGGATGTACGTTCCCTCGTATGGCGTTGGTTTGGCAGGCGACCTGGGCGTGACAGGCAGGCACATTGATCTCTGTTTCGACGAGGACAACCTGCCTCGCGGTTACTACCGCTGGGTAGACGTCTATTTGCTGACGCCCGTTCCACCTGCCGATCGTATACGCTGGATCCTGCCTTCGTACCCACGGGAGTGGTGAAGCCTTGAGTGGCAGCGAGCCTCGCCCCTCTTCGGTCAAGAGGGTGCTCAGGGAACTCGACATCAAGTCCAAGAAGCGGCTGGGACAGAACTTCATCGTCAGTGAAGGCCTTCTCAGACGCATCATCGACGCAGCCGAACTCGATCAACGAGACGCCGTCTTGGAAATAGGCGCCGGTCTGGGCACTCTCACACGAAGGCTGGCCCAGCGTGCCGGGCGAGTCGTGGCCCTTGAACTCGACGAACGGCTGATACCCCTCCTGCAAAGGGAGCTGGCTCCCTACCCCCACGTGGAGATAGTCCACGGGGATATATTGAGCATCGAGCCTGCCGATCTGATCTCACCGCCATACAAGGTGGCTGCCAACCTCCCCTACTACATTACCTCGGCCATCCTGCGACATCTCCTAGAGACAGAGCAGAGACCCAGCTTGATGGTGGTGACCGTGCAGAATGAGGTGGCTGAAAGGTTGGTGGCAGGTCCTGGGGCAATGAGCTTGCTCGCGGTCAGCGTCCAGTTCTACGGCGAGCCCAGGATTATCGCCAGGGCGCCTCCGAGCGCCTTCTATCCATCCCCTCGGGTGCGCTCTGCTGTAGTGCGCATCGATCCCTACCTGGAGACTCCGGCCACGGTGGATGATGTGGGAGCCTTCTTCCAGATCGTAAGGGCGGGATTCTCGCAGCGGCGCAAGCAGCTACGCAACTCGCTGTCACAGGGGTTGAATCTCCCAGTCGAGGAGACCGTCGAGGCTCTGCATCGCTCCGGCATCGATGAGAGGCAGCGTGCGCAGGAGTTGAGCGTAGGGCAATGGATCAAGCTGTATCGAGAGCTGAACCTGGGTCCCCTGGCCTGATGGAAAGAGAACCGCGCTCTTGAGGGGCATGGCACCCCCTCCACGGTTACTTGGACTCGCGCCACCGCACTCTGAGTGCCCCCGGAACCACTCTGAACCTCGCCGGTGTGTGACCGATTACCTCTCCGTCGACACTTACAGTGGTGCTCTTTTCCGCTTCAACCCGGACTTCCTTGGCCTGGAAGTATTCGGCTCGCTCATGCTCGATGTGGGTGCCCCGATAGATCCTGGGAAACAGCGCCCAGATCTTGGGCCAAGACATGTCCCGCACCAGAAACACGTCCAGCAGAGCGTCGTCCAGCCTGGCTTTGGGCGCTACTTTCAGCCCTCCGCCGGCGTACGACCCATTGAGAGCCTCAAGCAACAAGAGATCTTCGTCGTGTCGCAGTTCTCCATCCACCGATACCTTCATGCGGCGTGCGCGACCCTGCCCCAACATCGCTGTCCGATAGATGCTGACAACGTACCCCAGACCACCCCCCATAGCGTGTCTGAACCGCCGAGGCGTGTTGCGCACGACCTCCGAGCCCAGGCCTACGTCCGCCAGCACGGCGTAGTACCTCTGCCTCCGTTCCCCGGCCTCGTCCTCGTAGTCCGCCAATCCCGCATCTATCGACTCCACACCGCCCTCAGCCAGAACGCGGCAGGCCTCCTCGCGCGTCCACATGCCCAGACTGCGCAGGAAATCGTTTCCAGCACCCAGAGGCAGAGAGAATACCGCCGCCGGAGAGCCGACCACCCCATTGACCACTTCGTTGACGGTACCGTCGCCGCCCACGGCCACTACAGTCTCATATCCCTCTGCCACACCTTGCCTGGCTAGCGTCGTGGCATGGCCCTTGCGCTCGGTGAATCGCACATCATAGCGGACGTCCAACTTCTTGAGGCTTTTCTCCAGCGCAGCCAATTGTTTCAGCGCGTCAGCACGACGGGTAGGGTTGACGACCAGAAGAATTCTATCGTGTGACATCCGTCCCGAACTGCATCGATAATCGTTGCGTCAACGCGAGGCCCTCCTGCTGCAGTATACCATATCGTGGAGTGCCGCGCCTGCGCTGTCGGTTTGCCGCAGCGTGCGGCCGACAGTATAATTCGGCTCGCAGGCCAAGGACGGTCGCCTCCCACCAACTACGCCTGGGAGGATCTACAACGGTGCGAGAATGGCTGAGCCACTAGACCGATACGTCCGCCAGATGGCCTTCTCTCGCATAGGCGCATCCGGACAGCGCAAACTGCTGAACTCGTCGGTTGCCGTCATCGGCTGCGGGGGATTGGGCACGCACATCGCCGATACGCTGGCGCGGGCCGGCGTGGGCCGCCTCAAGCTCGTGGACCGCGACTACGTAGAACTGAGCAACCTCCAACGGCAAGTGCTTTTCGACGAGCAGGCCGTGGCTGAAGCATTACCGAAAGCCCTGGCGGCTGCCCGCCGGCTGGAGAGCATCAACTCCCAGATTACGTTGGAGTCGCTAGTGGCCGAGGTGAGCAGGGAAAATGTCGAGGACATGATTGGTGATGTTGATCTGGTACTGGACGGTTGCGACAACTTCGAGACCCGATATCTGATCAACGACTCTTGTGTCAAGCACAACGTACCCTGGATATACGGTGGCGCCGTCGCCAGCTACGGCATGACCATGAACATCATCCCCCATCAAACGCCATGCCTTCGCTGCGTCTTTGCCGAGAGCCCGGCAGCGGACACGATTGCCACCTGTGCAACCGCGGGCATCCTCGAATCCGTCGTGTCTATCATCGCCGCGCTCCAGTGTAGCGAGGCTCTGAAATTGCTCACCGGCCACGGAGCGCTCAGGCAGGGGTTGACCCACGTGGATGTCTGGGAGAATACTTTCGAGGTTTTCTCCCTGGAACGCCGAGAGGACGATTGCCCTGCTTGCGGCCAGGGGCGATACGATTTCCTCGAGGGCTTGTCGGACTAGCCACGGCTGCTCGGAAGAGGATGGACGGGCCTGACATTCAGCCCTTCCGGGCCCGGCATTTGGAACAGAGGCCCACCAAGTCGATGTAAGCCCGTTCGATGAGGAAGTCCTCTGCTTCACCGACCTCCGTCGTCAGCTTCCCGACCAGTGCGCTGTCAAACTCGACTACTGCCCCACACTCCGAGCAGATAAGATGATAGTGCTCGCTCACATCCTTTAGCTCGTAGTGATGATGCTCCTGGTCGAGATGAAGGGCACTGACCACGCCAAGTTCCTGGAGAAGATTGAGATTGCGATACACCGTGGACAGGCTGATTCGAGGATCCCTCTCACGCGCCCGCCGGTAGATCTCGTCAGCGTCCAGGTGGCCCTCTCCCTCTTTAATCACCTCTAGCAGTAGTTGGCGTTGTGGGGTGATGCGCTTGCCCTCGGCGCGAAGGACCTGCAGTGCCTCATCGTCTGATGTCACAGTCACATCTCCAGCGTTCTGCAAATGGTTGGCAATTACATTATACGGCCCCGCCTGTCGCCTGTCAACAAATAGGGCAAACAGGTTTCTGGTTCCGTTCGCCGTCCTCGCAGAGCCGCAAAGCTCAACTCGTAACCTATGCCTGCATTCAGTGCTCGCGGACCATGGCGTCGGTCATACGGGCAACGCGCGCCATCTCCCTCACATCGTGAACACGAACGATGTCAGCTCCACGGGCTATGCCTATGGCAACCGCTGCGGCAGTGCCTTCCACGCGTTCTTCGGGAGCTAGATCGAGGGTGTAGCCGATGAAAGACTTGCGGGAAGGACCCAGAAGGATGGGCCTCCCCAGAACCTTCAGCTCAGACAGCTCATTCATCAGTAGCAGATTTTGCTCCACTGTCTTGCCGAAGCCGATCCCTGGGTCAATGATGATCTTCTCCCTCTCGATGCCAGCTTCCACCGCCAGGGCTATGCTCTCCCTCAACTCACGGATGACATCGGCCATGAGATCCTCGTACTCCACCCCCAGGTAGCGCCCGCCTAGACGCTGCGTCTGGACGGCGTCCTTAGGCCGACTGCGGTTGTGCATCAGGACCACCGGAACCTGGTGTCGAGCCACCAGTTCCGCCAGCGCGGGGTCTATACGCAAGCCCCAGATATCATTCACCAGATGAGCGCCAGCCGCCAATGCCTCTTCGGCCACTTCCGACTTGTACGTATCTATGGAAACAGCGATATCCGTACGCTTGGCGAGGCTCTCCACAACGGGCAACACGCGCCGCGACTCCTCGCCGGCGCTGATCGGCTCGGAGCCGGGTCGAGTAGATTCGCCACCCACATCAATGATATCCGCTCCCTCCTCGATCATGCGCTCTGCTCGGGCCAGCGCCCCCTCCACATCATCTCCCAGGCCGTCACCAGAAAAGGAATCGGGGGTAACGTTGATCACCCCCATGATGTAGGTTCGCTCCCCCCAGTTGAAGGTCCTGCCTGCGATAGTCAAGGGCTGCAACTCTTCGCCTCCGTACCAGGCGAGGGCCTGTTCGATGTCGGAAGCGATCGCCACCAGGCTCTTGAAAGGCTGCATGCGCAGCTTCCTCAAAAGATCCCGATAATGGCGCGACGTGCCCAGGAACAGCACATCGCTGTCCGCTCCCTTTCTTGAGTACACCACTCGCGATGTGACCGCCTCACCCCCCCGCGATAGCATCTCTTGCTTCAGGATGTTGGCTCCTGCGAAGTTCAAGCCTTCCACCTTGATGGCCCAGAAGGAAGCTTTGGGCCTCATGATTTTGATGCCGGGAGAAGACGCACCTATCTTTTCCATCTCCGCCCGTATCTTGGCCGGGGTATCCAGGTTGAGGACGCGCACGTTGAACCTGCTGGCCATACCGAGTTACGCGCCGCCCGTCTCGGACATGCCCAGGATGGAGAAGAACTCGGCCCTGGTGGCTGGGTAGCTGCGAAAGATGCCCCGATTGGCTGATGTCACCAGCCGGCTGCCCGGCTTCCTTATGCCCCTCATGGTCATGCACAGATGCTCGGCCTCGATCACCACTCCCACCCCACGGGCCTTGAGTCCGTCCATGATCGTGTCGGCTATCTGGCCCGTCAGACGCTCCTGGAGTTGAGGACGTCGAGCGAGAACCTCCACCACCCTTGCCAACTTGCTGATTCCCACCAGCCGCCCGGCAGGGATGTAGCCCACGTGAGCTAAGCCGTGGAAGGGCAGGAAGTGATGCTCACACATGGAGTAGAATGGGATGTCCTTGAGCACCACCATTTCCTCATGCTCTTCCTCTTCAAAGCCCACGGCCAGGATCTCCCCGGGATCCTCATGCACCCCGGAGAAGACCTCAGCATACATCTCGGCGATACGCGACGGTGTCTCCACCAACCCTTCCCGGGTCGGATTCTCCCCCATGGCGGCGATAATGTCCTCTACCGCCCTTTGTATCCTGACTTGGTCAATCGACTTCTTTTCGGCCATTCCCAACAACCCCTGTTCTAGCCTCCATAGCTCATGATCACTAATTGAGTTTCAGTAGGCAATCCCCCCTTGGTGACCTTGATCATATCTTGGGGTTCGATGCCTTTTGCTCCCATTTCTTTCAGGAAGGGATCCACGGAGTGCAGCTTCACCCCTTTCAGGGCCTCGGTTCGATAGTGCATGGGGATCACGATCTTTGGCTCCAAAAGGCTGATCATATCCAATGCCTTGGCAGCGCCTATCGTAGTACCACCCCCTACAGGCACAAGAAGCACATCCACGTCGCTCAACTCCTCTACCTGCGCCTGTGTCGGCACGCGCCGCAGATCTCCCAGATGACAAACCGTGATGCCGTCGAAATCGAACACGTAGATAGTGTTCCGCTCTCCATTGTCGCCTTTCCCGGCATTCGGAGGCATGGGAATGCCAATGATGAAGATGTCCTTGATCTCATACTCACCGGGGCCACTGACGATCTTGGGCTTTCCCTTTATGGCCTTCACATTCGCATGGTTGGGATGGTCATGGCTGACCGTTACTATGTCTGCCCGGACCCGAGGCGGCCTATAACCAATCCCATCCCCAAAGGGATCCGTGATGACTGTGCCTTTCCGGCTCCGCAACCTGAAACAAGAATGCCCGTACCAGTTGATCTGCATGGCCTCCCTCCACAGTTCGCACCAGGGTCAATGACGCGCTACACAGACATTATACGCCAACCCGCAGCAAAAGTGAATAGCCCTTCGTCGATGAGCCCGGGCGTCGCGACCACTTCCTGTGCCTGCTGAACCACGTCTTCAGCCTATGACGGGAGAACATCAAGAGCTTGGCAGGCAGCGCTACTTTGAGAATCGCCCATGGAGCTCCCTACGTGGTGCCACGATCCTTCGCACCCATTTCGGTCCCACAAGACTGGCCGCAGGGTATCCGTCCCTTGTCCTCCCGACTCAGCCAGTCGCCAACTGCCCTCGAGCTCCGGTCTTCGCCACTCTGCGGCAGGCCCTCACCTACGGGGCACGCGCCAAATCCTTTCCTCCTCGCTTCGTTTGTGGTAACATACGCGAAGGCCATAGAATCCACGATGCTTGATGGTCTGCCTAAGCTTTGGGTCGTCACGGGCCATCACGCAGTCTCAGGACGTCGAGCTGGCACAAAGGCGACGGCGGGTGATACAAGGCCATAGCTACGGCCTGGCGCAGAATCGCGCTCGCTAGATCTGCAACTTGCACATGCACCGAGAATAGAGGCAGGCAATGGGTCCTACCGTGTTTCAACTCGGCCGGTTCTCCATCTCTTCGTATGCGGCTCTGGTGAGCTTGGGCATCCTGCTCGGGTTAGTGGCGACGTATCTCCAAAGTAGGTGGAGACGGTTCGACGTCAGAACGGCAATGGATGCAGGTCTGTGGGCACTGGTGGCGGGTGTCATTGGAGGAAGAATTGCCTACGTGGCCATCTATTGGCCGTACTTCTCCGCCCACCCGAGAGAAATCTTCTCCCCTTCGCAGGGTGGCCTGGCCTTTCAAGGCGCCTTCCTGGCAGGTCTGTTGGGTCTGCTGGGGTACAGCTTATGGACTCAGACTTCGTTCTGGGATCTGGCAGATATCGTGGTCCCCGGCCTGGCTCTGGGGCAGGCCATCGGGTGGACAGGTTGCCTGCTGGCCGGATGCGGCTACGGTTTGGTGACCAGGGGGATGTTAGCCTACGACCTCAAGGACATCTATGGCATCATGGCCTTTCGCTACCCCACGCAGGTCATGATAAGTATCCTGAACCTGGCCATCTTCATCGTCCTCCTGGGTCTGGCGCGGGGACTAGGTCACCGCCGCCTTCCACCAGGCGTGGTGGCTGCGGTGTACCTTGTGCTGAACTCGGCTGGCTTGTTCTTTCTGGAGTTCCTTCGCGCCGATGAGACGGTATACTTCGGCACCCTGCGCTGGAGCCAACTGGTCGAAGCCGCGGAGTTCGTCGCGGCCCTCCTCGCCCTGTCTTATCTCTGGATCCGGCGGAGGAGGGCCGCCACCTTATCATCCTCGGCCGCAACGTCCTGAGGGTTGCGGTAAAGTCCCTATCGCAGTTCCACGACAGCGCCAGCCCCTTCCAGCCTCTCCTTAGCCTGTTCGGCCTCTTCCTTGCTGACGCCATGCTTGACGGGGTTGGGCGCGCCTTCCACCAACTCCTTCGACTCTCGCAGGCCAAGGTCGGTGAGCTCACGTACCGCCTTGATCACCTGGATCTTCTGAGCGCCGAAGTCCTTGAGAATGACATCGAACTCGGTCTGCTCCTCCTCCACCGCCGCAGCTGCTGCTGGCGCGCCGCCCGGCACTGCACCGACCGCCACCATGGGCGCTGCAGCAGTGACCCCGAACTTCTCCTCCAGAGCTTTCACCAACTCCGAAAGCTCCAGCACCGTCATCGAACTCAACGCCTCCAAGATCTGATCTGTTCCCATCGTAGCTTGTTCCTCTGCCGCCTTTTTCCTAGTAGTCTTCTTCTCAGCAGCCTTCTTCTCCGTCTCTTTCTTCTCAGCCGCTTTCTTCTCGGGCTCCTTCTTCTCAGCCTTCTTCTTCGCCGCCTTCTTCTCTTTCTCTGCCATGATTTCTCCTTTCCAGCTAGAACTCAATCGGCTGTGGTATCACTAAGCCTTGGCCTCCTCCAGTTGCCGAGAGCGCGCCTGCAAGACATAGACAAGATCCTGCAGGGGGGCGCTCAACACGTTGACCAAACCCACGAGCGGCGCCGCGATTCTCGCTACTACCTCAGCGATAAGGACTTCACTAGAGGGCAGAGCAGCCAGTTCTGCGATTTGGGCCGAATCTACGACTGCCTCGCCCAGCATCCCTCCCCTTATGGAAAGGATTTGGTTATCAGCGCTGAAATCAACCAGGACCTTTGCAGGGCCCGGCACTTCCTCATAACAAAACCCGATCGCTGTGGGCCCATCGAACAGCGACTCCGCCCACGGCAGTCCGGCCTGCTCCATAGCCAGCTTCACCAGGCTGTTCTTTACCACGTGAAAGCCGGTTTCCGATTCGCGCAGCTTGTTACGCAGCTCGTTCATCTCGTCAGCGGTCAGACCCCTGTACTCGGTCATGATCAGGCCCTTGCTCCGCGACAGCTTGTCGGCCAGATCTTCAACAACGCGTTCCTTCTTCTCCCTAGATATCGCCATCTGTTCTCGCCTCCTCAACACGTATGGTTGTCTCAGCCACTGGACCATCCCACTTGATGCAGTCCACCCCACCCTCAGTCAGGATGGTCAAAGTCAACTCGTCAGCGTAGTCAGCCGTGAAATGCACTTCCCTAATGCCCGCATTTACTATCATACGAGCGCATAGGGAACACGGTTTGTAAGTACAGTACAGAGCACTCCCCAGCAGCCGAATTCCTTCTCGTGCGGCCTGCACGATGGCATTCTGCTCGGCATGCAAGCCAAAGCAATACTCCTGTCGCGTGCCCGATGCGATGCCTGCTTGCTGTCGAATGCATCCGCCCCGCTCTGCACAGTGCTTCATCCCCCTTGGAGGGCCGTTGTATCCAGTGGAGAGGATCTGCTTGTCACCGTTTACGATCACTGCTCCTATCTTGTGCCTGAGGCAGACAGAACGCGAAGCCACCACCTGAGCAATAGCCATGAAGTACTCATCCCAGCTTGGCCTCATCTCACCACATCCTTTCACAGAGGCAGGCTCAGTTGTGACGCGGTGTAGTCCCGCCCGAGCCTCAACGCTGCCCACTCCCAACTGTGCTCCCACAAATGCAAGCCTTTGCTCAGGGCCAGTATCTCCCCATCATCGACTTCAAGAGCTGCGGCCAGCTCCTCCTTCAGTAACTGCGTGGCCGCCATGTTGACCGGGAAACCGCTCCACAAGTCCCAGGAGCGGTAGTAGACTATGAAGTGCAGCCTCCCGTCCTGAACTCGTGTGTCGATGAGCCTCAAGCATGGCGGGTGTTCCAAGAGCATGCTGGAGGCATCGCCGATAGTAATGCACCCCTGGTTTGTGTTGGGGCCCTGCTTGTACTTCTCCAGAAGGGGAAGTAATTGCTCATGGACATAGCTGCCGTAGGTATACTCCTCGTCCGGCTGCTTTTCGGATCCCACGAAATAGGAGTGGTAGTACTGCTCGACATATTCCATGGTCGTCGGCGGCGGGATTCCAATCCCCGGCGGCATGTCGGGCACGAGGGGGCGCTGACCCGGGTTGGTGACCTTCAAAGTCACAAAGCCCAGTTCCCTACGCGGTTTCCCCACAAAGCTCCCTTGATCCACAACATACTCTCGGCCCTCGTCTAGCACCTTGCCCAGAAGAACAAACCAGGCATCGGGCAGATCGAAGGCTTCAACGCAAGACATTCTCACTTTCGCCCCCGCAAAGAACCTGATCCAGATCACCGCTGCAAAAAAACCTTCGTGCCCACGCACGAAGGTCATGAGGTGCCTCCCCTACAACTCACGAAGCACCGACCGCTGCCTGGGCAGGAGATTAAGCGCCTTCTGGCGCGCCTGCCGTCTCCGGCTATGTCAAGATTCAGATGTGAAGGATCAGAAGCCTAGTACCTATACTGCACGCAAAGCGAGAGCCTCGGCAATGTCCACTTTGACCCCCGGCCCCATGGTTGAGGTCAACACGATTTTCTGGACGTACTGCCCCTTGGCCCCTGCAGGCCTGGCTCTCTGCACTGCATCCACCAGGGACGCGAAATTCTCCAGCAAGTGCTCAGATTGGAAACTCACTTTACCGATAGGGACATGGATGTTCGCGGTCTTGTCAAGCTTGAACTCAACACGACCTTTACGCAATTCATTTATGACCCGGGGCACATCCTCGGGCGGTACCACCGTCCCTGTCTTAGGACTGGGCATCATCCCCCGTGGTCCCAAGATGCGCCCAAGCTTGCTCACCTTGCCCATCATCTGGGGGGTCGCGACAGTGGTGTCGAATTCCAGCCATCCCCCTTCGATCTTGTCGACCAGCTCATCGTCGGCCACGTAGTCCGCCCCAGCCTGCTGAGCGATCTTGGCCGCCTCTCCCTCAGCGAAGACCAGGATCCGGACCTGTCTGCCCGTGCCATGAGGCAGGCTCACCACTCCCCGTACTTGCTGGTCAGCTTGGCGAGGATCAAGGTTCATGCGCATGTGGGTCTCCACAGTGGCGTCGAATTTGATGCTAGAAGTGTTCCTGACCAGGTGTATGGCCTCCTCTGGAGAGTACAACTTGGTCCTATCCACTTGTTTCACTGCCTCTAGATATCTCTTACCCCGCTTGGCCACTCAGTCCTCCTCAATCACTAGGCCCATGCTCCGTGCAGTGCCCTCGATGATCTTCTCCGCACCCTCTAGACTTATGGCGTTGAGGTCGTCCATCTTCAACTGGGCTATCTCGCGCACCTGGCGGCGGGTCACCGTGCCCACCTTGTCCTGAGCCGGATCCATGGAACCCTTCTCAACGCCAGCCGCCTTCTTCAAGAGGTCTGACGCCGGCGGTGTCTTGGTGACAAAAGCGAACGACCGGTCAGCATATACGGTGATCTCCACCGGTACTATTTGCCCCGCCTGACTGGCGGTGCGAGCGTTGTACTCTTTGCAGAAGGCCATGATATTGATGCCGTGCTGGCCCAACGCAGTACCCACTGGCGGTGCCGGACTGGCCTTGCCAGCCGGTATGTGCAACTTCACCACGGCCGCTACTTTCTTTGCCATCCACCCTCCCAGGTTCCTACTGGCTCTCCACCTGCAGAAAATCTAGCTCCACAGGCGTCTCACGCCCGAAGAAGGAGACGAGCAGGCGTACTTTGCCTTTCTCCAGGTTCAAATCATCAACCGTCCCCAGGAAATCGGTGAAAGGACCATCAATGATCCTCACCGAATCGCCTATCCGGAAACTGACCTTGACCTTGGGCGCCTCCTCCTCAATCCGCTGGAAGATGTTCCTCACTTCCTCGTCACGCAAGGGAGTGGGCTCGGTGCCCAATCCCACAAAGCCAGTGACCCCCGGCGTATTGCGCACCACAAACCACGACTCGTCGATCATGATCATGTCCACCAGGATGTAGCCGGGGAAAATCCTCTGCTCCACCGTGCGACGCCGACCCTCTTTTAGCTCGACCACGTCCTCGGTAGGGACGACCACGTCAAAGATGTAGTCCTGCATACCCATGGATTCTATGCGGCTCTCAAGGTTCTTCTTCACCTTGTTCTCGTAGCCGGAGTAGCTGTGAATCACGTACCAATGTCGTCCCTCTTGCCGCTCCTCCGCTTCTTCCTCGACCTCAACATTTGCCTCGTCAAGCAACTGCTCCGAAGCACCCCCCAGTTGCCCCGGTTCCTCTTCGGTCGCCTCTTCTTCGAGGTCACGGGCGGCCTCGTCTACTGCCTCCCCCACCTCAGGCTCCTCGAGGGCGAGTTCATCCTCCGCCGGTTCTAGTTCGACGTCAGGGCTCTCGGCGTCCACAGCCTGTTCTTCCAGTGATTCTTCCTCTAATAGCGTGCGGTTCTCTGGCATCCTGGCCTCATCGGAAGGCAAAGGCAAAAAACTTCGTAAACAGCCAGTCAACTATTCCCAATCCGGCAGCCATGAGTATGGTCACCCCGAGAACGATGGCCGTCATATTGAGGGCCTCTTTCCGAGTCGGCCATACTACCTTCCTCACCTCGGAGCGCGTCTCTCTGAGGAATCTGATTACGACGTTACCCTTCTTCGCTCTTGTTGCTCCTCTGGCCATCACTACGTCTCCATATCGCGTCGCCGACCCTGAGGCCGGTCCGTCCGTCTCAAAAAGCACCGCCATTGATATGGCGGCTCACCTCGTTCAGCAGGCCCAGCAGGGATTGAACCCGCAACCCTCGGGATTGGAGGCCTCTCCTCCGAGTCCCACCTACTGGCCTGCGTCAACAGATTCTCAAAGGATCACTTGGTCTCTCGATGGAGGGTGTGCACGCGACAACGAGGACAGAACTTGGACAACTCCAGGCGCCCGGGATCATTCCTCTTGTTCTTGCTGCTGGTATAGTTTCGTTCCTGGCACTCTGTACAGGCCAGAGTGATGATCACTCTAGCGCCTTTCTTGGCCATTCTCGTTCCCCCCGACTGAAGGTACCACTGCGCACCCCAGTCCCATCCTCCATCACTCCACGATCTTGGTGATTACGCCAGCGCCGACCGTTCGGCCTCCTTCGC
>CAZBJW010000104.1:0-13442 GCA_964492135.1 uncultured Anaerolineales bacterium
TGCCGACGGCTGACTGCGCGGCGGATTGGGCAGCAGGGGCTCAAGACTTGGCTCTTGGGGCGAGTTAGGATAATCTACCCGTGGAAACGAAATCCTGCACAGAGGAGATGACCGTGGCGCCCATCGAGCTGCCAAGGGGCCAGGGAGAGACGCTGCCGCTCTAGCTTCGGGCGCACGAAGCACCTCCCCATCACTCTGTGCAGCTTGCACGTCCCCCACGCTCAGGGGTGCTCCTTCAACGTACACTGACAGGAAGACTGTCGCAGCCTCGCCTGTGATCCTGCAGTCCACATTCCCACCGTAAGTGTCTCTCCGACCGGGCGGGATTGGACCACTATCAGGTGCTGCGCCAATTGTACCAACAACAGGGTTGACAGGCACTGATAACCGCTCACTAAGTACTACCTGGCCCTCCTCCACGGGTATCGACTCCACAACTGGACCTTTGCAGTATCCGTATCTGCCCAGGAACCTTCGGAAGCCCCGAAGGTCCTTCTCCTCGAACCAGTCACACAGTGTGTCAAGAACTGCGATTCGCTCGACGCTGACCGCGAGAGCATCTCCTGGTCGCGCTCCCCGCACGAAAATCGGCCGTGTTACCACCACTTCTGGAGCGCCGTAGTCCGTCTCGACGATTACTCTGTCACCAGGGTTGATGCTTATCACAGGTGGTATTGAGGCATCAAACCTCGGTCTCGTGTGGTGTCGTCCTATCTTCTCTGCTGCATATGCAACCTCGCTCATTGCATTCACCGCACTTGCGCAGCAGCGCCACAATCTCCGATCTGCAAATACTACACCTCACCGCAGGCCGCAATGTTTGAGAGCGTGAGACCCCTTCACCGAACAGGGAAGCACCAGCCTGCGTACGCCGGCTCCTTGGCGCGTACGAGATCGTGGTAGACGCGCTTCATCTCTCTGGTGAGCGGTCCTATCGCTTCATCACCTATGGGATACCGATCAATCGATGTGATAGCTCTTATCTCAGCACCCGTCCCGCAAAGGAATGTCTCTTCTGCTATGTATAGCTCAGTCCGGTCAATATCGCGCTCGACCACTTTGATGCCCAGGACTTCATCAAACAACTGGATCAGAGTCGCTCTAGTGGTGCTTTCCAGGATGCCACTGGTCACAGTCGAGGTGATGGGCGTCCCATCCCGGACCATGAAGAGGCAGGCGCCGGTCAGCTCAGCCATCTTTCCCTCAGCGGTGAGCATAATCGCGCCATCGTATCCGTTGGTCCAAGCCTCTCGGGCAGCGAGGCGGCTATTCTGGTAATTGGCGCCGCATTTGACTCTCGCGGGCATCGAATTGTCCTGAATTCGAGTCCAGGAGCTTACGCAGCAACTCAGCTCAGGAAGCCTGCCCAGGAAAGATTCGACGAAGACAGTCTCTATGACGACGGTAGCCTTGCGCTTCCGCGCAACCCCTACAAAGGTGCTGCCTCCAAACAGGAAGGCTAGTCGCCGAACATAGGCATCTTCCCTCCACTCGTTCACTCTTAGCAGCTGTACCGCTGCATCAATGAGATCACTTCGCGAGAACTCGCAATCCATCCCCGACAAGGCCATAGAATCCTGGAAACGCCGCATGTGCTCATCGGGCCGGAAAAGCCACAACTGTTCCTGTTCTGCATTCCAGTATGCTCGCATCCCATCGAATACCACGGTGCTCCCCGCGATAGCTACGTCGGTTATGGGTACCTGGGCTTCTCCAGAGGGCATGATTTGCCCATCTAGCCACAGATTCACCGAGCCTTCTTGGTGCTTCATCAGTTTACCACCCTCCATACATTCTGAGACGTGTCATGACTATTGGAGAAAGCTTCAATGCCAATACCACCTGTGCCCGAGACCATGATGGTCACCGGCAATGCCCATGATGGCCGTCAGTTTCCAGGAGTCTCTGAGCGAGACCTGGCTTTCGGTTTGCCGGTGGAGATAGTGGCAGCGGATCGAGCCTACGATGACACGCGTAACCACTACATGTTGAAGGTGCGAGGGGTGCACGCAGCCATTGGCTTGAACGATTACCGTACCCAGAAGAAGGACAAGAACAAAGCTGGGTGGCTATAAAGCAGAAGACTGAGTATATCAGAGGGCAGCGGGAGCGGTACAAAATCGAGAGGAAGTTTGGGGAAGCGAAGCAGGGCCATGGCCTAGGACGATGTCGGTACCTAGGCTTCTTCGGCTATGCCATCCAGGCATACCTGACCGCGCTGGCGTTGAACTTGAAGAGGATGGTCAAGCTACTGACAGGAGTGAACTTCAAGGGTCGAGCCAGAGCCACGGCTTGAGACCAGAGGATCAGTGCGCCAGATGAACGAAGAGGCCAAGACCGAGTAGCAGAGAGGCTAGATCACAAGCCCAGGAAGGCCCAATGTTGAGGTCTCAGAGCCGCAAACCACGCTCTCACCAACCCTCAAAGCTGCTCTGACCGCCTCCGCGTGAAACCTTAGACCTTCACAGCTTCTTTTTCCACACGCTCTCCTATAGGTACTTGACAAACTGCCGGATATCTGCTATACTGTTTTTGGGTGTACGATGTCATGACTTCATGATGTCGGCATATAGTTGCGTGGTTCCGACCGCTTGGGGTATCTAGGTGTCTTGCACGGGCTGTTACTGGGCAATCGGGCACTCAGTGCTGACGCTGATAGGCGCTCTGGTGGTTGGCCGTCTTATTGAGGGCGATGACCGTCTGCTTGTCCATCTGAGGCCGGCAAAAGGGTGCCAAACCGCCCATTTGGGGGAGATCGCTCTTGACGGCCGTCAACTTCTGAAGTACTACAATGAGTGCTCCAACGAGGGCGTTGGCGTTGCTCACGGCGCGGTAACGTGTACAGGTGCGGAAGTGGGTGCGTTGTTGAGCGTCGTTGCGAAGACGAATTTGCTTGCGCTCCCGGGATACTAGTCGCTAATGAGAATGGATTGACTGTCCACGTACCGAAGTAGTATCTGAAATCCCGCGGAGCCTTTTGGGTGATCTCTCCAGGCAATGGCAGCGATTGCTCGGGGCAAAGGCTGCAGTTGCGAAGCGAAAGCGATGCTTGAGGGTGCCCGCTGGCTAGTTGTCATGGGACAGAGAGGAGGTGGTACACGGCCGAGAGGACAGTTGCGAAACGACTCTGAACGTCTGGCGTCGGTAGTGCAATGTTCTAGGAGAAAGGAGTGGACAATGTCTGACTTCAGGAAGTTGCGGTGGCTTGCAGGCCTTGCTCTGATGGTTATCACAATCGTCTCGGCTTGTGCTGCGCCGGCCCCCGAGCAGACCGTCGTAGGCACCGAACAGGTGACAGAAGAGCCCACTAGCGAGGCGATCGCTACGCCCACGCCAGCGTCCGAGCCGCAACCCGTGTCGGGAGGTACTCTGACGTACGGCATCCGCTTGGAACCTCCATCACTGGATCCCGTTCGGTCGAATACCTGGCCCTTCACACATGGCGTCGCAACTTGGGTTTACGACACACTAGTAGCCTCAGACAATGAGGGGAGTCTATACCCAGGCCTCGCTGAGAGCTGGGAAGTCTCTGATGATGGGCTAGTCGTTACATTGCACCTGAAGGAGGGCGTCGAGTTCCATGATGGGACTCCATTTGATGCTCAGGCAGTGAAAGCGTATTTTGATCGGATAATGGACCCGGACTGGTGCTGCGGCAACGCCTATCGGTACATAGGCTCCTACGAGTCGAGCGCGGTTCTTGACGATTACACCATTGAGGTGAAGTTCTCCGTGCCTCATGGCGCTTTCATTCCCAACTTGGCCTCCTATTACCTCGGGTCGATCTATTCGCCGGCGGCGGTTGACGAGTGGGGTATGGATGAAAGCAGCCAGCACCCGGTAGGCACAGGTCCGTTCAAGTTCGTGGAATGGGAACCGCAGAGTCGCCTCGTGTACGAAAAGAACCCGGACTACTCCTGGCCGCCACAGAACAGTGTCCACGTTGGTCCGGCCTACCTGGACAACATCGTTGTCAAGTTCGTGCCTGAACCGGCGGCCCGAGTGGGCTGCCTAGAGGCTGGAGAGTGCACCGTCATCCACGATCCTCCGTACCCAGACATACAGAGGCTGAGAGATGATCCGCGCTTCCAGGTGTTGATGGCTCCACAGAAGGGGATGCCACTCTCTTGGATGTTCAACACGGTTAGGCCGCCCACCGACGATGTCCAGGTCCGCAAGGCGCTGAACTTGGCGGTCGATCGGCGCAAGATCAATGAGGCGGCGTACAGTGGCGAGAGGCTCGATTTCTATACAGTGCTGACAAGCTCGACCCCCGAGTACTGGCCTGGAGCCGAAGATCACATCTACTATGACCCAGACGAAGCCGAGGCCATATTAGAGGAGGCCGGGTGGGTTGACTCTGATGGCGATGGGATCCGGGATAAGAACGCGGAGCCGCTCATGCTAGACATGTACACCTTCGGCGAGGCCGGTACGCCCTACCGGATAGCATGCGAGGTCGTGCAGGCCGAGCTCAGGAAGGTTGGCGTCGACGCCCAGATCCAGGTTATACCGGTGTCGGACTGGCCCGTAATAGCAGCGGAGAAGAAGCACAACATGCTGATGTTCAATATGCCGCACTGGGACGCCTCTATCCTCCTAACCCTCTTCCACTCTAGGGAGGCACCCCGGGAGGGCCACTATGGCATGGGAGCTACGTGGTTCCACGAGGCTAGCCCAGAAGTGGCACAGGAGCTGGACGAGCTACTAGACGAAGCTCCTCGGACGCCGACCTTTGAGGAGAGGAAACTGATATACTGGCAGGTCCAGGAGATCATCGCTGAGAACCACCTGATTATGCCGGGATCTCAAGGTTTCGAGGTCTTGGTGGCCGATCGAAGCGTCCGCGGCATCAGGTTCGACGCCGGAAACGTTCCCGTCTTCTTTGACGCCTGGATCGAGGAGTGAGTAGGACGCAATGTGCTTCGACGGGGTTGGCGGCATGTGATGATCGTTTGCCAACCCCGTCACCCGCCGTATTCTGGGATCGTGCTCCTCAGAGGTGACGTTGCTCGCATGTCTGGCCCGACCGCCATATCGAGACCGTTCTTCATGGGGCAAGTCATTGCACAGTTGGCTGCTTATGTCGTGCGTGGGAACGCGATAGCGTGACGAACTATGTCTTGCGCAGGATACTCAGGGCTATCCCCGTCATGCTTTTCGTCAGTGTTGGGGTCTTCCTGATGGTTGATTTTCTGCCGGGGGATCCCGTTCTCTACATGATAAAGGGAGAGGCCATGTCGGCGGAAACGATCGCCAAGATCCGTGAGACACTGGGACTCGACCTCCCAGTCCATATTCGATACCTGCAGTGGATAGGCAAGGCGCTGCGCGGCGACCTCGGTTTGTCCATGATCAGCCACCATCAGGTGTTCGGGCTTATCGCGAAGGTATACCCAGAAACCATCAAACTAACCGTTTTTTCCCTAGCCATCGCCGCCACATTGGGTGTCACGGCAGGAACGCTGGCTGCTGTGAAACACAATTCATGGCTGGACACCGCCTCCGTGGTCTTGACAACAGTCGCGGGAGCGATGCCCCTCTTCTGGATAGGGCTCTTGGTGCTGTGGTTCTTTGCCGTCGAGCACCGATGGTTTCCCGTGGCGGGAGGGTACGGTTGGTGGGGGCTGATATTGCCAGGTGTGACCATGGGTGTGCGCTCATCCTCAGTGGTAGCCCGGCTTACCCGGTCCGGTCTCCTAGAGGTCCTACGCCAGGAGTACATTACGACTGCGCGCTCTAAGGGCTTGGCCGAACGGATGGTCTTGATGAGGCATGCGATAAAGAACGCCATGATCCCAGTGGTGACCATCCTGGGACTCCAAGTTGGATGGATGCTCGGAGGAGCCGTGATAGTGGAAAGTGTTTTCGCCCGGCCTGGAATCGGTAGACTGATGGTTGAGGCGATTCAGGCGAAGGATTTCCCTGTAGTGCAAGGGGCGGTGTTGCTGGCAGCCGCTTCTTACATTGCTGTGAACCTGCTGGTTGACATCTGCTACGGGTTTCTTGATCCCCGTATTCGATATGAGTAGGTGTATCAACGGGATCACCAGGTCTCTTGAATGGTGAATGACGCTAACGAGGACCTCATTCACACCGCACCAGATACACGACGCGCCCTTAGCATACGAGTCAGTGAGGTCTCGCTAAGGGGCCGCCAGTTTACCAGGAACAAGGGGGGGTTCGCGGGGTTGCTCGTCCTAGTGTCCTTCGTACTGTGCGCCATAATGGCGGACTTTGTCGCTCCCTACGACCCCCTTGAGTCGGGTGACGATTTGCTTGCAGAGCCAAGCCTTGCGCACCTCATGGGTACAGATGCCATGGGCAGGGACGTATTCAGTCGTGTTGTGTTTGGAGCTAGGATTTCTCTAATGGTGGGGGTCATCGCTGTTGTGATCTCGCTCTTAGTCGGCGCGCCGGTTGGTCTGATCGGGGGCTACCTTGGAGGATATGCTGATGCCCTGGTTGTAATGATGATAGACATCATGTTGGCCTTTCCCGGTCTACTCTTGGCTTTGGCAATCGCGAGTGTATTGGGACCGAGTTTGAGGAATGTGATGGTCGCGGTCGGTATTTCTAACATCCCGACTTTCGCTCGGATCGCGCGCGGCACGGCCCTGGTGGAGAGCGAGAAGGACTATGTTCTGGCAGCCAGAGTTATTGGGTGCGGCAAGGTCCAGGTTGTCATCAGGCACATATTGCCAAATGCCGTCGCCCCGCTGATCGTGCTAACTAGCCTCAGTATCGGGTGGAGCATACTGAGCGCGGCTGCCTTGGGCTTTCTGGGGGTCGGTATTCAACCCCCCACGCCGGAATGGGGAACCATGGCCAATACCGGACGTGTCTATCTCCAGAGAGCAGCATGGCTCATAGCATTCCCCGGCTTGGCAATCACGACAGTAGTGGTCGCGACAAACCTCGTGGGGGATGCGTTGAGGGATGCCCTTGATCCCAGGCTCAGGGGCGGAGTAACATTCTGATTCCCTCATGATGCATTGGCGCAGTCTTGAAGCCTTAGGAGGGAAAAATGGCAGGCAAGAAGAAGGAGATTCTGAGGAGACCTACCCGGCAGGGTATAGACATTGAGATTCCACTGGGAGTAATAGAGGGTGCAGAGGCGGGAGCTACATTGTGCGTAGTGGCTGGAGTGCACGGCACTGAGTACGTGGGCCAGGAAACGGCGCTACGTTTGTTCCAAACCGTTGACCCTCAGGACGTCGCTGGAGAGCTCACAATAGTTCTTGTGGCCGATACGCGGGCTGGCTTCGACTTAAGCCTGCTCGGCTCTCGCCTTGATGGACAAGATCTTAGCACCGCCTTTCCAGGTAAGGAGAACGGTTCCTACACTGAAGCACTAGCCCAGGCCTTGACGAAGGAGGTCGCTTCCAAAGCTGACTATCTGGTCGAGCTCCGTGGCGGAGGGTTGCATGAATCGGTCGTGGGGCACGTTATTTGCCCTGAAATGGGCGACGACAGCGTAGATCCGACGTCAGGTGCTCTCGCCCAGGTTTTCGACCTGCCCTATATCTGGGTGTCCAAACGGGAGCCTCATCTGGGTCACCTCCTCGGAATACCCTTCATTGTTTCGGAATTGGGTGGGAACGGCAGACGGGAGGACGAACTGATAGACGCGGATTTCAAGGGTATGCTGAACGTGCTGAAGCATCTAGGGATGATGGAAGGGCAACCCGAGCAGACCCTTGAGCCAACGGTCTTGGTAGGTGCTCACTGGTTGACGGCTGAGGCAGATGGCGTCTTCTATCCCACGGTCAGCATTGATGAGTCCGTGAACAAGGGACAAGTCCTTGGAGAGCTCAGAGACTACTTTGGAGAGGTCTTGCACGAGATTGTCGCGCCTGCTAACGGTGTGGTAATGAAGATGAATATTCCTCGCGGCGTCAAGGCGGGCGGCTTCCTGATTGGGTTGGGTGCCGCCTAGGCGTGCGAGTCGTCCGAGATTCACGTAGCTCTGGAGAGGGAGAAATGGCAGGCAAGGAGAAGGAGATTCTGACGAGGACTACTGGGGAAGGAATAGATATCGAGATCCCGCTCGGAGTGATAGAGGGCGCGGAAGAGGGACCCACATTGTGCGTGACGGCTGGAGTGCACGCCACTGAGTATGTGGGCCAGGAAACGGCGCTGCGCTTGTTCCGAAGCATTGATCCTCGGGATATCACCGGAAAGATTCTCATTGTGCTCGTGGCGGATGCGCACGCTCTACTTGACTGGGGGATTTTTGGGTATCGCGTCGAGATGAAGTATGCAGGGACGGGTCTGAGCACAGCCTTTCCGGGTAGGGAGGATGGTTCCTATACTGAAGCGCTAGCGCACACCTTGATAAATGAGGTCGCTTCCAAGGCTGACTGTCTCGTCGATCTGCACGGTGAAGAGTTGCACGGACAGATAAATCCATACGTCATCTGTCCCAAAGGACGGAATCAGAAAGTAGACAAGGCTTCCTTTGCCCTTGCCCAGGTTTTCGATCTTCCCTACATCCGATGGGCGGACCTGGGCAAGATATCACAGCGAAAAAGTCTAGGCGACCTCCTCAGAATACCGTGGATTGTCTCGGAGGTGGGTGGGAACGGCAGGCGGGAGCAGGAAGTAGTAGATGTGGACTTCAAGGGTATGCTGAACGTGTTGAAGCATCTAGGGATGATGGAAGGGGAACCCGAGCAGACGGTTGAGCCAAAGGTCTTGGCAGGCTCACATTGGTTGACGGCTGACGTAGATGGTATCTTCTATCCCACAGTGAGCATTGATGAGTCGGTGAACAAGGGACAAGCCCTTGGAGAGCTCAGAGACTACTTTGGTGAGGTCTTGTACGAGATTGTCGCGCCTACCGATGGGGTAGTAATGAGTCTCAATCTTGCCCGCAGTGTACGTAGAGGGGTTCTGCTGCTATGGTTGGGCGTTATCTAGCTACTATGGCTTTCCAAGCGGACAGACCTGGGGATGTTTGCGATGCGGCTGCGGACCGATCACGGGCAGAGGTGAGCGAGGCGCCCAAGAGTTTCGTTACCGCATACGATGGAAAGCGAGAGTTGCTACGATGCAAATCGCAGAGCCAGCGAGTGGGTGAGGCGCGGCGTTGCGAAGCCTCCGGGCGCAATCAACGTTGTGTGGGCCACGCCGGGATGGCGATGTGGGATGACAGTCTCTGTGCGGAACTCGCGCATGCTGGACGGGTGACTGCCGCAGAAACTCCGCGCTGGGCGGCCGGGCGACGTAGGGTTTGGCGAGGCGCACAGTGGGTGCGAATCCCTTGCGGTGGACCTTCAGTGTTCTACTGGGCCTCGGCGAGGCAGTAGACCATGCAAGCCCCAAGTGTGATCGAGTGAAGCCTACTTTGCGAGGATACCCTGTCCCATCAGATGGATTGCAGTCAACATAGGCAAGACCATGTGCTTCCAGACCAAGCCCTGGACGGCAGGTCAAGGCGGCTCTGGGTAGAGGGCGGTCCGAGCAGGCAACTCACGGACTTGTCAACATGCACGTTTTCTGCCAAACGATGCGCGACGTCCTCTACGTGCGTAACATGTAGCGAAGAGCTAGCACCAAGTTCGTAACACAAGGGAGGGAGCAATGACAGGCGAGTTGACCATACATGGGATAAGAGCATTGCCCGGGGAGAGTTCTTATGGCTCTATTCCTGTCGCCACTATGGCTAGTGGAGTCACCGTTGCAGTCCCTATACACGTCATAAACGGCTACGAGACGGGACCCAAACTGCTGCTGACCTCAGTCCTACACGGTGGGGAGACGTTTTCCATCGAGATCGTCCGCGAGGTCTTGTCCCGGATCGATAGCCAAGCCCTTCGCGGGGCTGTTATCGCTGTGCCCGTCGCCAATCCTGTGGCGTTTGACGCGCGCACTAGACTCACACCGACGGACAGTTTGGACCTAAATCGGATCTTCGCCTCCAACGCCCAACCCCTCGCGGAGAGCGTGGAAGGCAGAAAGCTGACAGAACGTTTAGCAGAGCTGCTGGCCGACCTTGTTTCACCAGTGGACTGCGTCCTAGACTATCATTGTGGGACCGCCGGTATGGCCATTAGCTACATCTATGTGCCCGATTCTGCCGGGGGCCTTGGGCGGCGTAATAGGGAGATTGCCGGCGCGTATGGCCTCAAGGTTATGTATCTGGGCCCCGGGTTTCCGGGGTCTGTTTCGGCATACGCATTGGACCGTGGCATCCCTGCTCTCGTGCCTGAGATAGGAGGAGAAGTCGACCTGGCTCCGACTTACTTGGAGAGCGCGGTTAGGGGCGTATTCAACGTAATGAAACACTTGGGAATGCTCGAAGGAGCACCGGAGCCGTCGGCGACACAGGTGCTTCTCAAGCAGAGAGCCCTCATCAGGTCAACGCATGGTGGCATTCTGCATACGGAAGTCGGTCTTGATAGGCTTAACGAGGTTCTCAGTAGGGGCGAAACCATATGCAGGGTAGTAAGTCCGATGACTTTCGAAGAACTGGAGACCATTACAGCTCCGTATGAGACTACAATACCCTTTATGCTGAGGGCTAGGCGCACAATGGTTCAGCCTGGCGATACCACTTGCTTTGTCGGGAACTGGGGAACTGCGGAGATCTTGAGTAGCTAACATACCGTTCAACGCCCACGGTCGGATCTTGGTTCTATGCGGACTGCTACGACAAGAGCGACTGGTACGGATTGTGACTGCATAGTTGGCCGGACCCGTCCCTAGGCGAAAAGAACGAGTTCGGAGGCAGGAAAGAGTGATAGACTTGCTAGTCCTGGGCGGCACTGTTGTTACCCTTGACCCTAGGAGACGGAGAATCGGCAACGGAGCCGTCGCAGTCAACGGCAACAAGATAGCTCAAGTGGGGAAGGCTCACGAATTCGAGGATGTACAGGCCGCGATAACAATCAACGCTGACGGGGACCTAGTCGTTCCTGGCTTGGTTGACACCCATTTCCATGCTCAGTCCACAACAAGTGCACTGAAGGGTTATGGGTTGGAGGCTCCTGACTCTCGCGATCTGTACCAACGTAGGATGCCCATAAGGGTAAGCGTTCCTGACAAGGAACGCTACTACCTTGCGATGGGTGGGTGCCTATCGGCGCTGCGGTTCGGCACTACCACAGTCGCCGACCAAGAGTTTGGAGAAGACATCACCGCTACGGTCGTTCGAGATCTTGGGCTGAGAGGGTTGCTCAGCGAATTCATATACGGGATAGACATCTGCAAAACGCGAGACGCAGGCTTCCACGTGTTCTCCCGCCAGGAAGCAGAAAGGACACTGGATCTCGCGCTCAAACTCGTACGCGACTGGCATGGACGGGCGAATGGCCGCATAACCTGCTCCCTTGGTCCCCACGCGCCAGATACTTGCCCTCCTGATCTCTTGAAGAGTATAAGAACCGAGGCTGACAGGTATCAGTTGAGGATCAACACGCATCTAGCGCAGAGCCGGCAGGAATTGACGTACGTGAACGAGATGTGGGGCAAGACTCCTACTGAGTACCTACGAGATGAGAGTATTCTGGGGCCCGAGACCCTGGTTGCCCACTGCACTCATGCTGCGGATGAGAGCATCAAGATTCTAGCAGAGACACACACGAGTATTTGTGTCTGTCCCCGCGTTTACGCCAGGCGCGGAGGGTCTACGGCCATGGTGAAGTTTCTTGAAGCAGGATGCAAAGTCGGGCTTGGAACGGACGGCGTCCCAGATATGGTGCGATGCATGGAGAGCGCGATAATCGGCGCTGCCTTTAGACAGAGCTGTCTCAATGAGGGATGCATTCCAAAAGCCCAACAGGTTCTCGAGCTAGCCACCATCAAGGCAGCTGAAGTACTTGGCATGGACCGGGAAATCGGGAGCCTGGAAGCTGGTAAGAAGGCCGACATCATCATTGTCGACATGAATAGACCGGACATGATTCCCAGCGTCGACCCTATCGCCAATCTGGTCTACTACGGAGACGGCAACGTCGTCAAGACGGTGATCATCGACGGAAGGGTTGTCATGGAGGACTGGGTCCTGATGACCGTGGATGAATCAGAGATGCTTCAGAAAATCCAGCAAGCCGGGGAGAGTGTATGGAGGAGATACTATGACCTCGGTAGCGACTGAGGGCAGTTCTGAGAGAGGAGTCAGTTTCTCTCCTCCTGCCAAACTAACTGCCATTCCTATCCTGAGCGGGCCCATCGAAGTGGAGGCAACTAGAGTAGCAAGACCTCAGGTTTGCGACCTCATCTCGGTAATCCCCGGCTTCTGGACTTGTCGGCTGAGGGCGGGCACCGACTACTAGGCTGTGCTATGGGGTACCCGGGACTGTGGAGCCTTGGTGGTCTCCGAGATGCTGTAGGTGGCGTAGGTCGAGATGGCAACCGGCTTCACATGCTAGGACGGCGCAGGGCAATCTGGGTCATTCGGCAACTGCGTCTCTGGAGCCGAATCATAGGCTAACGAGAGTGGGCAGGGAGAGCGATGCCACGGAGCCAGGATTCGACTGCCGTACCCAGTCCAAGGGGCATTGCCATCTTCTCTCTACGATACTCCTCATGACGTGGTGAAGAGTCAGAAATCAGAGCTACTCTTTTGGGAGTGACCGTCATGCAAATCGATCGCAGCACAGCTATCCCCTTCTACCACCAACTCAAGCAAATCCTCCTGCAACAAATCCGTCATGGCGAGTTGCGCCCCGGCCAGCGCCTGCCAACCGAAAGAGAACTGCAGGAGAGATACGAACTCAGCCGAACCACAGTTCGACAGGCAATCAACGAACTGGTAGGCGAGGGAGTTCTCCATAGGGAGCGCGGTAGGGGCACTTTCATCTCCAAGCCCAAGGTGCGTCACGGACCACAGAGGCCCTTTGGGCTTTCTGCGGGGGCGAAGCCAGGTTGGAAGGTACTTGGTGTACACACGGTCCTCCCCCCAGACAAAGTGGCCAAACAACTCGAGCTGGCAAAGGGCGAGGAGGCGCTCAGGATAGAACGGCTGCGACTGTCCGATGGGGAACCCATCGGACTACACAGGGCCTATGTGCCCGCCAGCCTGCAGTTGGAATTCACCGAGAGAGAGCTCGTTGAAGGTAATTCCTCACTCTCCTATTTGGCCGGCAAGCAGGGCCTATCCTTCAGCGAGAGCCACCGCGTCATACAGGCGGTGACTTCAACAAGTGGTCGAGAGTGCAAACTTCTGAAAACAACAAAGGGCGCTGCACTACTGCTTGTCGAGCGAACGACGATCTCAGCCCAAGGCAAGCCCGTTGAGTTCCTTCGTGCGATCTATCGAGGCGACCGATTCGAATACTACATACACTTTGAACTTTAGTGGCTTGGATGAACTGGAAGGAAGCTTCCTGTCTATGTTGGCGTCCATCGGTAATCACTCATGTGGTCGCGCGGATCGAATGCCGTGAGAATCTCGACATCAACGCCGAGCTCTTCAGCCAAAGCGGTGGCCAGGTCGA
>CAZBJW010000104.1:13452-14164 GCA_964492135.1 uncultured Anaerolineales bacterium
AGAGCAAAGAGCTTCCGCTGAGCCTTCGGACGGGTCGTCGTGTTGTGATCGGTCGGCCCACGTGGATGCGGCGAAAGCTTCGGCCCTTCGAAACACTACCGACAAGACCAGAACGGCCGCGCTGCGGGGAATTGCCGCAGGTAAGACCCCGGCCCCCAATAGGGGAGGAATAGGGACAAACACCGAAAGGGGTGTCAAATGAGGGCCGCGCGGGAGCTAGCAAGGTATGCTAGGGGATTCACGTTCGAAGATCTGCCCTCTGACGTGGTCCATCAAACCAAACGCCTCGTACTGGACACGCTTGGTTGTGCAATAGGCGGATACGCTGCCGACGCCACCAGGGCTATCCGGGAAGCGATAGGAGAGCTAGATGGCCCCGAGGAAGCAACGGTTGTCGGCAATGGGTTGAGAACGTCTTGCCTTAACGCCACACTGGCCAATGGCGCGATGGTACGCTACCTTGACTACAACGATACCGCCTACATCAGAACGGAAGATGAATACAGAACGGGCTACCATCCCAGTGAGGTGATGCCTCCAATCTTCGCGCTGAGTGAGCGGGAGCATCTCTCAGGGGCCGAGGTCATGACGGCTATCGTTCTCGGCTACGATCTGTCGTATCGCTTCCTAGAGGCCGTTGTGGGACCAGGAATGGAGGGGTGGGGATGGAACGGTGATACTAGGGGGGCATACAACATGCCTGTTGTGGCAG
>CAZBJW010000105.1:0-14018 GCA_964492135.1 uncultured Anaerolineales bacterium
ATACGAACCTGCTCTCGGTGTGTTCAGTGATTCCGCCCGTCTACGAGGCCGCTGTCTAGCTCCTTGTCGGCGAGGAGGGTGTTGCCAGTCAGCTGGAGCCTCTCCTAGCGCGAGTGCGGCAAGAGTCAAGCAGTATGACATAGTGCACCCAGACGCAAGGATCCAGCACGTAGATTCGCCTGCTCGCTTACGACGCCCAGCGCCGTCAAGGCTCGTCCTTCTTCATGAGCACGGTCGCCCAATTCCTCTTGCCACACTGCGGACATTTCAGATACTTCTTGTCCGGAACTTGAAGGCCGGCGAAGTCGGTGAACACTGAAATCTCGAATTCGTAGCCGCACGCTGAGCAACGATATGCAGTATTGTTCGCGTGCCATATTACTAACAGAAACAGACTGCCAATGGGGAATATGGCGAGCCACACGACAAGTCCAATCGGCCAGGCCACCGGAATCAGGATCGCCGCGGTAACGACAATGACCGCAACCGTTAGTAAAGTGTACCCACCAACTCTCCACCAATCTCTCTTGGTTACTTCGCGATACGGCACAGTGTCTCCTTGCGAGATTCACTCATATCATTCTACGGGTCGTCAACATTGGTGTCTCACTGCGGCGGCCTAACTGCTGATGATGCGGACATCGTTTCAGCCAGTCACCCCAACCGGCCCACCAGGCTTACGTTTGTCCCCACAACCATACTATATCCGAGCGCCGCTCAGTGGCGCCAGAAGGGCTTACGGCCACAGGCGGTTGCTAGCCACAAGTTCCTTTCCGAGTCTGTGTTGGGCGAAGAAAGGCCCCTGCGCGGCCGGGCGGACGGTGTGTAGGGGCGGGTCTCAGACCCGCCCCTACGAAGCTCTCCGCGGTAAGCGCGGTTCCTATCTCTGGATCCTCTCTTCACGTATGTAGAGGATCAGCAACAAGACGGCGAAGACCGCCCCTATGATGGTAGGTGGCCAGGCCTCAGCAGTCATCCCTCCGGCCAGGATGCCCCAAGCCATGGTGATGGTGTACAGGATCATCCAGACGGCTTGCACCAGAACCAGGATCCTGACTCTATCCCAGGCTCTTTCCACGTACGCTAGCGCAGCACCAAGGGCGAAGGCTAGCACCGCGGCTCCGAGCACTCGCTCGATGGCCGGATCCTTGGCGCGCACCAGCTCCGGACTGACCACATGGAGCAAGCCATAGAGCACCGAGTAGATGGTGTAGATCAGGATGGCTATTCTGAGTCCTCTAGAAGTCTGCCCTTTCATCTTGTGGTACCTCCTTGTTGACGAAATCTCAAAGACAACGTAGATCCCACCCACGAATTATCCGGACTTCGTTCCACCTAGTCACCCCATGTGGCGCACGAGGCCGAAGTATGTCGCGATAGCCGGGCCAGGCCAACGGCGCTCGGTGACGCCAGAGCCTGTTATCCCAAACGCAATAGGTCATCCATTCTCGGCCTCCGAGCACAAGAACAAGCCCAACGGTCCGCCGCGGCGAGGTGTTGGGCGCCTGAAATGGACTGGCCCGGCTTTGGCTCACTTATGATGCACGCGCCGACGTTCTCGCCCTCTTCCTCGTAACCAAGTAGGTGCCGATCCCTCCGGCAATCAACCCGACCTCCAGAATTATGCCGGCGATAAGATCTGGGCCGGACGTGATCAGGCCGAGCCCGCCTGATGGCGAGCTGCCGAAGAAGAGGGGCATGTTGAGATACACGACAAAATCAAGCACCCAGTGACTGAAGACCATGAGCCCAAGGACGATGCTCGTCCAACGATCCCGCCACATGAGCAAAGAGACCGCTGCGACCACAGCCGACCAGACGAGCGACATAGGGAGCCCGTGGGACCAAACAATTGATGGCTGGCTCAGATATTGGAGGCCGTGGGCTAAGTCAAGTTGCGTGACGGCGCCACGCTCGATGCCGACGCGGATAAGGCTCAAGGATAAAGCGTCAGGCACTTGAGTAGCGGCTAACAGGGCCCAGAGTGGTGCCTTGGGGGCGAACGGCCTGGCCATCAATCCAATTGAGGCGTGTGCGAGTGGGTCCATAGACCTCGTCCTCCTGGTAGACAGGGCCTCCTGCGCTTAGGATCTCTTCCGCCAAGCCCAAGTGCATTCTTGGCAGCCGTCCAACTAGTGGTTATGCCGACATGTCTCCGCCCAGTCACCCGATGTGGCGCACCAAGCGGGCCTTTGTTCCCATAACGATGTTTGTATCCGAACCGCGCTCAGTGGCGCTGGAAGGGCTTGCTGCTGGGAGATGATGCCAGCCGCAGGTTGTGTCGGGTCGGTTCGATAATCTACATAGACAGGTGCTGTAAGACCATTCCTCTGGTGCTACGAGAAGCTTTCTGCTTTGTCATCCAGGTTCTTGACTTTCTGCAAGTATGCGACCGTGCGCTGATCCAAGTTGTGAGGATAGGCGTACCCCAAACGGTCCCCAACCTCGATCGCCACCTTGCGAAACAGGGCAATCGTCCTGAACATCGCTTCCCAGTTGGCCTCGAGTCCGGCCCCGGTGTAGGTGCTTTCCAGTTCGGCCCACAGGTCGGGGCTCAACCATTTCTTCAGCCACCGCCCATAGAGGCCGGGCTTCACAGACCAATGGTGGTCGATCTCCAGTCGCCATTCCAGCATGGGGCGCAGATGTTCCTGCTTCATGGAGTGATCCAGCATGTGTTTCGCCGCCATCAACTCGTCGCGCCAGAGATACTTGGCCACATAGGTGGCTTCCTGAAAGAGCCCTTCAACCGTGTCCCGATACTCGATCTCGCTTGGCGGCGTCGGGATGTAGGCCCTATAGGTTGGGGGCTTCAGTCCGTCGGTCAGGTGATCCTTGTCTAGCAAGACCCGGTAACCGGCGTCAAACTCATCTGGAAGCTGCGGCTCGGCCGAGATCGGTTGCAGGATTTCGACCGGCCAGAGAGTGAAGTCAATCTTGAGACCGTTCTCGTACTGGGTGACATAGGCCGACCTGGGGAAACCATAGTAGGGTTCGAGCGGATCACGATAGACCACCAGCACCGAGCCGAAAGCCTCCAGCCAAGTCCGATCCTCGTAGAATTGCTGGACATCGCGAACGGCCAAGATGACATCGTAGTCGGAGAAAACATCGGCCGGTGCATTCGGAATGGCGCGGGAGCTGGTCAGCAGCATGGCCCGAACACCAGGCTGATGCTCAGCCCACTGGATCAGGGTGTCAATCACGCCCTTTTCACTTCCTGCCTTCTTCAACCTCAGTCGCCCTTCTTAGCCATTGAGAGCTTCTCTGATAACCTCGGCCAAGCGGCCCAGGTACCTATTATGCAGACCTCGCTCCGCCCGATCACCTGATGCGGCGCATTGGGCCGACGTTTGCATGACAACCATGCCCCATCCGAGCGCCACTCAGTGCCGGCCGGTCGGGCCTGCTGTCACAGGCCGTTATCGCCACTGGTTCCTTCGCCAGTCTGCGTTGGAAGAAGAAGACCCCTGCGGGCTGGGGCGAGTGCGGTGGGTTGTCCTGCGACCGTACACTCTAGGCAGGGCGGGACTTGACAAACTCATGGCGCAGCTGCAAGGCCATGCCCAGGTGGCCCGTTGAGAATGAGTCGATCCCCAAATTCAAACCTCCGTGGATCTCCTCTGTCGAATCCAGATTCGAGCCGTGCACAGCGAAGCCACTTCCGTGCAGTTGATCGACGAAATCGGCGGTGACCAGGGCGATGTCCAGGTGGACCATGGCGAGCGCCAGCAGATCTGCCCAGTCGAGAACGTGCCTTTGAGCAAGACGAAGCGGCATCCAGTCGGGGGGTTCATGGAAGAATGTGCCGGTTTGCAGTTCGGGGTTGAGTTTCTTGGTCTCTTTCAAGAGTGGATAGTGAGGTATGGTTAGCTCCACGCCGGCCACCAGATCGAACTCCTCCACTAGTCTGACCACCTTGCGCAGGAACTCCGCACTCGAGCCCTTCAAGTCGACCTCGAGTCTGGTCCTGCCCTTGCACAGCATGAAAACCTCGCCCAATGTCGGCTTGGGCTCGCCAGCGAACTGCGCGTCAAACCAGGCACCCGAGTCGAGGGCTTTCAACTCCGCGAGAGTGTGCTCAATCACCAGTCCTTGGCCGTTGTCGGTGGTGCCCAGATTGTAGAAGTGATGAACGACGAGTTCGCCATCAAGGGAAAGGTGGACGTCGAGCTCTACACCGTCGGCGCCTTTCGAGATCGCGCTCTCGAAGGCTGGTAGCGTGTTCTCAGGTGCCTTCTCGGCGTCACCTCTTCGGGCGATGACCAGAGGCCTCTCATACATCGGTTGGCCCTCTAGATGATCTGGGCGGCTGCATTACTCGTGACCATGGGGGACTTGGTCGGCCCTGGTCGATCCGGAAGACGCACTCACTTTGGTTTGGGTATCCCGATCCATCTGGGTGTGCGATTCAGGTATTGCCGGTATTCGTCCTCATAGACTTCGAGGCAGGCCCGTTCTTCAGCAACCGCTTCGAAGGCTGTCAGGCCCATGTTTACAACCGAAAGCAACAAGAAAAGCCAGGAAGCCGAGGCTACGCTCACCCCCACCCAGATTATGAACATAGAGACATACCCCGGATGCCTTGAGTAGCGATACGTGCCTGTTGCAAAGGGCTGACCCAGGGGAGTGCTAGCAACGTTAACCATAGTTGTCACAAGCATCACCAGCCCCACCAGATAGACAGCTAGACCTACATAGAACCAAACCGTGCCCAACTTCAGCGGAAGGAAAATCGAGTAGAGGAAGAGCAAGACCATGGGTACCACAGTCGCCGCGTAGACCCTGTTTTCCTTCTTCCCGTATGGCACATACCCCATCTTCTTCATGATCTGAGCGGTTCCGACGGCTTTGTCAACCAGTGTGATCATGACCTGGCTTAGTGGGAGATACAGGATGAGAATCCAGGCATTCCACAAGCCTATCTTGAAAGCCGGCACCCACGACATGATTGTCCTCCCCTCGTCAGCGGAATGGCCAGAGACAACTTCGTCACCTTTCCATAGGCCCGGCCAGCACACGCTCTCGGCTTCGAACCGTTCCCATCACTTGTTGAAATCAAGAACAGAGAGGTGGGCCAGGGCTTGTTGAGTCCAGAGTCCATCACAATGGATGGGGCGTGATCGTTCGCAGGCGGGTAGAGAAGGATGCGTGGTATAAGTGACAACGCAGGTGCACCCGTCAGTATCGGCAAAGCCGAGATGTCCTGGGGTCAGATTCATCAGGACAAGGGGGATGACGAGAGACCCAATCAGTACCAGCGCGACGATCCGCAAAGCGGCGCGGGGTTTGTTACTGGTCTCTGACTTGTTCATGCCCGCCCCTCGACAATCGCGATCTCGTCCTCCGTCAACCCATAAGACTCATAGAGCAGCACACCTAATTCACCGACTGGCCTGAGTCAGACCTGCCCTGCGTTCTCTAGAGAGCCCAGGAACTCCTCTAGGGCTGCATTCACAGCCGCTGGTTCTTTGACAGTGGAAGTGTGACCTGCGCCAGAAACCACCACCAGCTTCGAGCCGCGAATGCGAGCGTGCATCCGCTCCGAATTCGCTGGCTCATATACAGCATCCTGGTCGCCAACGATGATCAGAGTTGGAATCGTGATCTTGTCTAGCTGGTCATAAACCCCCGCGCGACTGATCGCACCATCGACCGCACGGGTGATGCCAATGCGGTGGTTGGCGATCAGCCTCTTACGCCATTCTTCTCTTTCCTTCGCACGGCCAGGATCGCTCAGGAACTTCTCTCCGAAAATGATTGGCATTACGCGACCGACGACGACCCTCGTACCCAGCCAGCGGGCGATGAAGTTGAGGAGACGATACCGACGTACGTTTTCTTCTGCTTCTGGGTCGGCTGAGGTCTCCAGGAGCATAGGGGACTTGAGTAGGGCCGGCCGGCGAATCACCAGGCGCAGCGCGACGAAGCCCCCCATAGACAGGCCCAGGAAATGGCAGGGGGCACACTGAAGCGCTTCGATGAGAGCAGCGGCATCTTCGCTGAGGGTATCGATGTCGTAACCTGATTCAGTGACCTCGCTCTGACCTTGTCCTCGAAAGTCGAAGGTAATGCAGCGATACCGATCTTGGAGCGCATTCACCTGATTGTCGAACATGCGCCCGCTAAACAGGACCCCATGCGCAAATACGATCGTTTCAGGACCGGCTCCATGCTCCTCGAAATAGATCTCTGCGTCATTGATTTGTAGCTTTGGCATTTCTCCTCGCTCGACAAGTGGAACGTCAGCCAATATCAAGCTGCCTCACTAATGTCTGTGCGCTCATCGTTCTGCCCACTCACCCCATCTGGCGCGCCAGGCCCACGATCGTCCCCACAACCATGCTATAGCCGAGTCTGTAGGGGCGGGTCTCAGACCCGCCCCTACGGGGCTCAATACAACCCAAAGATTGTGATCCACTAATGGGTACACGGCGTGGCAAACGGCGTACCGTCGTGATAGATATTTGCCCAAGCATAAACTGGCCAGAAGGTGACATCAAACGCGAGGGCCAAAGGGGCCCAAAACACCTGAGGTTCAACAAACTCGCCGCGAGCCCTTCGCGCCTCCCTACAGGCTGCTAACTCACTTGTCCACACGACGTGAAATCCAAGACCAAGTCCAACGTAGACGAGGATGAGTACCAAGAGGACAAGCAGGAGTCTGGAAACAATCTGGCGAAGGTGAAGATTGCGTGTCGCCATTTTCCCCCTCCTGTGAAGCCCGCCTAACTACTGATTAGGCCGGCATCTCTCCGGCTGATCACCCGATGTGGGGCATCGGGCAGACGATTGCACCAAAACCGTGCTCTGTGTCAACGCCGCTCGGTGACGCCCGCTCGGACGGTGTGGCGTAGGGACTCTCGCAGAAGCACCGATTTGTCATGCTGAGCGAAGCGAAGCATCTCGGTGCTATGCGTCCTGTGGTTCAGCAGAGATGCTTGGGCCGGGACGCTCTCCCGGCATGATACTATCAGGACGGCCCCTGGGCTGGCCTTGGAGATCCAGCATACGCTGCCCCAGGTCGCACCCACGCGGTTGTTGGGCGGTGATTCCTGACGTGAACAACACCGAAAGGGTAGCCGATGTTCGCTATTTCTTCTTCTTCTTTTTCGCTTCTGCTTTCTCCAGATTCTCCTTGACCCTGAACTTCACAATCTCGCTGATCAGGTCGAAAGGAATTGGCCTGTCTAACGGAAACTGTACCGCGCCCTTTGAGGTTTCGTGAACGGATAGCTCCTTCTTGAACTTCTCGATCCCTGTGGGTGTGGGATAGAACCCGATATGCTCTTTGTAAGCACCGAAATGAACCAGATTACCTTTCAGGGTGAAGGTCGGTATTCCGTATTTGACTGTTTCTTCCGCGTCCGGTGCCGCCTTTCTAATCGTCGTCCTGATCTTTTGCAGAGTCTCTTGAACATCAGGTGGGAAGCCCGCGATATACTCGTCTATGCTCTTGGGTGCTGTTTGGTCAGTTCTCATATTATTCCCAATGAGAATCCTGCCAGTGTCTACAAGTTAGGTAGGATGATATGCACCCTTTTGTACGCTATACGTCCAGGATTGGCTTCAAGCCCACGGCCCAGTCGCGGATCGCCGTCCAGTCCCGCAGGTCGGTCGCCGGCTCCTTGCCGGCAAGCCGATTGAGAGGGAAGGGTAGCTTCGCCGGGTCGAACTTGCCGCCAAACAGCTCAAGAGCGGCCGGTGTAAGCCAGGGAAACTCTGCCAGCTGTTTATCGAGTTGAGCGCGTGAAGCCTGCCACTCCTCTTCGTCGTATGGATCATGGACTGGGCCCAGCGCGAAGACTGCCACTGGTCGTTCCGCGAGGGCCTCACGGTGCCGCCGCAGGAAACCGAGCGCGTCCTTGTGCAAACGGGACGTCATGAGCGGCGCCCCCAGCACGACCGCGCTGTATCCCTGGAGTGCACGCACTTCCCGCAGGGGCTGAATGTCTACCGCAAGCTCACATTCGCGCAGCGTGGCCGCGATTGCCTCGGCAACTTCCTGCGTTGAGCTGTAACGTGTTGCATACCCTACAAGTACCGAAGATGCCATGGTTGTCTCCTTTCAGCGCTACTTCCACTCGAACGCTTCTAATCACGATTGTTGGGGAAGCATCTTGCTCTCGAGACGCCCTAGCTGGAACAGCCTTCGGCCGACTAAAACATACCATATTACCAGGAAAACGGCATTCGGAAGAATCACGAGCAGGGCGATAGTTGGCGATGGCGTCAGAGCTTGTCTGAGATAATCGGCTAATGACAGTGCATTTGCCAGAATTCCCACGTAGGCGGTTGACCTGCTGAAGGAATTGCTCTGCAACATGACCGATGAGACTATCAGGCCCGCAACGGACACCAGGAAAAGGCCCATGTTGAAACCACCAACGGCGCGTTGGTTCGTGTTGGCAAGCATTGCCTGCCCTGCCGCCAAGAACGTTGATCTCTGCGCGTGTGTCGTTGCAGCAGCGTACTGGTTGCTGAGGGAAAGCATGGAGAAGGGATTGTTCGTTGCGAGGAAGATCCCAATCCCTAGGAGGGCAAAGGTCAGAGCGATGGCCATACGGCCTTCGTTGGCTTTTCTGAGCACAACGTAAAGCGCGAGGAATACCATAGTGAACATTGCGTACATCGGAACTTCCAACCCCCAGAAGTCCAAGAGTCCAATCATCCTATTGCTTTGGAAGAGCATGAACCAGTCATTTACCGTGCTAGGTTGCGGGTAGAAAGTGAGACCAATGACCTCGCTCAGGGTCAACACTACCACGATCAAGGCGGCCGCGCCGCCGAGTTTGTAGAGGCCCTTATAGGCGGAGTCAGCGGTTTCGGCATTAATGACTTGATTCATCATTCTCAGTCATCCTTTCCATTTTGTCCGATGAGCAGCGAGTGTCCCCGCCCAACTACTGATCATGGGGACCTGGTGGCGCCTAATCACCCGCTGTGGCGCATGGGGCCGACGATTGCACAACGACGATGCCGCATCCGAACGCCCCTCAGCGGCGACCGGTCGGACGGTGTGTAGGGGCGGGTCTCAGACCCGCCCCTACGAGGCTAGCCTCGGTGTTTTTCGGTGCTCCGGCCCTCCCACGATAGCGATCACTTCTCCCTCAACCCATACAACTCATGCACCAGCGCGTCGGTCGCCTGATCGGTAGTACCCCTGCCAGGATTCCATCTGACCGGGAATGAGCAGCAGTGGAAGACCGTCGTCAGGTCCGACAACATAGTTGAGCGTGACTTCACCAGTTGTGAAACGAAGCTCCTTGAAGCCTCTTGGTATCCCTGATACTTGGGTTCTGTGCAGTATGTTCACATCTCACCTCCCCTGTTTCCGGTGGTGACTTCAGCTGCCCAACTACTGATCATGGGGACCTGGTGGCGCCTAATCACCCGCTGTGGCGCATGGGGCCGACGATTGCACAACGACGATGCCGCATCCGAACGCCCCTCAGCGGCGACCGGTCGGACGGTGTGTAGGGGCGGGTCTCAGACCCGCCCCTACGAGGCTAGCCTCGGTGTTTTTCGGTGCTCCGGCCCTCCCACGATAGCGATCACTTCTCCCTCAACCCATACAACTCATGCACCAGCGCGTCGGTCGCCTGATCGGTAGCGTCGATCTGGCGTCGGTAGATCTGACTCTCGCCGGGGATGGCAATGTAGGCCATTTGGCCTTGAGTCTGGATTTCGTTCTGCATTCTGCCCGGTTAGCGGGTGGAATCGCGGGCCGTGAGGTGCCACGGTGGCAACCACCTTTGCCTGGCTTCCCAGTCGGCGTGCCAGCAGGCATGGGGCAAGAAAGCAAATCGACGCTCCGCTCTACAACAGACTGCACTGGAATCTACTCGCTATCACTTCAGCGGAACCCAACGACAGCCCAATCGTCATGCTCACACCGCCCATTGCCACACTCAAGATCCCCAGTATCCTGCGGCGGCCAATGGTTCAGCACAGCGGAAATCTGCTTCCAACCTTCGTCGATAGTCCAAGTCTTACTCGGGCCTGGAATGGAAACGAAGCCAGCAGTCACTCTTGCCATGTGTGTGCCGCCATGTCCAGACATTATCTCGTGACCACTTTGGTCTACGGGAGCGACGTCAACGCAGGCCTCTCCACCATTACCCGAGAATGGCCCCGTGCAGATTGTAACTTCTCTGACTTCCATTTCCTCACCGGGTAATGCTTGAAGCGTGTCACCATCACGCACCACTTGCTCAACGCCGTTCACAACAAATGTGATTGAGTAGATTGAGACAGCAGGGGAAACCGTCCCCTCTCCGCCGGCTGGCGGGCAAACAGGCGTAGAATCAACTGTTCCTGAAGCCAACGTTGCTGTCGGTTCCGGTGTATCAGCAAGTCGCGGCAGATGGGTTGGCGGTGCCATGGCAGTTTCGTCTCTCCTGACACATCCAGCAGCGAGGGAGACCGCAGACAATACTACAAGAACCCAGACCCTGTGTCTCATGTCGCTACCTATCGTCTTGATCCGCCTAGTTACGATTATGCCGACATCTCTCCGCCTGGTCGCCCGCTGCGGCGCATGGGGCCGACGTTAGCACCACGACCATGCCCCATCCGAACCCCGCTTGGCGGCGGCGCGAGGGCTTGCTGTCGTTGGTCAAAGGGTCCTCACCGAGTCTCTGCTCGGCGAACATATGCCCGCTGCGCGGTCGGACGGTGTGTAGTAGGGGCGGGTCTCAGACCCGCCCCTAGGAGGCTATTCTTGGGTGATGGCGGATCCCCACCCCCCTCTCAAACACCCACCAGCTGGATGATACCAGAACCGCTCTCTGACCCCGCCAGAGCCTCTCAGTGCTTTACGATGACGACGGACGCATTCCCGGGAGCCTCCAAGTCGCGCCTAAACTCGGACTCATCGCGCACATATCCCAAGTCGTAAACGATGAACATCACACTAGGATAACCTTTTGAATAGGCCACAGTGTCAGCAGCCGATCTCATCCACAACCTCGCGGACACGAGCAGTGCTCTCGATGAGTTTCAACTCTAGAGCAAGCGAAAGCCGTGGAACGGTGAAGTCGGGCACGGACTCTTTTGCCGATACCTTCACCCGACCGACCTCCCGATCATAGTCTTGACCTTTTTGAAGACCACGACCGATCAGCAGTTGCTCAACCGTGTCCTGGACCTCAGGCTCACTGTCTCGGATTTGCCAGACCGCGCTTCTGAGACGCGCCTGGAAGAAATCGCGCAGCGCGACCGTCTCGTCCTCAATGACACCAAGCCGATTCTCTAAGATACTCTTGAGGAGAGACAGGTTCGCATGAACTCCTTCGAAGATCTCCTTGTGCTGATATGGTAACGTCTTGCCGCCTCCTGGAATCTTGTCCAGATCGTACAAGTCCAAGATCCCCGGTAGGGGCATCTCTCTCGCAACTTCTGTGATGATCTGATTGTACTTTCGCGCAAATTGCTTGTAGCGTCCATAGTTCCCATACGTGGACCGGATCCTCGCCACGGAGTGCAATCTCCATAGAGCGTGGCAAAGCCTCTGTCCATCGTGGATATTCGCGCAAGGTATCCTGGTTAACTTCCGTCACGCTCTCTTGCCTACCACTCACGTCTAACGGTCGGCTGCAAGCGCTGGTTAGGCCAAATCCCCTTGGGCCAAGATGCAGTTGCAACTCAAAGGTGCCAGGACTTGACAATGCAATTCATCGGTGGCTGCTTTATGGTTCGGTCCCTTCTGCTGCTTCAACGTTTATCCCCATCTCAACCAGGCCGTCGAGCATTCGCTGACGAGTGAGAGCCGGTGTCTTTGTTTTCGCCGCCTTGACCAAATCTTCCTCTTCAACCACTTCCGAGCCTCTTGCCTGAGCCAACGCTTCACTGGCCTCAACGATGGTCCTGAGTGCTCGCTGGCGCACGAAGGGAGGCATGGACGAGATAGCGTCCTTCAGTTTCTGCCAGAGATCTTTGTCCCAGGGCATGCTTCTCATCGCTTCAGTTCCTCCTCGCTGAACCAGCACGCATCGTCCTCAGCAGTGAGGGAGCCTGTCTTGGCGTAGACTCTGCAACGAGCCCCACCACAAACATGGCGGTAGTCACAGCGTCCACACTTCCCTTCCAGTCTGTTTCTATCTCGCAGAATCTGGAAGACCTCCGAATTCTGCCAGATGTCCACAAAACTCTGCTTGCGGACATCTCCGGCCTTTTTCTGGAGCACCATGCATGGATAGACTGTGCCTTCGTACAGTACACAGCAATAGCGTGTTCCCGCAGCGCAGCAACTGCGGACGAACTTTGTCAGCACTTCGTCCTCGGGCACGGTTTTCTCTACCTCTACCCAGATCTGGGGCAAATCGATACAGCGGTAGATCATCTCGTCGTCAGCCCGCTGGCGGGCGATGTATTCCCGCACAAAGGCACGTCTTTCCTCGATCGTCAGCTCAAATTCGGGGTTCTCCTCTCCTCGTCCTGCGGGGACATAGTCGAAGACCTCTACGGCCTTAGCTCCCCATTCCTTCGCCTTGTCGGCGATGGCTCCCCATTGCTCCCAACATCCGCGACGCAAAGTGGGTGCAATCTGAAAGGAGACGCCTGCCTGACGAATGTTCTCGATGCCTCGCAGCGTCTGCTCCCACGCTCCCTGCAAGCCACGGAAGGCATCATGCGTTTCTGCATCGGCTCCATCCAGGCTGATGGCTATACCCTCAAGGCCAGCGTCGGCCAGCTTCACCGCTACCTCGGGGGTGATGAGAGTCCCATTTGAGCCCATCACGGAGGTCAGACCTACGCTCCGCGCGTGACGCACAAGCTCAAAAATATCGGAACGCATCAACGGTTCGCCGCCGTCCAAGATGATAAGATGCGCCCCAGCCTCAGCGATTTGACTGATCAGCCGCTTGGCTTCAGCGGTGTTGAACTCCCTGGGATGAGGTGAATCTATGGACTGACTGTAGCAGTGTTTGCACTTCAGGTTGCATTCTCTGGTGACAGCAAAACTGACCAGTGTTGGCGCTGTGGCCTTCATGCGGTGATCCTCCTTGTGAAATGTATGTTGGCTACGACTGTTTGTGGTGTAGGGCCTAACTATTGTTTGGGTGGAGATATCTCCGGCTAGAATACCCTTTGGGCAGCATCAAGCCACCAAAGTCCTCAGTTTGGGTGAGGCTTAGAAAGGTGACCTCTACGTAAGTCCATGATGTGTTATACGGCGGTCCCCCCTTTTTGTCTACGAGTCATGGAGCCAAGAGTTCCCCTCGACAACCCCCTCAATCTCTATCATTCTTTCTTCGTCAAATCCCTCTTAGACGAAGAAAATCGCGCTCGGCAACCGCTCACGCTCCGCGCGAGAAGGCCTGACGTCCAGTGCGTCGTTCAAGACGTCCAGATTCTCCTCAAGCCACGTGGTAGAGTCCAGGGCTTCATGCTGCCACACCTTGCGTAGGGGAGCTCTCTTTGGCTTTGCGATCATCGCGTGGCTTGCTCTACGATCTTGATCTCATCCTGAGTCGATCCATACGATTCGTACGCCAGCGCGTCGATCTCTCTAGCCGTGGCCTCGATTTGCGGCTCGTTTAGCTCCTTGTCGACGAGGGCGGTGTCGCCGGCCAGCCGGAGCCTCTCCTATCGCGAGTGCGGCAAGAGTCAAGAAGGATGACAGAGTGCACCTGGACGGAGTGCATCCACCAGGTAGATTCGCCTGCTCGCTTGCGACGCCCAGAGCCCGGCATGAGCCGCACGCTCTTGCACATCCTCCACGGCCTTGTTAGATACGCCGTTCATCAGCGGAGCGGAGTGACCACCAGATGGGATGGCGACTACCACACACTCAGTCGACGGCGTCTTCGATGAAAGCCACAAGATCGGGAGTCTGGTCAATGTCTCCTCTCAGAAGCGTCGCTTTGAGAAACTGCGAGTTAGTTTGAGTTATAGCATAAGTGAGGGGATAGAGCACGCGGGGTGTTCCAGAAGGGCGCGCGCAGGTTTGTCGGTCCGGGTCAGACCTCGGAGGTCTCCAAGACCTTAGCAACTTGATTCATCATTATTCAGTC
>CAZBJW010000106.1:0-13801 GCA_964492135.1 uncultured Anaerolineales bacterium
AACGGGAAGAGGCCGATAGTCAGCGTAACGGCGCCCCATGTCAAGCTGTTGCCGGTCCAGGTTGAACTGGCAGAGGGGGCAGTTTGTAACCATGAGTTGAGCACCGTTCTTTTGAGCCGAGACCAGAATGGTGCGGGCCATACTGTTCGTGAGCTCGGCCGACACTATGGACAGATATGAGCCGCAGCATTCAGCTTTGTGCGGGTAGTCTACTGTCTCCGCCCCCAACGCAGACAAGAGGTCGTCCAAGACCTGAGGATTCTCCGGGTCGTCGTACGCCACTTCCTGGGCAGGCCTCAGTACCATGCAACCATAATAGGCCGCCGCCCTCAAGCCTGTGAGAGGGTTCGTCACCTTCCGTGCTATCTCGTCAAATCCGACCTCATCACGCAAGATCTGCAGTACATCGAGCACTTGCAGATCGCCGTCGTATTCCGCCTCGATGAAGAAGTTGAGCTTCTCCCTCTTGTCGTCGTCGATAACAAGGGCATGGTTGGTGCGTCTCAGGACGTTGTAGCAGGTGGTGCAGGCTACCGCGAGACGCTCACCCGCCTCTCGGCCAGCGACAAGTACGCGGGCCGCACCTGCAAGGTCGAGGACGTTGTCGACCAAGAGGGGGAAAGTGGCACCGCAGCAGTTCCACTCAGACAACTCCACTAGCTCAAGCCCCAGGGTGCGAGCGGAGGCTCGCAGAGCATTGTCGAAACCTTTGGCCGTCGTATTCAGAGTGCAACCTGGGAAGTACGGGAGTCTCATCTGCTGTCCTAAGTCGTATACTTGCGGAAGCCAGCGATGAAAGCTTGCTGCGGGAACTCGGCCAGGTCGTCAGGAGATAGGGTTCTGAGGTCGATGTAGTCACCCTTCTCTTGAAGCATGATTTCCCGCACGGCTTCCATAATCCGTGTGAGGTCTACTCCTTTGGGACACCGGGCGTAGCAGCTCTGGCAGGCGGCGCAGAGCCAGGGAGTCTCCGAATCCAGCACCTGTTCTACCAGACCCAATTGAAGGAATCGAATCAACTGACTGGGCAACATGTCCATCGCGGGCGCGGCGGGACAGCCGGCGGCGCACTTGCCGCACTGGTAGCACTTCAGCAGGTCCTCTCCACTGATTTCCTCGATCTTGCGAACGAGTTCATTCCTCAGGGTCTTGGCTGATAGCTTGACTCTCACGGTTCTCCCAAGCTTGGCCCGCGAAGACCGTCCGTCGTAAACGTATGTTTACGACATAGCACGAGTGTTGCACTCATTTCTCGGTGGTCTCATCTCCGCCGCCGTCTCTACGGTTGCTCATACCTCTTTCGGCCGTCCTCGTAGGCATCGCCTCCGTGGATGTCGTTGACCACGATTGCCGGGAAATCCTCTACCCTCAGTCGCCGGAGTGCCTCAGTACCTAAGTCATCGTAGGCGATGACCTCTGCATCTTTGATACTCTTGGCGATCAGCGCAGCTGCACCACCGATGGCAACAAGGTACACGGCCTTGTATTTCTGCATTGCCTTCCGCACTTCCGAGGACCGGTTGCCCTTGCCGATCATGCCCTTGAGCCCTAGCTCCATCAGGCGAGGCGCGTAAGGGTCCATGCGGTAGCTGGTGGTAGGACCGGCTGAGCCGATGGGCTTCCCTGGTTTGGCCGGAGAAGGCGCCATGTAGTAGATGATCTGTCCCCGGGGATCGAACGGCAGCGGATCACCTCTGTCCAGGGCATCATTCATCCGCTTGTGAGCGGCGTCCCGAGCCACGTATACGGTGCCCGTAATGGTTACCCTGTCGCCCGCGTGCAGCTGTTCAATAATATCATCGGTGAGAGGCGTAGTGATTCTCACCTTGCTTTCCTCATCATGATGAAGCGCGCAACGGCCAGGGAGCCCCAGGTGTGCGTTCTGGGCTACCCCACCAGCACCTCATAGAACCGCCTGTTTGTGCCGGGCACTGTGGCACTGGAGATTCACCGCCACGGGAAGGCTGGCGATGTGGCAAGGATATGTCTCAACGTGGACGGCCAGGGCCGTCGTCTTGCCTCCCAGTCCTTGCGGCCCGATGCCTAATCTGTTAACGCGCTCCAGGATGTGTCGTTCGAGTTCGGCCACTTCGGGGTCTGAGCTGGGTTGAGCCACTTCTCTGAGCAGCGAATGCTTGGCCATCCACATCGCCTTCTCAGGCGTGCCGCCGACGCCGACCCCGACGATGGTTGGGGGACATGGATTGGCTCCGGCTTTCTTGACGGTTTGCACGACAAAGTCAACTACGCCCGGGAGCCCGTCGGCCGGTTTGAGCATGGCCAGAGCGCTCATGTTCTCGCTGCCGCCACCCTTCGGTACGACGGTGATCCTGAGCCTATCCGCCGGCACGATCTGGCAGTGGATCACTGCTGGAGTATTGTCATTGGTGTTGATGCGTGTTGAGAAAGGCTTGTCCACGATCGACTTTCGGAGGTAACCCTCCCGATACCCTCTTCTCACGCCTTCCTGCACTGCCTGGTACAGATCGCCGCCGACGACATGGGCGTCTTGCCCCAGGTCCAGAAAGACAACGGTCAGGCCGGTGTCTTGACAGAGGGGCATTCCCTCTTCACGGGCCACGTCGACGTTCTCAAGCAGCTGATCCAGGACCTCGCGTCCCACGGGCGAGACCTCGCCATCTCGGGCCTGCTGCAGGGCTTCTACAACGTCACCGCCCAAGTAGAGGTTGGCCTCTATGCATAGCTGGGCGACCGTTTCCGAGATCTCTTCACAAGTGATATCTCTCACCACCATCCTTCGGGCTCCCTACTGGCACGACACTGCACCGACCTCGATAGTAAGATACCAGTCCTCTCGCGCCAGCAACCTTGGGCCACAGCGGCCTCGATGCCACGACGGAGGTCTTGCGTCCTGGTATGGGCGGATTGTCCGACATCCTTGCTCAAGTAAGTCGGATTATACAGCCAGCGGCCGAATTGTCCAAGGGCTCGGGTCAGCGCCATTGCGCATAGCAAAGCCATTTTGAGATCTGCCATGGCTGTCCGCAAATCCTTCGTCGATGCCACTGGTCGCGCCAAGTGCATTGATGTATAATTGTTTGATTGGTACAGTGATCGGATTGTACTCGAATGACAACGCATTGAGTCTGCCCGAGCAGTGGCCGGTGAGCGGCGTTGCCCCTAGGGTTGGGGCACCGGTCGAGAGCATCTCGGCCGGTCATCGGCCTTGACGGCGGGACGATGCAATCCAGGCTGACTTGCGGGCCCTGCTGGACGCACCGGCAGAGAAGCTGAGTGCTTGAGTCTGCGGAAAACTAGACTACCAGGAGGATAGTATGTCAGAAGAGATGTATCGTAAGCTCGCCCAGGCGGTGATAGACGGGGAGCCAGAGCAAGCCGAGGAACGGGCCAAACAGGCGCTGGACCAGGGCCTTGATCCTCTGGCCTGCATCAATAAGGGTCTTACTCCGGGCATCAATCGCGTTGGCGAGCTATTCTCGACTGGTGAGTATTTTCTCCCGGATCTGGTGATAGGGAGCGACGCAATGAAGGCAGCCCTGGCTGTCTTGGAACCAGCGCTGGTCGGAGACCAGGAGCGGGAGACGCTGGGCCGGGTTGTGCTCGGGACCGTAGAGGGAGATATTCACGAGATTGGCAAGACGCTCGTTGGCGTCATGCTCACAGCTAATGGCTTTGACGTTACCGACATCGGCGCTGACAAGTCAGCCGCCGAGTTTGTTGCCGCGGCCAAGGAGAACGGAGCGACGATAGTAGGCGCTTCGGCGCTTCTGACCACGACGATGTCCGAGCAGCAGAGGATCATCGAGGCGCTAAGGGAAGCAGGTCTGCGCGACCAGGTCAAGGTGATGGTCGGCGGAGCTCCCGTAAGTCAGAGTTGGGCCGACCGGATTGGCGCCGACGGGTATGCCGAGAATGCCATGACAGCGGTCGCCCTCGCTTTCAGGCTCATTGACGCTCCGGCATAGCCGGAAATGGCCCGAGCCAACTGCACACCATGGCGACACCTCACAGAGGTTCGCGTCCTGGGCTACGATCGCGCGCCGTCAAGCGATGAGCCCCTTGCGAGTCAGATGCCTCTCTGAGTCGTTCTGCCAAAGTCAGCACTCCATCGTGTTTTGTTCTTGGGCGAACTGCCCCAGCGCAGAACCGAGATCCGTGAGGGAGTGGAAGAGTAGCGCATCATCGAATGACCGCAGCACTTCCAGGGCCAACTGGGGGTGCTCAAGGTGACGGGAGGAAACAGTGACTATATCGCCTCGCCCGCCTCATCGACACCTATGGAGTGGCTTGACTAGCGATGACCCTGGGGCCGAAATAGGCGTCCTCGGAGTGCCGTTCGATGGCGCGGTCTGCTTTCGGCGCGGGACAGCTTTCGCCCCCGCAAAGCTTCGCGAGTTAACCCCCCACCTGGCCCCTTGTGCGGAGGAGGGGCAACCTTTGACGCTTCGCGTGCGAGACTACGGTGATGTGCCTGAGGATTTGGACTGGTCTCGCTGCTTTGAGGACGTCGAACGGCGCGCAGCGGAGCCTCTGCGTCATCCCCTTGCTTTGTTCTTGGGCGGCGATCATTCGGTGACCATTCCCCTGATGCGGGCCTTCGCCCGTCACGTGGATACCCCTTTCGGCGTCCTTCAGGTCGACTCCCACCCCGACTTGTTTGACACTTACGAAGGACACAGATGGTCCCACGCCTGCGCAGGACGTCGGGCCCTAGAACTGCCAGGCTTGGATCCCGCGCACCTAGTCTTCGTCGGACTGCGTTCCGTCTGCCCGGAGGAGTGGGATTTCTTGAAAGCGCATCCGGAGATTCCGTACTACACGGCCCGCCAGTGTCACCAAAGGGGGATAGAGGCGGTGGCGGAAGAGGTGATGGGGAGATTGAAGGATCTGCCAGCTGTGTACCTCACCCTGGACATCGATGGCCTGGATCCAGCCTATGCCCCGGGCACCGGCACGCCGGAAGGAGGCGGGCTCAGCACCCGCGATTTGCTCGAACTGGTGCGGGTAATCTTCCAGAGGCTTCCCGTGAAGGCGTTGGACGTGGTAGAGGTGGCTCCCCCTCTAGATCAGGCAGACATCACCTCCTTCGCCGCCCTCAAGGTCATCTACGAGGCCTGGTGGGTGTTCCAACAGAAACTGAAGTAGGGGCCACAGCTGCGGGATCTGGCGCACGGGGCTACGGCCTCTCGGGCGCCCCAAAGAGCATGGCTGTCTAGAGGGGGATCATGGTGATACATCCCTGCACCGGGCACACGTGTGTGCAGAGGGAGCAGCCGTCGCAGCTGTCCATCACCACTCGAGGGTAATCCTCCCTGCTCTTCATCTCTATAGCCTGCCAGCCCCCGTCCATGCATGCGGTGTGGCAGAGCCCGCACTTGGTGCAAAGACCGCGGTCGATACGAGCCACCACTTTGTGACCGAAGTTTAACTCCTCGTGCGCCCTGATCTTCGGCAGGACCTGTCCGCTCATCTCCGCCACAGCCTCGAAGCCCTTTTCGTCCATGTAGGCGGTAAGTCCCCTTTTCATCCTTTCCACTATCCCGTAACCCTGGAGCATGACGGCTGTGCACACCTGCACGGTTGAGGCACCTACCAGTATGTACTCGGCTGCATCCTGCCAGCTAGCGATGCCGCCGATTCCCGAGAGGGCGAGGCCAGTCCCGTTTGCCAGTTGAGCGATGCAGCGCAGAGCGATGGGCTTGATCCCGGGTCCTGAGTAGCCGCCCAAGGCCGAGCTCCCCCCTACCGAGGGCAGTGGTTCTAGGCGCTCGAGATCTATACCGATCAGGGCGCTCACGGTATCTATGGCCGCGATGGCATCGGCTCCAGCATCCTCGCAGGCCTGGGCTATCTGTAGGATGTCCGTGACGTTCGGAGTGAGCTTCACCATCACCGGCACCTGGGACACCTCCTTTGCCCAGTGGGTGATTCGTGCGGCGATGCCGGGGTCCTGGCCCTGGATGGACCCCATTCCCTTGCCCGGCATGCCGTGGGGACAGCCGAAGTCGAGTTGCAGGCCATCCACCCTCGCTTCTTGAATCCGGGTGATCAAGGCATGCCAGTCCTCCCTTGCGACGCCGGCCGTCAGGCTGGCGAAGAGGATGTGATCAGGGTAGCGGCGCTTGATACGAGCGAGGTCCTCGACCCAATCGTCCAGATTCCGCTGGCTGATCAGTTCTATGTTCTCCAGGCCGATGATCCTGTTGCCAATGGCCAGACGCGCCAGACGAGGCTGGACGTCGACGGCAGGTTCGAGGGCGATGCTCTTGGTTACCGCGCCGGCCCAACCAGCATCGAAGGCCCGCTGGATCATCTCCCCCGTCGCCGTGGAAGGGGCTGAGGCCAACATGAAGGGGTTCATCAACTTGAGACCCGCAAACTCGACACTCAGATCGGCCATTGTTCAACTCCTTCACACCCGAGCCGCGATGACAGCCAGGTAGGCACTCGGCATCAGAGCAAGGAACCATCTCTGTCATCAGGCCCTATTCGGCCTGCCGTTGGTGCGACTCCAGCGAGCAGGCGGCTGAGTTCTCCTTTGAGACCGACGCATATCAGCGCGTCGCCATGGGGTACAGACTCGGCTGCTACACCTTTGGGGGACATCGAGTCAAGGGCCAGGGGATACTGGGTGTCGCAGAGGGCAGTGTGGCTTCACCCCTCGGCCCCCGGTTTTTCCACGAGGGATTCCAGGCTGAGGTGTTGATCGGCACTTTCCTTGCCCAGTTTCTTGAACACTCTTGCTAGCTGGGGCAGGTAGCTGATCTTCTCGGCTGCATCGACGTACAGTCTTCGGCTGAGCTCCTCCCGACCCACGGCCCATCGCAACACCGCGTCGGAGTCCATGTGGGCATTCAGTTCTGTCTCGATCAGGTAGTCGCTTCCTTCCAGGCCTTCGATCGGTTCGAGAAGCATCTCGTTAACGTATTCTCGCCGGCTCCTTTCCAGGAGTTTTCGCCGCTTTCTCTTGGCCTCGGCGAGGGACAGAAAAGCCTCCCTGGAGGTGGAGTCTGTCGTCAGGGAAGCCGCCTCGTCGTAGAGTTCCGCGCTTCCGCCTTCTAGCTTGATGGCGAACGCCAGAACGGCGCCCACAGTCCCCAATTCCATCTGTCCGTCTCCTCGTGTCCAGGCGCGGCTGTCGTCGTTAGCAGACGGGCGGCACGCAGCCACCTATCTGCTGGGACCTGCCCGGGTTGTCTCTCAGAACCACCTGGAGATGACGACCTTCTTCTCTGTGAAGAAGTCGATGGCGTCCGTTCCCTGGCCGTGAAGGTCTCCGAAGAAAGAATCCCTACTTCCGCTGAAGGGGAAGAAGGCCATGGGTGCGACGATTCCGATGTTGATACCGATGTTGCCACACCGCACTCTGTACTTGAATTCTCGGGCCCACTTGCCGCTCGAAGTGTAGATGGAGGACGCGTTCCCGTACGGATTGGCGTGAATGATATCTATGGCCTCATCCAGGTCCTTGGCCGTGATGATGGAGACTACCGGGCCAAAGATCTCTTCGTGGGCGATGGTCATCTGAGGATTCACCTCGTCGAAGATGGTGGGGCCGATGAAGTAGCCGTTTGGATATCCTTCCACCTTTATGTCCCTGCCGTCGAGTAGCAGCTTCGCGCCCTGCTCCAATCCCTGATCGATGTATCCCAGCACACGCTCCATGTGCCTCTTCGAGATCACAGGTCCCATCTGAACCCCTTCGTCCAGGCCGTATCCCACCCTGAGTCTGGAAGTGGCGTCGACGAACTTGTCTCTGAGTGCTTCGTAGACGTCCCCCACGGCGAGAAGAACTGCCCCGGATAAACAGCGCTCTCCAGCGCAACCGAAGAAGGATGTTAGCAGTGAGGCCACCGTTCTGTCCAGGTCCGCATCTGGCATCACCACCAGGAAGTTCTTGGCTCCCGCCTGCGCTTGAACTCTTTTGCCATTCTCGGCGCCCTTTTGGTAGATATACCTGGCTACAGGAGTCGATCCCACAAAGGAGACCCCTGTAACGTCGGGACTCTCCAACAGGGTGTCGACCACACCCTTGGCGCCGTTGACAAGGTTGACCACCCCCTCAGGGAAGCCGGCCTCATCTATCAGTTGGAAGAGCATCCTTTGAGAGAGGGGCACTTGTTCCGAGGGCTTCACGATGTAGGTGTTACCGCAGGCCACGGCATAGGGCATAAACCACAGAGGAACCATCAGCGGAAAGTTGAAGGGAGGGATCACGCAGAAGACGCCCAGAGGCTGTCGGACGCACTCCTCATCGATGCCGAGTGCAATGTCCTCAAGGTTGTAGCCCATCATCAAGGAGGGGATACCGGCGGCCACCTCCACGTTCTCGATGCCGCGCCTCACCTCGCCACGCGCTTCGTCGATGCATTTCCCTTCCTCCTCGACAATAACCCTGGATAGCTCCTCAAACTGCTCTTCCATCAGGTCTTTCAATGTGAACATGTATCTGGCCCTGGTGACTGGCGGCGTCTCCCGCCACTCCCCGTAGGCATCTCCGGCAGCCTGGATCGCTGTTCCTACCTCTTCAGGAGTTGACAGGGGAACCTGCGCCAGCACCTCGGTGGTCGCTGGGTTGACAACGTCCAGGAGCTGGGTGGATTTCGAATCGACCCACTCCCCATTGATGTAGTTCTTTATCGCTTCCATCTACAGCCTCCTCGTTGTTCGCCTTGGTCTTACGAACTAGCTTCTCGGTCTGTGATGTCCAGAACTTCGTCGATGATTGCCAGCCCTTGCGTCAGCTCATCCTCGGTCACGCACAAGGGAGGTACGACGAAAATCCAATTCCACTTGACAAAGGTGCTCAAACCTCGCTCCCGCAGAGCCGGCAAGACCTTGGCCATGACCCCCAACTCCTCAGGCTTGGCATTCCAGGGAGCCATGGGTTCCCTTGTTTTCTTGTCCTTGACCAATTCGATGACCGAGAACAGTCCTATATAGCGTACATCGCCCACAGACGCATGCTTCTCCTTCAGATCCTCCAGATTTCGCCCCAGGATATCGCCCATGCGTTTGGCGTTGTCTATGAGCCCGTCCTCCTGATAGGCTTGGATCGTGGCTACGCCCGCGGCGCAGGCCAAGGTATGAGCGCTGTAGGTCAGCCCCAGAGGCAAGTACCGATCTTCAAAGTGATCAGCGATGGGCTGGGACGCGATGACTGCGCCCAGCGGTACGTGGCCCGACGTGAGACCCTTGGCTACGACCATCATATCCGGGACGACCTGCCAGTTGTCCACGGCAAACCACTCGCCCGTGCGTCCAAAACCACTCATTACCTCGTCGGAGATTAGCAGGATACCATACTTGTCACACATCTCTCGCAGGCGAGGCCAGTAATCTTCTGGAGGCACGAAGACGCCGCTGGTACCAGTCACGCCTTCAAAGAGCAAAGCCGCCACCCTGTCGGGCCCCTCGAATCTGATCACTGCCTCGATATGGGTGATACACTGCCGCTGGCAACTCTCAGGCTCTCCGCCAAAGACGCAGCGGTAGCAGTAGGGGTCAAAAACGCGCACGATGCCGGGTATGCCGGGCTCAACAGGGAGGCGCCGCGGATCTCCGGTGGCGCTTATGGCTCCGTAGGTAGCACCGTGATAGGAGCGATAGCGAGTCATCACCTTTTGCCGACCCGTGTAGAGCCGGGCCAATTTGATGGCGTTATCGACGGCGTCTGCACCCCCCAGAGTGAAGAAGGTCTTGGTCAGATCCCCGGGCGTCACCTCTGCCAACAGCCTTCCCAACTCGCCACGAGGCTCAGTGGCCAATCCCGGATAGGCATAGCACAGCTTGTCTGCCTGTTGTTTGATGGCAGCCACAACCTTGGGATGCTGATGGCCCGTGTTGACGTTCATTAGTTGGGACGCGAAGTCCAGGTACCTTTTGCCCTCAGCGTCCCAGAAGTAGCAGCCCTTGGCTCTCACCACCGCCAGTGGCTTGACGGCGGACTGGACCGACCAGGAGAAGAAAGTGTAGCGACGGTTCAGGTCGATCAACTCTTGGGCTCTGCTCTCGCCAGTCATTGCAAAACCTCCTCTCCGAGTCGCTGTCTGTGGCAACTCGGCCCGGCTAACGATTACTTGCGGGGGTGACTATCACTCCCTTGGGAACTGGAACGGTCAGGTTTGCGCGGGCGAGGGCGGCCCATCGGCGACGCCCCTAGATCTCTATCCGGCTCTGCCTGAGAAACTGGCCAGCGCCCACATCACCGATAAACTCGCCCTGCTTGACGATAGTCCGGCCTCTCTGCATGGTGAGGACTGGGTATCCCTTCACCGTGATGTGGTCGTAGGGGCTATGGTCCACATTCATGTGCAGGTTCTCCACGCTGAGCCGAACCTCTTTCTCAGGGTCGAAGATGACCAGGTCCGCGTCCGCTCCTATGGAGATCGTGCCCTTCTGCGGGGCGAGGCCGAATATCCGGGCGGGATTGGTGGACACCAACTCTACGAATGTGTTGACGGAGAACCGCCCCTGGTTGACACCGAAGTGGTACATAAGTGGCACTCTGGTTTCCACGCCTGGCATGCCGTTCGGGATTTTAGAGAAATCGTCTCTGCCCATATCTTTCTGGCCCACGAAGTTGAAGGGGCAATGGTCCGTTCCCACCACTTGCAGGTCGCCTGCGGCCAGCCCTCGCCACAACACCTCTTGGTTACTCTTGTCCCGCAGAGGCGGGGACATCACGTATTTCGCCCCCTCGAAGTCCGGCAGTTCGTAGTGCTGAGTGTTGAAGAGAAGGTATTGAGGGCAAGTCTCGGCCAGGACAGGCTGTCCCTCGTCCCGAGCGTCCTTCACCTTCTCCAGGGCCTCGGCCGCGCTCAAATGGACGACATAGATGGGACTTCCGGCCAGTCGCGCCAGCATTATGGCCCGGCTAACCGCCTCCACCTCTGCCTCGGGGGGATGGCTCAGGGCGTGCCAGATGGGCTCGGTCTTGCCCTCGGCGATGTGTTTGTTGGTCAGGTAATGCAAGATATCGCCGTTCTCGGCATGCACCATGATCAGCGCTCCAAGCTCGTTGGCCTTGATCAGAGATTTGAACAGGGTCTCATCATCCACCATGAACGTACCCTTGTAGGCCATGAAGAGCTTGAAGCTCGTGATGCCCTGTTCGACCAACTCGGCCATCTCCTTGTTCATGACTTCGTCTGTCATGTCTCCGATGGCCACGTGGAACCCGTAATCGATGGCCGCCTTACCCCTGGCTCTCTCCATCCAGGTCTGGAGAGCCTGGTGCAGACTCTCTCCCGTTCCCTGAATCGCGAAGTCCACGAAGGTAGTGGTGCCCCCACACGCCGCAGCGACGCTGCCTGTCTCGAAATCATCGGCCGAGACCGTCCCCATGAAAGGAAGCTCGAAGTGAGTATGTACGTCGATGCCTCCGGGGAAGATGTAGTTGCCTTGCGCATCGAGGGTCTCCGCGCCCTCCAGTCCTCGGGCGAGCGCCGCGATCTTTCCGTTCTCAATACCTATGTCTGCATGATAGGTTTCTGTGGCCGTGACAATGGTTCCGTTCGTTACCACCGTGTCCATTCTCGCCCTCCTGGCAATAGTGGCTCACTCAGAGCGGCAATAGTGTAATGCACTGCTCCACCGGGCAGACGTGTGTGCACAAGGAGCAGCCGTCGCACTTGTCCACCAGCACACGTGGGTAGACCTCTCGGCTCTCCATCTCGATAGCCTGCCACCCACCGTCCAGGCAGGCGGTGTGACACAGTCCACACTTCGTGCACAGCGCTTCGTCGATGGAGGCCACCACCTTGTAAGCGAAGTTCAGCTCCTCATGGGCGGTGATCTTGGGCAGGACATCTCCCCTCATCTGCGCCACGGACCCGAAGCCCTTCTCATCGAGGTAATCGGAGAGACCCTGCTTCATCCTGCGGACGATCTGGTAGCCTCGCAACATGACGGCCGTACACACCTGCACCGTGGAGGCGCCTGCCAGGATGTACTCCGCCGCGTCCTGCCAGCTGGCGATACCACCGATGCCCGAGAGGGGTAGGCTGGTTCCCTTGGCCAGCTGTGCGATGCAGCGCAAACCTATGGGCTTGATAGCGGCGCCCGAGTAGCCGCCGAAGGCTGAGATCCCTCCTACTGACGGCAAGGGTTCAAGGCGGTCGAGATCTATGCCGATGAGAACTGAGACCGTGTTGATGGCCGAAATGGCGTCGGCTCCCGCGTCTTGGCATGCCTTGCCTATTTGTACAATGTCCGTGACATTGGGCGTCAGCTTCACCATCACCGGCACGGTGGCCACCTCTTTCGCCCATCGTGTGATGTCAGCCGCGATGGCGGGATCTTGGCCCTGGGCAGAGCCCATCCCCTTCTCCGGCATGCCGTGAGGGCAGCCGAAGTTGAGCTCCAATCCATCCACACCCGCTTCTTGCATCTGCTGAATCAGGGGGTGCCACTCCTCTCTGATCACGGCGCCCATCAAGCTTGCGAACAGGATGTGATCTGGGTAGCGGCGCTTGATGTCTCGGACATCCTCAATCCAGTCCTGCAAGCTTCGCTGGCTGATCAACTCTATGTTCTCCAGGCCGATGGTCTTGTTGCCGGTGGCCAGCCGCCCCAGTCTGGGCTGGACGTCGTGGGCGGGTTCCAGGGCGATAGTCTTGGTCACAGCCCCAGCCCACCCAGCGTCGAAGGCTCGCCGTATCATCTCTCCCTTGGCCGTGGGAGGCGCCGAGGCCAACATGTAGGGATTAATCAACCTGAGACCTGCGAACTCGACACTCAGATCAGCCACCATTCACCTCCCGGGCAACCTAAGGGGCCACGATATCATCGTAGGCGTCCGGCCTACGATCCCGGTAGAACTGCCATGTGTTGCGCACCTCTCGGATCAGGTCAAGATCGAGGTCGGTCACTAACACCTGCTCCTGCGTGTCAGAGGCTTGTGCGATGATCTGACCTCGCGGATCGCAGAAATAGCTCGAGCCATAGTAGTCATTGGGCCCTAGTTCGTTCTCTTGTCCCACCCGATTGATGGTGCCCACGAAGTATCCATTGGCGATGGCGTGAGATGTCTGCTCGATCTGCCAAAGGTGCATCGAGAGCCCCCGCGAGGTTGCCGAGGGTATGTACACGATTTCTGCACCCTTCAGCCCCAGGACACGCGCCCCCTCGGGAAAGTGCCGGTCGTAGCAGATATAAACACCTACGTGGCCGTACTTGGTTTCGAAAACGGGGTACCCGAGATTGCCGGGCCGGAAGTAGAACTTCTCCCAGAAATAGGGGAGTTGAGGAATGTGGGTCTTCCGATACTTGCCCAGAACCGTCCCGTCAGCATCGACTACTACCGCGGTGTTATAGTAGACGCCTGGGGCGTCCTCCTCGTACAGCGGCACGACTAGAACCATGCTATGCTTCTTCGCCATCTCTTGCATGCGTGCGGTCGTGGGTCCAGGGACAGGCTCGACGAAATCGTACCACTTGGCATCCTGCTCCTGACAAAAGTACGGGGAGTAGAACAACTCCTGAAGGCAGGTGATTTGCGATCCTTCCTCAGCCGCCATCTCGATGAGTTGGAGATGCTTGACGATGTTCTCCTCCTTGTCCATGCTGCCGGTAGTCTGGATAAGAGCACTGCGCACGATCATTTTGCCCTCCATCGCTTCCAGAGTCAGTATCCCATATTGTAGGGGCAAGAGGTGCCCATGTCAAGGAGTGCAACTGCTTGCGCCAAGACATCGTTACGAGGTGGTGACAAAGATGGTGGCCAAGTCCCATGCTCCTCTGGTATGAGGAGCGTCTAAACATCCTCGGCAGCGCGAGGCGTTGCTGCGGTAGAGTCCGCCAACAGGAAAGTCTACGC
>CAZBJW010000107.1:0-2407 GCA_964492135.1 uncultured Anaerolineales bacterium
TTCTGGTGTATCCTGGGGTAGCGATCTTGTTGTTTGTGTTGGGTTGGAACCTGATCGGGGACGCTTTCCGAGATATTCTGGATCCCAAGTTGGCTCGTCAACGCCGGTAGAGCCTTGCTAGGCTGACGGCGACGCGGCCCGTCTGTGCTTGCTCGACATTCCAACATCTAGTAACATTCGAAGAGGCGGGATACGATATGTCCCGCCTCTTCCTCATGCTAGGAGTCATTCGGTTAACATATATGCTGAGGCGCCCCGTGGGTCATAACCTAGGAGATCGGTGACACAGGCGCGAGATCGGATCGAGATCGCTGGAAAGCTGGCCGTCGACCCCGTCGACGGGACTCTGACCCTGTACCATCGTGAGTCAGCAGTGGTCGCTCACGCCATCGGCGAGGTCGTGTATCGCATCGGCCGGGAGGAGAAAAGATGCAGCGTAGGTGGCGACATTGCCTATGGCCTGATGGAGGACCGGGTGAGTTTGAGTGCTCGAGAGGGGAGCGTGCAACTCACCTGGCAGGCCTCGTTGGCTGGTGACGGGATTGAGACAGTTCTTCAGATCACCAACGTGGCGTCTCAAGCCCTGACGATCCTGCAATTGTGCCCCCTGGTGGTTTCTGCCCGCCAGGGCGGCGGCCTCCTTCTCGGATCCTCCCCGGAGACCTGGACGTTCTTCGAGAATGGTTGGCAGTCTTGGTCCCCTGCCTCGGCCCGCCAAGTGGACGGCGAGCTGTTTTCCATCCCTTACGATGAAGAGTACATTATCAAGCATCATCCCTATGAGGTGTCTGCGGCTCCAAGTACGTTGGTCAGTCATTGGTTCACTGTTCTGTGCGATCGGCAATCACGAAATTCCCTTCTCTTGGGGTTCACCACCACGCGGGACCAGCTGGCTGAGGTACGGCTGCGGGCGGACGCTGGCGGTTTCGAACATCTGGCGGCCGTTTGCCACACGGACGGGGTGGTGCTCTCTCCAGGCGAGACACTCAGTTCAGAGCGGTTGCTGATCGCCGCCAGCGAGGATCCAATAAGCCTGCTGCAGTTGTATGCGGATTCCCTGGGTGAGGCCATGGGTGCATTGAGGCGCAGGGAGGCAACGAGCGGTTGGTGCTCCTGGTATTATTTCTTCGGCGAGAATACCGCAGAGGATGTGCTGGCCAACCTGGAAGCGGCCAGGGAGCATCAACTGCCACTGGAAGTAATGCTCATCGATGATGGGTACCAGCGAGAGGTCGGCGACTGGCTGGAGGTGGACAACGACAAGTTCCCCGAAGGCATGAAGTGGGTGGCGGAGAGGATCTCCGACGCTGGATATCGCCCGGGACTCTGGGTGGCTCCCTTCGCGGTCAGTTCCCTGTCACGGCTTTATGCGGAACATCCGGACTGGGTCCTTCGGAGTCAGTCCGGAGAGCCGGTCTTGGCCTGGCACCATTGGGCGATACCCATGTATGCTCTGGACGTGAGCAATCCCGAGGTACAGGCCTGGCTGCGAGAGACCTTCCTCGTCTTGAGCGAAGAGTGGGGCTACGAGTTGCTCAAGCTCGACTTTCTATATGCAGCCGCCGTAGACGGGCAGAGGCACAATCCCCAGATGACCAGGGCTCAGGCGCTGCGGCGGGGGTTGGAGATCATCAGGGAGACAGTGGGGGAGAAGTTCCTACTGGGTTGCGGATGTCCACTGGGACCGGCAGTGGGGGTCGTTGATGCGATGCGCGTCGGGCCCGACGTCGCCCCTTATTGGCGGCACTACCAGAGGGACCTGTCCGCTCCCGCCGTGGAAAATGCGTTGAGAAACACGGTAGCTCGCTTCTTCACACATCGCAGCCTGTGGCTCAACGATCCGGACTGCGTCCTGGTGCGCTCGCGAACAGAGGACTCGAATCTCACCCTCAGCGAGGTGCGAACTCTGGTGACGATAGTGGGCCTTTGTGGCGGCTTGGTGATGTCGGGCGATGATCTGGCCTCTGTGTCTGCCTCCCGCCTCAGGTATCTCAAGTCCATCTTGCCACCCTGGGGGGAACCGGCCATTCCAGTGGACCTCTTCGACAACGAAGTCCCGCGAACACTCGTTCTTCCTGTGGAGGCTCATCATGGCAACTGGGTGGTGGCGGCCTTCGTCAACTGGGAAGACCGCACGGTGCACACAGCGATTGAAGCAAATCAACTTGGATTGCGCTCGGATCGGTGGTATCATGTTTATGATTTCTGGCATCGCCGGTACCTGGGCAAGGCCCGAGAAAGCCTGGTCATTCAACGACACAGACCTCACGAGACCGTCCTGCTTTTGTTGAAGCCAGTATCGCACAGGCCTGAGTTTCTGACCTCTACCTTCCATGTGACCCAGGGTGCGGTAGAGATACGCGCGGTGACAAGGGAGGAGCGGGAGGACGGACTGGAAGAGATGGTG
>CAZBJW010000107.1:2417-4010 GCA_964492135.1 uncultured Anaerolineales bacterium
GTGGTGGAACTAGCCAGGCCAGGGTCCCAAGCGGGCGAACTGCTGTTCACTGTGCCCCCACCATACGTGGTCACGGAAGTCTACCTGAACGGGCGACGGCGCGGCTTCAAGCATGTGGCGCCCGGAGTGGTGAGTCTGGGATTCCAGCTGCAGGGCGAGGCAAGGGTGGAGATGGTGTTTTCACGGACCAGGCTGGGAGAATGAATTCCCGCGAGAAGGCCATGGCGGTCCATTCGCTCCTCTTGACTGAGTATGGTCACCATCAATGGACCGCTCGTCGGGATCCCCTGAGCGAGTTGGTGCGCACGATTCTTTCTCAGAACACCTCGGATATCAACAGCAACAGGGCCTTCGCCGGTCTGCAAGAGAGTTTTGCCTCTTGGGAGCAGATTGGTCAGGCAGATGTGAAGGCTATTGAAGAGGCCATCAGGCCTGGTGGTCTCGCTCGAATCAAGGCGCCTCGTATCAAGGCGGCCCTCCAGACTATCAAGGAGGAACGGGGAGAACTCGATCTCGAGTTCCTCAAAGACCTGGAGTTGAGTGCGGCGAAGGCTTGGCTGGAATCGCTGGTCGGTGTCGGACCCAAGACTGCCGCGTGTGTGCTCTTGTTTTCTCTGGGCCGACCAGTCCTTCCAGTCGACACGCACGTGCTGCGTGTCAGCAGGCGCGTAGGCTTGATCGAGTCGGGAACCTCAATGGCGAAGGCCCATGAGGTTCTCGGCGAGATGGTGCCCGATGACGCGGTCTATGACTTCCACGTTAACATGGTGTCTCATGGGCGGCTTGTCTGTTATCCGAGGCAACCAAGTTGCGACATCTGTGTGCTGGCTCCGCACTGTGACTATCTGCATAAGGGAAGATGACAACAAGAGGCCGAGAGGTGCGCGAGAGACATCCGCTGTTGCTCTATCGAAGGCTGGCAGCCTACTATCGAGCGCCGTTGATCCTCCTCTTGGTGGTGTCCGCAGGATTGGTGGCGTGGGACCCTCCTGAGCTACAGGATTTGAGACGGATATTCCCGCTGACATTGCTACTCTCATTGACTTTGCTAGTACTGACCTTTGTCATGAGCAGGTTTGCATACGTTCAGTGTGCGGACAACGGTCTCCGCGTCCAGCTGCCCTTGTATCGGCTTCAGGTGGGCTATGATTCCATAGTGCAGACGCGCTCCGTGTCACTGGCGGCGCTCCACCCTCCGTCGAAACAGCCCTTCTCCTCCCGTGGCTTCTTGTACCCGCTGTGGCATCTCCCAGCGGTGGTTGTAGATCTTGAGTGGCTGCCCGAGTCCCGCGCGCGGTTGCGGCTGTGGATGGATAGCCGCATGATCATCAAGAAGGGCTTGGTCTTCTTGGTTGAAGACCACAGGACCCTGCGGCGACAGATAGATGAGGCCGTGGTGCGCTGGCGCCTCGACAGTCGGGACGCCGAGCGAGAATTCCTCTGACGAGCGGAGCCAAGTCCTCTGCAGGTAGTTGTTACGTAACGCTGAGCCGGGAGCCCTGTGGCGTCTTGACCACGTCGATGCGTACGGGAAAAGAGTCTTTGAGTTCCTCGATGTGGGTAATGACGAGGATTCGCTCGAAGTCTTCGTGG
>CAZBJW010000107.1:4020-13796 GCA_964492135.1 uncultured Anaerolineales bacterium
GTCTTGAGTGCCGAAGCCCTCATCTATGACCAGGGTCTGGAGCCTGGCACCAGCACGTCGTGCCAGGAGTTTGGACAGGGCGATGCGGATGGCAAAGTCGATGCGGAAGGCTTCCCCGCCTGAGAAGAGAGCGTAGCTCCTGGGGCCAAGCTCGTCGGCTACCTCAATGTCCAGCGTCTCGACCATCTTGCCCTTGAGGGTCTCACGCTGGCTCTTCAAGCGGACGTTGAATCTGCCATCGGTCATGCGGCCAAGCAGGCGGTTTGCTTCCTCCTCGATCTCCGGGATGGCTCCCTCGATGATCATCGCCTGGACGCCTCTCTTGCCGAAGGCCAGGCGCAAGTCCTCGAAGATCCTTTTCTCCTCCCGCGTGTCGAGCTCCTGGCGAGTCTTCGTCTCCTTCTCCTTCTCCAGGTAGAGACAGTGGTCCAACTTCTGCTGGGCTGCGCCGAGGCGGACCCGAGCACGGCCCTCGCTCACCTGTAGCTCATCCACTAGCTGAGTTTGTTGGTCCAGCTGTTGGGTGGCAGCCTCGAGGTCACTTATCTCCAAGGCGAGGTCTTTCTTGCTCGCAGCAAGATCATCCAGTTCCTGCTGAAGACGCCCCTGATACGTCGTCCGCTCCTCTAGCCTCTCCGTTTCAGTGCCCAGACCTTGCCGCGCGGCGTCCAGTTCCCTCTTAGCTTCCTCGAAGCCACCTTTGTCAGAGAGTTCTCGGCGTACCTCCTCGTGTTTCTGAGGATCATAGCCCAGTCGCCCCGATTGTTCGTCCAGTTGGGCAAGCTTGTGGTGCTCTGCCGCTGCGAAGCCACCGTTGCTGAGCCGCTGATCAAGGACCTCGAGTTGTTTGCTCACCTTCTCCAGTTCCTTCTTTGCTGCCTTAGCTTCATCCAACGCTTTGGATATGGTGGCCTCCTCACCCTGCAAAGAGGCCAGTGGCGCCAGCTGCCTGTCGATGGCTTGCTTCACCTCACCTGTAGCCCTTTGTGTCTCTGCCAGTTCCTCAATGGAGGCCAGGTTCTCACGAAATAGGTCTCCCATCCCTGTTCCCTGTGCGGCGTAGTTCCCTTTGATCTGCTCTCGTCTTTCGGCGTCCAGTTCTACCCCGCACAAGGGACACGTGGCCTCTGCTTCCTCTAACAGGTCAAGCTTCTCCTTGAGCAGATCCATGTCCGCTCTCAACTGCTCGTTGTGTGACCGTAGTGTGTCGATGCGTTCCGACAGGCTGTGCTCCTCGTGGAGGAGCACCTCTCTTTCTTCTACTTTCTCGGTGAGCTCTCGTAGTCTGGTGCGAACTTGCTCAAGTCTCTTCTGCAGGACTTGCTCCTGCTCAACCTTGCTCTGCAAATCCCGGGCTTTGGTGGTGCATAAGGCGCGCTCCGTGAGCAACTGGCTCCTCGCCGCGTCTATGGCGCGCTGCACCTTGGCCCTTTCCTCGTTGAGCTTGGCTTGTTCGGACAGCCTGCGCGATAGTTCTTCGTGGGATTGTCGCGCGGCCACGAGAGCTGCGTATCCTTTTTCGATGCTCTCAGCCTGATCCAGCAGGGTTTCGTCGCCGCTGATGCGGTTTTGTATCTGGTCTATTTGTTCACTCGTAGCGCTGAGTTCTTCCTCTTGCTTCGCCAGCTTAGCGAGCAGTTCTCTCAACTGGCCTTGCTTCAGACTCAGTACCTTCCTCTGTTCCTGGAGCTCTCGCAGTTGCTTCTCTTCGGTTCGCAGTCTCTGCCTGAGATCCGACGAGGCCTTCTCCGCTTCCGACAACTCCGCCTCGTGTTCAGGTCTACGTGCCAGTTCCTTGTCCATCTCATTCAACGCGGCCGCGATTTCCCTAAGCTCGACCTCTTTGTCCCTGGCTCGGTTCTTGGCCCTTTCCTCGAGTCTGTCATACTGGGCCAGACCCAGTATCTCACCCAATATCCGCTTTCGCTCGGCGGGGGGATTTGCGGTGAACTCGTCGGCCCGGCCCTGCAACAGGAAGGCAGAGTTAGTGAACGTTTCGTAGTCCATGTGCACAGTATCGCTGATGGTGGCCTGGGTCTCGCGCAGCGTGTTGCCCGTAAGGGACCGGAATCGGCCGTTGTCAGCGATCTGGAACTCGAGGGTCGAGCGCCCCGCGGACCCGTTCTTCTGTCGCTGGCGAACGATGCGGTAGCGGTTCTGAGTCATGAGGAATTCGAAGGTGACCTCCATGTGGGTGGCGCCCAGGTGAATCAGATCGTCGTCGCGCTGCGTGCGTGCCTTGCCCCACAGAGCCCATGTGATGGCGTCCATGATGGCTGACTTGCCGTGACCGTTTTGACCCGCCAAACAGGCCAGGTGGATCCCCGTGAAATCAAGCGAGGTCACCTGGTCGCCGTAGGACATGAAGTTGCGCATCTCCAGTTTCAACGGAATCATGGCCAGCTACTCCCTTCCATGCAGGTTGGCGCAGGGTCTTGATCAGCTTCTCATATCATAGCACCGGGGCAGCCAACTCTCAACTCGTACGGTGCCCAAGGCTGCGTCCGGAGCCAGAGCTCAATCCCAAAGTGAGCTCTCCTTCCCTGTAGCGCTGGAATTCGTTCCAGCGCGAGTCAATCCCACAGGGTTCCCTCAATTGGAGTGATCCCCTGGAACGATCGGGAGGCACACGGGTCGGCCTCCTTGCCCGTTGGTGCTGCGGATTCGCCACAGCGCGGTGGTCCTGGAATTCCAAGAACGCGCTCTCAATTGTCCCTTGACTCCCTCTTCGCCAGTCTGCTATAATTACAAAGCCCACCACGGAAAGGGATGAGCGTCATGGTTGACAAGGCAGACTTGGAAGAGCGCAGGCGGCGAGCGGCACAGATGATTCTGGAAAGCGACATTGTGACCTCAGCCTTGGATTACGATGAGGCCGAGGTGGTGCTAAACTGGGCACTTGCAGAGGCCGAAAATGTGGCTGTTTCCAGCAAGCACATGGCAGACGACGAGGCGGAGGGATACATTGTTCATGGTGTAGGCAAGGTGCGGCGTTTGATGAAGATGGTGAACGACCTCATTGAGGACCGTTACCACCTAAGCGGCGTGGAGACGGTGGAGAAACTGACGGAGCTGTTGTCGGCAGCTATGGAGGTTCGGACCAGTGATGCTGATCGACATAGATTGTGAAAGGGGAGAAGAATGGCAAAGCTGGAGGTAATAGAGGGGATCGGAACCGTATACGCCGTGAAGCTGAGGGAGCATGGGATCCGCACTATTGAGGCCTTGCTGGAGGCTGGCGCCACGCCTCAAGGCCGAGACGGGTTGGAGGAGAAGACCGGCATCTATCACGCCCTGCTCCTGGAATGGGTCAACTTGGCCGATCTGATGCGCATCAAGGGAGTGAGTGAAGAGTATTCAGATCTGCTGGAGGAAGCCGGGGTGGACACGATCAAGGAGTTGCGCCACCGTGTTCCCGAAAACCTCTACCGGGCCATCGTGGAGGTCAACGAGGCAAAGCGGCTGGTGCGGAGGCTGCCTACCTTGAAAATGGTAGCCGACTGGGTCCAGCAGGCCAAGACTCTACCTCCCAAGGTCACCTACTAGGGATCGACCTCACCACACGAGCTAGGCTTTGGAACAGAACTCAGATACGTTCTCTGCGCAACAAGCGCACGGACACTTGCTCGGTGCGCCAGGTCTGTTTTCGGCAGTGGTGGAGTTCGACTGCCACAGACAATGGAATCAACGGCTTTGATCCGCCTTCCATTTCTCGACTTCTTCAGCCATCTCCAGCGCGCTGAGATGGGTTGCGTCGCTCGCGGTGCCCAGCATCTCGGCCAACTCGTCAGTACGACTGTTTGACGCCAACTGCGCGACCGAGGTCACCGTGCGTCCTTCTACCACGCTCTTCGCTACTTTGTAGTGAGCATCGCCGAAGACGGCAATCTGAGGCAGATGGGTGACGCAGAGCACCTGGTGCCCCCGCCCCAATGTCCAAAGCCTGCGCCCCACCACTGGCCCGCCTCGACCGCCCAGACCCGCATCTATCTCGTCGAAGATCAGAACTGGGACCTCATCGGCGGCTGAGAGGACTGTCTTCATGGCCAGCATCAACCGTGCTGTCTCTCCTCCGGAAGCTATCTTCGACAGGGGCTTGAGGGGCTCGCCAACATTAGGGCAGATCATGAACTCTACTTGGTCAATCCCCGTTTGATCGAAAGCCAACCGCTCGCCATCTACCTGCACGCCGTCCTCTGCTGGTCGCTGCTTCATGGACACGCTGAACCGGGCCTTTTCCATGCCCAGGTCTTTCAGTTCCGCTTCCATGGCCTCGGCCAGCGTCTTGGAGGCGTCTTGACGCACCACTGAGAGTTCGCTCCCCAGGCGGCCGATCTCGGTCAACAGTTGTTCTTCTTGCGTTCTAAGTTCCTCGATGCGCTCCTCACTGTGCGACAGGGTAGCTAGCTCATTCCCTGCCGATTCTCCAAAGGCAAGGATCTCCTCGATCGAATCGCCGTACTTACGTTTCAAGTCGTAGATGAGATTGAGACGCTCCTCGACCTCCCGCAAGCGCTGCGGATCGTACTCGATCCCCTCGCCGTAGGTCCGGAGGGCTGCCGCCACTTCCTGCAGTTGGTAGCTGGTCGCATCCAGCGCCTTTTGCTGGTCGGCCAACCTTCCATCCAACTCCGCCAGTTTGGCAAGGCCCTCGCTCACCTCGCCGAGGAGGTCCAGGATCGACTTCTGAGTGCCTTCACCTTCGTGAAGAGTCTTGTGGAGGCTATCCGACTGGCTGAGGAGTCTCTCAGCGTTGCCCAAGAGCACACGCTCCTGGTTCAGATCTTCCTCCTCACCAGGCTCGAGCCTTGCGGCCGCGATTTCCTCGATCTGGTATTGCAGCAAGTCCATTCTGCGCGCCAATTCCCGCTCATCCTGCAATAGTCTGCTGAGCTCGGCGCGTGCGCTGTGCAGGGTCTGCACCAGACGCCCTACGTGCTCCCGCAAGGCCAGCAGCCCTCCATACCTGTCCAGAAAGTCTACATGCTGCCTGACCCGCAGCAGTGAGAGATGCTCCCCTTGGTTGTGTATATCCACCAGTTCCTGACCGATCTGTCGCAGAACGCCAAGGGTGGCCAGTCGGCCATTCACCCGGCAGAGGTTCCGTCCCTTGCGGTTGATCTCCCTGCTCAGTATGAGCTGGTCCTCTCCTTCATCCTCCAGCCCGTGTTCCTGTAGCAGCGGGAGGATGACCTGTTGGCCCAGGGGCTCTGGCGGGGAGAACACGCCTTCTATCACGGCCTGCTCGGAACCGGCGCGGATGTGGTCTGTGTCAGCCCTTCCACCGAGCAGAAGGCTGACGGCGTCGATGATGATCGACTTCCCAGCGCCGGTCTCCCCGGTCAGGGCATTGAAGCCGGCCGATGGTTGGAGATCCAGACGCTCGATGATGGCGAAGTTGCGGATGCTAAGATGGGTCAGCAACGATACCTCCCATGGTCGATGGCATACGGCTATCGGAGGCGAGTCACAGCCACTGCCACGGCCACGATGGGATAAATCCAGTAGAAGGGGTTGAGGAGGGAGACTGGCAGCAGGAGCCAGGCTCCGGATCCGAACCTAAACGTCGCGACCAACAGGGTACCCAGAATGTATCCCAGGATAACGCAGATGCCACCCACGATCTGCAGGCCCCTGCCTCTCTTCTGCGAGGTCACCCTGCCGATGGCCTCGCCAATGATGGCGCCAGCCGCCAGTGCCGCGAAAAACGACAGAAAGAGAATGGGGACGAAGAGACGAATGATTTCGAAAAGGACACCGGACATCACAGAGACTCCCAGGCCGGCGCCGAAAGCGCGCGGGTAGTAGGATGCTGGCACGTCGTAGGTCGGCACCTTCTTGAGTTGTGCGCATTGCGGACAGCGCAGCCCTACAGGATGCCGAATGGCACACTCGGCGCAGATGGGCCGCCCGCACTTGCCGCAGCTCAGTAGCGTCTCTCGGTCTGGATGGTTGATACAGCGCATGGGGGTCGACATCGTTACTGCTTCAGTCTTTCCAGCAAGTTGCGGCCGAAGTAATTCCTGGGCTGCGTCCTCACCAGGTTGCAGCGGTGAGGACTGACTGCGATTAGTGCTCTGTCTCCGTCCTCAAGCTGAGTGTCAATCTGGCCATCTATCGTCAGGGCGGCCGGATATTCGGTGGAGACGTGAATCTCGATGGTACACTCTGCAGGAAGCACGATTGAACGCTCCAGCGCGCGGTGAGGAGCGATTGGCGTGAGCAAGATGTCATTCAATCGAGGGTGCAAGATAGGCCCTCCGGCAGCCAGAGAATAGGCCGTCGAACCAGTCGGAGTGGCAACGATGAGCCCGTCGGCTACGTACTCGGCTACGTGCTCACCATCCACGTAAGTTGCCAACCTCACGACTCGTGACATCACCGCATGGCCGATGACCACATCATTCAGGGCCTCGTAGGAGGCTCGATGTTCGCCCTCCCGCTGGAGTTCGGCACGGAGCATGATACGCTCTTCGAGCCAGTAGTCGCCGGACAGTACTGTGGGCAGCATGTCGAGCACCTCGTCGGGGTGAGCCTCGGCTAGAAAGCCAAATCTCCCCATGTTCACAGTGAGGATGGGTGTGTCTTGGGGGCCGGCCATCCTGGCTGCTCTGAGAATGGTTCCGTCTCCTCCGAAAGTCACTACCAGGTCCAATTTGGGAATGTGCTTCCTCGCTTCCTCATCCTCCCATGCGGAGCCCACCCAGGTGGAAAGGCCCTTGGACTTCAGGAGCTCTTCCACGCTGCGAGCCAGGCGAAGTGACTCTTCGATCTTGGGGTGATAGAGAAGTCCGATCTTCTGCATGTGGCCTCGGTCACTCAAGTCAGACATTTCCGATTATAGCTCGACCCAATCTTCCGAGCTAGGCAGTGCTGAGAAGCAGGCCCCCGAATGTAAGGACGATTACTGAACGATGGAAGGAAGGAACCGTATAATATAGATGTAGGAGATCTTCCTCCTCCTTTCGAGAAGGGGGGCCTGGATCGCAAGATTCTGGTCCCCCTTTCATTTTCAGACGCTGATGCTTTCGCCTGGGCTCAAGACCAGACAATCTGCCCTCGTGCTTGCCTTCACCCGTTCCGCAAAAGCGTGCGGATCTTGCTGGATGACGTCGAACGTGTTGTAATGCATCGGTATGACCAGCTTAGGCGTAAGGAACTCGACCGCCCTCAAGGCGTCATCCGGTCCCATGGTGTAGTTGTCGCCTATGGGTAGCAGCGCCACATCAATGGGCTTTTCCTCTCCCAGCAGTTTCATGTCATAGAAGAGAGCGGTGTCGCCGGCAAAGTAGATCCTCTTGGCCTCGACGTCGAACAAGAATCCTCCAGGATTGCCTCCGTAGCTGCCGTCAGGCAAGCTGCAGCCTGATGGGCAATCGTCATCTTTACCCGACCAAAGGGGAACTCGTAGCCGCCTCCGATGTGCAGGCCATGAGCTGCGGCTTCTCTCTCCCCACAATAGAACCATTTCGTTATTGGAGATGATCGTGGCCCCGGTCTTTCGGGCCAGAGCTAGCGCGTCTCCAAAGTGATCGCCATGTCCGTGGGACACTAGGATGTAATCCGCCTCGTCCACGTCGTCGACTCGAATGTCGGCCTGCGGATTGTCGGAGAGGAAGGGGTCAAGCCAGATGGTCTTGCCAGCGCCTTCTATGCTGAAGCAAGCATGTCCGTGGTAGGTCAGTGCTGCTGTCATCGCATCCCTCCCGTGCTCTCAGCATTATCCCAGCTGAGCATTATATCATAGCTCCTCCTGGAGAGACAAAAACAATCTGCCGAAACTTGTCGTTTGGCATTGCGCCAAAGCCGCCTGCCCGGGGGCAGTCTCCCCGGTTACCTGAGGGACTGCAACGACCAGCAGGGGCCTCAAGGGGCGTCCTTCCACACCGCAGTCCTTGTTTTTTGCCCATTCATGTGATAGATTGCTGATGATGCTGAGGCATTTCCGGTGGAGGGTCGCCCGGCACTCTGCTGGTCTGGGTCGCGCCAAGACCGACTTTCTGGAGGACCGTGTCTCGCCAGCCGGAGAACTCGAGGCGAAAGGGGCATGAAAGTGGGCATGACATGGCAGCACGGAAAAGAATAGCGGATCTTGCCGATATGGTGGCGGGTCTACCTGCTGAGGAGAGGGAGCGATTCGAGGGCATCTTCCACGTGAGTTGCTCGGTAGGGAGGGTGAACCCTCCGCACTCCATGCATGAGTGGATCGAGGGCCACTTCGGGTCTCTGGACGCCGTGGTGGAGCAACGAGTCGCGCGGATCACAAACCTGGTCACCATGGAGGCTGCGATGTTCAATGAACTCCGCTCTCAGCGTCCCGTGGTGACGGAGAAGCCAGAGGAGGTGGATAAGGTCATCGCTGCAGAAGCTGGCGGCCCTTTCTGCCGGCCGCTGGAGAACACTCCTGAGGACGTCTTTGGCAGGATTCAGGGAAGACATTCGGTCACCGCCAGTAATATCGCTAAGTTCGACGGTTGGAGCGGGGTGGTCATCTTTGATGAGCACAACCCCCTGGTCCTCACCGAAGAGCGCGTAAATGATTACATCGACACGGCGATGGAGTGGGCCCGGCGAGCCCATGAGTCGGATGATGATGCCAGGTACCCATTCTTCTTGTGGAACTGCCTGTGGAGGGCTGGCGCATCCATTATCCATGGGCACGCGCAGGTAATGGTGGCGCGGGGCATGCACTACGCCAAAGTGGAGCACTTGCGGCGAGCGGCGCTGGAATATGCCCGGTCGACAGGGCGCAATTACTTCGACGACCTCTACCTTGTGCACGATAGTTTGGGACTGGCCTTGGAGGTGGATGGAAGCCGTGTTCTGTCTTACTTGAGTCCCATCAAAGAGAAGGAGGTGCTCCTGATCTCAGAGGAATTGGGCGACGCCCTCAAAGGCGCTATCTATAGTGTGCTCGACTGCTACGTTGAAAGTTTGGGCGTGCGCAGCTTCAACGTCGCGCTCTGCATGTCGCCTTTGGGACCCTCCGACGAGGATTGGAGCGGGTTTCCAGTGCTGGCTCGCATCCTGGACCGGGGAGACCCCATGAACAGAACCGCAGACATAGCGGCAATGGAGTTGTACGCTTCCAGCGTCGTCTCCAGTGATCCTTTCCAGGTCATCGAGGCGATAAGGGAGTGGATTGCCGAGTGATCGTCTTTGGCCGTGTGCTTGTTTTGCGCCCGGAGTTGTGGTATAATATCATTGACAGTTGGTGGTGAAGGAGGGCGTCATGCCTGGTTTAGGTCAGATTGGCTTGCCGGAATTGTTGATCGTCCTGGTGATCATCGTCATCATCTTCGGCGTGGGCAAGCTGCCGGAGATTGGTGGTGCGCTGGGCAAAGGGATCAGGGAGTTCCGGGCCGCTCAGCAGGGTCTGGAGACTGAAGAGAGCAAGGCTGAGGAGAAGAAGGAAGAAGAAGAGAAAGAAAGCTGATCTGCATCTCGATGGGCATGCGACGAGGCGCCATCTGATCGTGGTCGCTCATAGTGCCCTGGTCTAGCTTCCGTAGCACGAGAGCCCGACGTAGGTCGGGCTCCTTTGATGGGGTACAGTACCCCTAGCAGGATTCGAACCTGCGACACACGGTTTAGGAAACCGCTGCTCTGTCCTGGCTGAGCTATAGGGGCACGACTGATATCCCATTGTAGCTCATTTTTCGTGCCTTGTAAAGTGTCACTGGTGTGCGTATAATTGACTTTGATCGGGGCGTAGCGCAGTCCGGTTAGCGCGCACGGTTCGGGTCCGTGAGGTCGGAGGTTCAAATCCTCTCGCC
>CAZBJW010000108.1:0-13732 GCA_964492135.1 uncultured Anaerolineales bacterium
CTGGTGACGGTGACGGATGCTCGGTGTGGAATCTCTAGCGAGCTGTTTCGGGTGCGAGGGATCGAGGAGACGTATGATACGATACTACGAAGCACCCTCTGATCTACCAGCAGGAGATGACGTTGGGGGATTGCCAGTGAGTAGACGGGGAGGGGTCAACCGGTCGGATACGACAACGAAACTTGTTCATATTTACAGAGCGTGATATAACGGCAGCCGCGAGCGTGCCTCGCGGCGTTTTTTTTCTTGGCAGGAGTGGTGGAGAGCGAAAGGAGAAGAGGATATGTCTGAAGAATTCACTACGGACGATCTCGCGGCTGCAACGCAGGAGTGGGTGGAAGCCGCTGAAGCGTGCCGTCGGTGGAGGGGGGAGCATATCACGTGCCGGTGGCCGGAGTCCGGGGAGTCTCCTCCGCCGGAGCCGAAAGTGGTAACGCGCCAAAGTCTGGATGAATATCAGCGGCTCCTGGTAGCGGAGGAGAAGGCGTACGACAGATGGAGGAAGGTCAACGGAGGCCTTCTGGGGATGTCCTAGTATGGCAGGAAGGCGAGAGCCGCGCGGGGCCTTGTGGTGACACTGGCATTGCTCGATGGGGTTAGTGCCGGCGTTTCTTGTCTCCAGAGGTTTGGTGACAGCATGTTCAACCCATGCAACTTCTGTCAAATGGTGACAGGTGCAGCTCACCTGGTGGCCAGGATTGTCGCCAGAGTCGGAGCTGGCGGTCGTCCTCTGGTCCATAGAGACGGAGGCCGGCCTGGGCTTTGAGGTGGCAGCGCTGGCAGAGGGCGGCCATGTTGTCCGGGTGGCAGTTTGCGGGGTTGCCGTCCTTGTGGTGGACCGTGAGAGCGTAGCTGGCCCCGGGGTCATGGGAATGGCCGCACGGTGGGTTCTCGCATCTCCAGCCGGGGGCGTCTTTGACTGCTCTTGCTTAGACCTCCGAGGTCTCTGACGACCTCGGAGGTCTGTTTCGTGGTGGCCCTCAACCAGACCATGCGCCTCATGGAGCAAATCGACGAGGTGATCCCCTCGTGGCCCATGGCGTAGACAAAGCAGTGCAGCCGAGCGGCGGCATTGCGAGATTCCTCCCACCCGTGGCACAGTCACCCATACGAAAGAGGCCTGACGGTATCATACCTTTCGCGTGAACGCCAGCCATGGACCTCAAATACGCCCTCCAGTGGTTGACACCAATTCGCAATTCAGCTATACTTGCGACGCAGACGCACAAAGCAGCAGAGAACCCAAGGAGGTAGAAACGATGGAGAAGCGTTGGCTAAGAGGCCTATTGTTGGGTCTGAGCATGGCATTGCTGCTCACGGGTGGACTGGCACTGGCGCAGGCTCTTTTCGTCACCGTGGACAAGACGTGCGTAGAATGCTTTCCTTCCGAGGAGGGACCGCCAGACGAACGGTACTTCCTCACCTTCACCCTTGGGGGTTGGGACCCTCAATACGACCTGTGTCAGCGTACCACGATTGACGGTCAAGAATACTCTCCAGAGTGGTGCCACGAGCCGTACAGTGAGGACCCCTTCTCAGGGGTGGAGGCTTTTCCATGTGAGTGGTTCGACGACCTGGTTCCCAACTCTGTGCTCGGCGGCAAGCTCACCGCTGCCAATGCGCAACCAGGGCCGCTGGGCCAGTGGACCTTCCAATTGTGGCAGGAAGATGTCACTGGCAGGGTGATCGACTCCGCTGAGGTTAGTTGGCTGGTCGCAGAAGTCTGCGAGGTGGAGTTCGTCCCCGAGCCCGGCTCGATTATGCTGTTGGGCACCGGGCTGGCTGGCCTGGCAGGATACGCCACCCTTCGGGTTCGCTCTGGTCGGGCCCTTCGCTGGAGGACGAGAGAGTAGTTCGCTGGCCAGAGGCTAGACTGGCTATTGAGAGGGCTGTCCCTCTGTGGGATAGCCCTTTGCTTTCTCTTCCGACCGAAGCCTGAAGAACTACGACATCAGTCAAGTACAGACCTCCGAGGTCTCCGAGCACCTCGCAGGTCGTTTCCGTTGCCGCGCCCACCGCATCGAGACATGCAACTCATCGACCGACCGCTTGCGAAAGCGGATCCCACGATACGCGCTCACGCCACCCGGGATGCTGTGCTGCAGACGCCAACTCTGTCCACATATAGCACCACTGCTTGTGTTTGTGTCGGTTATGTTGAACAAGGGGGCACGACTAAGCGCACTCCTGCGGCCTACACTGCCTCTTGGCGCTCTGGCAATCCCTGGCCTAGACCTCATAGGCGTTATTCCCTCTCAGACAACTTGGAGCTCCCTCAGTCGGACCCACCGAGCCCCCGTGCCGCGATGAAGATGCACAAAGGCCACCGCCACGTGTATACGACACCGAGGGGGGAACGAGGCCTCACGGTTCGTATGAGGCCTCGCCTCACATTGTCATGGACCGACCTTCGGCGCTCAACCACAAGCAGTCAGCTGAGCCCACCGTCAGGGCCTATTAGTGACCGCATTGTAGGCGTTGACCTGTCCGTGACCGTAGAAGGAGTTGTAGCCGCCACCGCCCTGGCACATCGCAAGCCAGGCACCGTCCCCACTGGGGTCGAACGGGTCTGGTGGGCAAGGCTGCGGGTCTGCCGTCTCGGTGATGAAGGCTTGCACCCTTCCCGGTGGCATCTTCCCATACTGGCTGATGATGAGCGCTGCCACGCCAGCCACGTGCGGCGCGGCCGCTGAGGTGCCGCCTGCGAGGATGTAGCCGCCCGGGGCGGTCGATAAGACCCAGCCGTATGGTGAGTCCTCCGAGCCCTGGAACACCCCATCTCCGGCTGGTGCAACAACCTCGGTGACCCCGACACCGTAATTCGAGTAGAAGGCCTTTTGCAGCAGCATACCGTTGCCGGATACTCCAATCACGCCGGGGATTTCCACGGGTATGACGGCGCAGGCGTTGGTGACTTCCCGCGGCACCTCATTGCCGGGCGGGTAGTCGGGGCTGATCTCATCAATGGTGGGGTGGGCAAGATCATGATTCTCGTTGCCCTCGGCCGCAACTACGGTGACACCCTGGGACAGAGCATAGCGAATAGCGCGTCGCTCAGCCTCCCAGATGGCCCGCTGCTCGGCGTCGTTGCGGCAGTTGTACAGCCACGGGTCCACAAAGTAGCTGTTGTTGGTAACATCGATGCCATGGTCACCGGCCCACATGAAGGCGCAGATGACGGCCTCTGGGAAAAAGTATCCTTCAACGTTGCCGGCCTTGATCCCTGCGATCTTGACGTTCGGCGCGACGCCTACGACACCGAGGTCGTTCGCCGCAGCCGCAATGATGCCCGCGGTGTAGGTCCCGTGAAAGTGGTCATCATACCAGGCAGCCGGATCCTGGTTCGGGACGCCGCCGATGCAAGACACGCTATTGGCAAAATCGACGTTGGGGGCCAGGTCCGGATGCGTGTAGTCAAGCCCCGTGTCGATGTCGCCCACGACTACCGAAGGGCTGCCCTCCGTGATCTCGTGGGCCTCCGGCACGTGAATCTGATACATGTTCCACTGCAGACTGGACATCGGGTCGCCCCACCCGTCTGTTGTGCTCAGCACATCACCTGATCGGATCACGTCGGCAGAGCTGAACTCGTCGCCCAGTTTGACGGCGAAACCCTCAGTTGAGGCAGCATTTTCTATCCGACTGTGCTCGAGAAGGTTGTCCCGGAAGGACGTGCTGTCGGACTCGGCGATCACCACGCCGATCTGGTCGTAGCTGTAGACCAGTGTGCCTCCCGCTTTCGCGATCACGTTGCCGGCATTGGCGGGGACTCTCTGCTGCTTATACACCACGATGTACGTCTCCGTGGCGTCAGCCTGAGTAGGCGCCGACGAAGGGGCAGCCAAGGTCATCAGGCTCACGGCGACGATGAGCGTCAGACTGATCTTGACAAATCGGTACATAGCAATCCTCCCTCCCCTTGTGCACGACTCTTCCATTCCGAGAATAGTCGCGGCCTGTCTATGTTACGTTCCTTTCAATCAAGCCTACTGCGGTCATGAATGGTGTGTCTCGTTGCATCACCTCCTTTCACAACAGACAGGAGCGTGCCGGGTTGCGCCCACTGAGCCCCTGTGCCACAACGAACATGCACAAAGGGTGCCGCTCGCGCCCCGAGTGGAAGGTCTCGGTCGGCTGCACCCGGCCGAGACCACTCTCTATTTGAGCCAGATTGAAAAACCGGCCATGCCTCCGGCCGGTTTCACTACTGGCTCCCTGAGGGCCAAGTGACCACCCTAAGGGCCGCAGTTCATCGCCGCCGGGATCCTATCCGTCTCTGCAAAGAAAATGCGCCCATCATCCTCCGCTCAAGCGACAACGATGGGCGCCTTCCATACCCCCAGTGCCTCCTTTGCTCCAGCTTGCTAGCCTTTGCAAGAGACTGCCAGACCAGGACCTCTAGGGAGCGAATATGTCTGATGCTGCTCTACCTAATAGTGAACCATTATCAATAGTATACAGCATGACCTGGTCGTTGTCAAGTACTAGTGGCGATATTACAACACTGATTGCGCTGGATGTCTCGCTGACTGAACGCACCCGGTCTGGCCCTAACGTGCGAGTTCGGCCTCGTCCAGGAGCAGCAGCATTCCCAGCAAGGTACTGCGCAACATCTAGTGCGCCCCGCAGAAGACTACGACTCCCGGCAGATATGCCCGCGTGTGTTATAGTCTGCACGCATTGGCCTCCGTTGAATCCATCTCGCCGACGGTCCTCGGCGCCCTCAAGAAGAGCATGCGCCTCATGAAGGAGATCGACGATCTCATCCCCTCGTGGCCTATCGACTAGCCCAAGTGGAGGCCTCGCAGGTCGTTTTCGTGGCCGCGCCCATCGCATCGAGAGACGCGACTGGTCGACGGACCGCTTGTGGAAGCGCCTCCCTCGATATGCGCTCCGCGCTACTCGGGAAACTGTGCTGGGCCCCTCTAGCGGTCACGCATCGCTCCCCTTGGTGCTGTCTGGCCCACAATATGCTATGATCACGGTCGAGTACTGTGCCCGCGGTAGGAGAACCGGGATGGGCCAAGCGGTCGCCAAACTCAGAGAGGACGGATGTCGGGTTGCCCAGCGCCCAAGCCTGTCCCGGCGCGTGGGTCAAGGCAGCGCAAGCAAAGGGTTCGTCACCAGCATCAACGAAGCGGTCCCACTCGACGTGACCACCAGAGATGGAAAGGAGGTATCAACGTGCCACCCGATGTGAAGAAGATGCTCATGGACTACGTTGCGGCGTGGAACTCCGGCGATCCAGAGAAGGTAACTTCCTTCCTCACCAATGACTGTGTCTTTGAGAATCTGGGTGGGGAAGATGTGCATCGAGGCGTAGAGGAGATCAAGGCCTGGGCCTCAGGCGTCTTCGCCTCCTTCCCCGACTTCAGGCTGGAGATCAAGTCCCTCTTCGTCGCTGGCGACTGGGTAGGTGTCGAGTGGATCGAGACCGGCACCCACAAAGGGTCAATGGGTTCCTCGCCCCCGACGGGCAAGAGCTTCTCGGTCCCCGGCGCCTCCATCCTCGAGCTGCACCATGGTAAGATCAAGCGGGAGACCCTCTACTGGGACTCCGCCACCTTCCTGCGACAGCTGGGTTTGATGCCCGAGCCTCATTCAAGGGAGTGACGAGTTCAAAGCCCCCTTCATGACTCTGAAGAAGGGGCCACGATGTCCAGGCTCACGCATGCCGGCTCCCCCCGGCCGCTGGATTGCCACCCTTCTACTGGGCTCAGGACAAGTCCTCTGCTGCTCCGTTGGATATGCCCCCGTGCCCTTCGAAACGTCCTTCGGTGCGGACTGTGCCCTACTCAGGGCTACTCACCATGCGGGGGCTTAAGCTGCGCACAGCGGTGAAGCTCATCGCTTTTTTTCCACGCCTTCCTGCCCCGTCCCGTTGAGACTTCAGTGTCTCTGTGGTACAATATGGAGTTGCCCTTTTGCACATCATTTCGCGCGTGGCAGTACCCCACTGCACAATAGGAGAGTTTATGAAGTACAGCGATGCCTTCCAAGAGTCCCTGGAGAGCCCGGAGACCTTCTGGGCCCGGGCTGGCGAGGAGATCACCTGGTACAAGAAGTGGGACCAGGTGCTGGACATCTCCAATATGCCCTTCGCCCGCTGGTTCGTGGGCGGCGAACTGAACACCTGCTACAACGCCCTGGATCGCCACCTTGAGGCCGGGCGCGGCGATCGGATTGCCCTGATCTACGACAGCCCCGTAACCGATACCGTTCGCAGTTACACTTACTCCGAGCTAACCGACCGTGTCTCCAGGATAGCCGGGTTCCTCACCTCTCTGGGCGTATCCAAGGGGGATCGCGTCGTCATCTACATGCCCATGATTCCCGAGGCCGCCATGGCCATGCTGGCGTGTGCGCGCATCGGCGCCATCCATTCGGTGGTCTTCGGCGGATTCGCGCCCAGGGAGCTGGCCATCCGCATCGAAGACGCCAGGCCCAAGGTCGTGCTTTCTGCCTCCTGCGGTATCGAGGTCAAGCGGATTATCCCCTACAAGCCCCTCCTCGATGAGGCCATCTCCATGGCGAAGCACCATCCCGGGAGATGCGTGGTGTGGGAGAGGCCCCAGGTGGAAGCTGAGCTGATTGCTCCCCGGGACCTCGACTGGTCAGAGTTGGAGGAAAAAGCCGAGCCAGCGGCATGCATTCCCGTGAAGGCCACCGATCCTCTGTATATCCTCTACACGTCAGGGACGACAGGCATGCCCAAAGGCGTGGTACGCGACAACGGCGGCCACGCCGTGGCCCTCCTCTGGACGATGAAGCACGTCTACGGCATCGATGCTGGAGACGTCTACTGGGCTGCCTCTGACGTGGGCTGGGTCGTGGGCCACTCCTACATCATATATGCCCCGCTTTTCAAAGGTGCCACAACCATCATGTACGAAGGGAAGCCGGTGGGCACGCCCGACCCGGGGGCCTTCTGGCGGGTGATCTCGCAGCACAAGGTCAAGGCCCTGTTCACCGCCCCTACCGCCTTCCGCGCCATTAAGAGGGAAGATCCAGACGGGGCGTATCTCAAAGGGTACGATCTGTCCCATTTCGACACCCTATTCCTGGCTGGCGAACGGACCGACCCGGACACCTATCACTGGGCCACGGACCTCCTGCAAAGGCCGGTCATCGATCACTGGTGGCAGACGGAGACCGGCTGGGCCATCACCGGCAATTTCCGGGGCCTGGAATTCTTCCCGCCCAAGCCGGGATCTGCTTCCCTGCCCATGCCTGGATACGACGTAACAATCCTCGATCTCCTCTCCGGTCAGCCTGTAGGGCCAAACACGGAAGGCATCATCGCCGTCAAGCTGCCCCTTCCGCCGGGCAATCTGATCACCCTGTGGGAGAACGACGAGGGGTTCAAGGAGTCATATACCAATCCTTATCCCGGATACTACCTCACCGGGGACGGAGGATTCATCGATGAGGACGGCTACGTTTGGGTCATGGGTCGCACGGATGACGTGATCAACGTGGCCGGTCATCGGCTCTCCACCGGGGCTATGGAGGAAGTCCTGGCCACACATCCGGACGTGGCCGAGTGCGCCGTCCTCGGAGTACACGACGATCTCAAGGGCCAGGTTCCTGTGGGCTTTGTGGTGCTCAAGGCCGGAGTGGACCGCGACGCACGGGAGTTGGTGGCCGAATTGGTGCAGATGGTACGCGAGCAGGTGGGTCCGATCGCCTCCCTCAAACAAGCAGTGGTGGTGGACCGGTTGCCGAAGACGCGCTCTGGCAAGATTCTCCGCGGCACCATGCGCAGCATCGCCGACGGGGAGGAGTATCACGTCCCTTCGACGATAGACGATCCCGCCATCCTCGGCGAGATCGAAGAGGCCGTGGAAACCATCGGCTACGGGAAGAACTAGTGGCTCAGGCATGAGCGCTCGGCGCATCTCCCAGGCGCGGTAGTCCCTCGACTAGTCCCCCTTGCCGGTCAGGCTGCTTCCCTGCCGGTTTGCTGTGCTGCGTGGCCGCAATTCCGACGGCAATATACGGCACGCCGCATGCTCACGGAAGAAGTAGTGCCGGCCCCAGTTGATGAGCACCAGCAAGCGGTTGCGAAAGCCGATGAGATACGAGAGGTGGATAGTGAGCCAGAGTATCCAGGCTGGGAAGCCGGTGAAGTTGCGGCCAAAGGCGTAGGCCGCCGCGTGGTTGCGCCCGATGGTGGCCATGGTCCCGCGGTCGTGGTAACGGAAGGGCAGCGGCTCCTGCCCCGCCAACTGCCGCTGGATGTTGCGGGCGGCCGTCGCTCCGCCCTGGAGGGCCACCTGAGCGACCATGGCCAGCGGTGACCCATCTTGCTCGAAGTAGGCCAGGTCGCCGATGACGTACACTTCTGGGTGGCCGGGCACTTGGAGCGTGGGCAGAACTGCCACACGCCCCCTCCGGGCGGTTGGCAGTCCCGAGGCCTGGGCCAGTGACTCGCCACGGACGCCTGCAGCCCATACCGTCGTGCAAGCAGGGATAACCGCACCATCCTGAAGGTACAGCGAGTCTGGCGTGATGCGTTCCACCAGGGACCGCAGCCTTACCTCAACCCCCATCTCACTGAGCCGCTTGGCCGCATAGATCCCGAGGGGCTCGGGAAGCGTTGGCAGCAGCCTATCCGTACCCTCGATAAGGACGATCCGGACCTCACTGAAGTCCAAGCTCCGGCAGTCCTTCATCAGCGGGCCTTGGATCAGCTCCGCAAGAGCGCCAGCCGTCTCCACTCCAGTGGGGCCTCCCCCCACGACCGCAAAGGCCAAGAGCGTCCGACGTCGCTTCTCATCTGCCTCGTAGTCCGCCTCTTCGACGCAGCCGAGGATGTGGTTGCGAAGGGCGATGGCCTGCTCCAGCGTCTTCAGGGAGAAGGCATACTCGGGTCCGCCGGGCACCATCATGAAGTAGTCAACCGTGCCAGTAGCGACGATCAAGAAGTCGTAGGGAACGTCGCGACCATCGGTGTGGACCACCCTTCGTTCCAGGTCTCCTCGCGTGATCTCCGCCATGGCGAAGCGGGCATTGGGGATCTTGCGCAGAATGGTCCGCACAGGGTACGCGATGTCTCCGGGCTCCAATTCGCCGGCTGCCACCTGATAGAGGAGGGGTGGGAAAGTGTGGTAGTTGTTGCGGTCGATGAGCATCACGTCCACGGGTGCGCTGGCTAGCGTGCGGGCCGCAGAAAGCCCGCCGAAGCCTGCTCCGGCGATCACCACCTGCGGCCGTTCGCCAGTTGTCATCGTCCTCTTTCCTTGCCCTATGGCGCTCGACTGCGTTTGCGCGGCTTGTTCTGTGCCTCAGCGAAGAGCGGGTAGTTGTCGAAGAACTCCTCCCGGACATCTGCCGGCACGCGATTGAGCGGGCAGAAGACGTGAGAGCAGCGTGTGCACTGTGTGCGGAGCAGTGTCCAGGTCCAGGTGATCACCGCCCAGGTAGTGATCACCAGCAGAAGCCACTGCTGGCTCAGAAGGAAGAAGGGGACGTAGAACAGTCCCAAGACCGCGACGTAGCCCAGGAAGACCACCTTCTCCACCAGGCTCAACCGCCGGGCGCTGAAGCGGGGTATCTTCGGGAGTCCGTAGTTGGCGTGACACCTGAGAATCAACCCTTCCTCGGCGTAGTGGGGACAGTGCCGGCAGAGGACCAGCGCTTCCACATAAACAAAGAAGATCATGGCCAGGACCGCCCACAAACCCAATCCGAGCCACAACCCGCCCCTGACCATGCCGGCCAGGAAGGGGATGAAGAAACCAATCGCTAAGAAGGCGAAATCGAGAACGTCGCGAGGGGTATGGAGGCACATCAATCTGCCTTCTATGGGACAACCATCGCAAGTCTCTCGCACACAAGCTACCGCTGTCATCTCAGCTGACTCTTTCGCCATGAAGGTGCTCGCCTATTGCACCGGCTGCCTGATCACCGTCTTCAGCCTGTCGGGCGCTGTTCGGCGAGGATCGCTCAGGTATATCTCGTGGTGTTTCCCTCTCAGCTGGTACCCTTTCTCCTCGGCGAAGGCGTGTAGCTTCTGAATGGTGGGCGCTTCTTCCGAGTACGGACCGATGTGCATGATTTGCGCCGAGAGCCCTTCGGGGTAGCTCTCGAAGCGGACCTTGGCAAGAGCAGGTGGATCCTTCTTCTGCGCTACTTCTTGCAGGGCCTCGGCAACCAGTTCTTGAGTCACCGCCTCAGGCTGCATGATCATGGCTGTCCACGTCCAGGCATCCTTGTCCTCCATGGAGAACGCATCCATCTCTCCAGCCCACCACAACCCCTCGAGAGGGGGAACCACATAGTCCACCTCTGGGTCTCGCTTCTTGACCATGAACTTGAGGGTATACGCGACGGCATAAAGCGCTTCGATGGCCTCTTGGTATTCCTGCGATGTGTTGGGGTCACCAGCGCCATCGATCATGAGGAAGTTCATCTCCGGCACGTCCACGACGGCCGCTTCTTTCGCAGAGGGCTGAAACAGGTGCTTCAATTCCTTCTTGAGATCGATTTTGGGCATGGTCCTCCCTCCTTGACTCCTAGCTGCTGATGCGGCAAAGTCAGTGCCCATGCCGCGTGGCACGGCCGCACAAGATCATATCACACCTCGTGGGCCTCGACGAGCCGATTTCTCGGCGAGGCATGTCCCATGGCTGCCGTCCGCCAGCTCCCCCTCGTCGCTCTAGCCACCCTGTCTCGGGCTTGGCATGGAAAAGGGGCGCAACGTGCCCAAGACCAATGCTCGCGGTCCACAATTCCGAGCACCCCGGGTGCAAGGTGCGGCACGCGCTGAGGAGCCGCGGCGACTCCTGGCTCCTCACGTGGAGACTCCGCGCTCTCCCCAGCGACGCCTGCTTTGAGCGGGAACCCGGTCAATCGCCTTTCACCCGCGCTCTACGCCGTGGATGCATCACGGAGGGTGTGGAAAAAGACATCAGATCCGCCGCTGGCCGCGCGGCCTGAGCCCCACTCATCCTTCGGTACACCCTTCGATGCGGACTGTTCCCTACTCAGGGCCACTCAGGATGCAGGAGCGCGTGGAACGGAGCAGCAGGGCACTTGTCATCGGCCCAGTCGAAGGATTGAAGCACGTATCGAACCCTGCCCTAAGCCCAGCCCCAGGGGAGCGATCCGGCGGCAGCGGGAGCCAGAATGACCTTGTCTCTGTGCCTGACAGCCCCTCTGAACCGCCTCATCACGGTTCCTTGCTTCCTTCGGCCGATAGGCGCTCCTCCAGATACGCCTTCAGTGCCACTGCGTTGTTGAGGTCGCGGTCTCGCGCACCGAAGACCAGGGTGACATCGCCTGCTTGAGCCGCCTGTAGGATGGGCTGCCACGCGCCAGGCTTGGCGTCCAGTTCCGTGTGATAGCGACGCACGAACTCATCCCACCGTTCAGGATCGTGACCGAACCACCGACGCAACTCGTCGCTCGGCGCTACGTCTCTCAGCCAGCCGTCGAGGGCAAGGGTTTCTTTCTTCACGCCACGGGGCCAGACTCGATCCACCACGAATCGTAGGCCGTCCTCCTGCCCCACATCGTCATATGCGCGCTTCAGCCGGATCATTTCTTTTACCCCCACACAAGGCGTGCGCTCTGATGAACAGCACACGACTATCTGCCGCCTCAAGACCGTTCCTGACGTCACTTTGTACCGGATCGCATCGAACGACGAGCCAGCATGGGCCACGCCTTTGTTATCAGTGCGCAGCCGCAGTTTGCCCGCAGCTGGGCACAGCGGATGGTCGCGTCTCCTCATGACCCTCGCTTGACGGCATGCTGGGGACTCGTTACGCCGGCTCTTCCCACGTTGCTCCACAACACAGCAACGAGTATCAGGTAAGCAGCGTAGCTCAGCACCTCGATCAGCGAAGGGTTCCCATTGTACCCAAACAGACCTTTCAGTATACTCCCGATATATCCGTTTTCGTGCAGCGACGGGTAAGTGCCGTCAGGGTTTACTGGCGGGTTGATGTTCCACAGGTTTTCTACCACCGTGGGAATGATGCCGGCCTCTTGGAGCTCGTGAACCCCATTAGCCACCAACCCAGCGGCGAACAGGATGAGCAGGATACTCGTTATGGTAAAGAACTTTCTCAGATCGAGTCTCATCGAGCCCGCAAATATCCCATAGCCCGCCAGGATAGCCACCAATATGCCTGCCGCTGCCCCGGTCAAACTGTTGCCCGACGCAACGAGGCTCGCCGCTCCCAGGAAGATCACCGTCTCGATCCCTTCCCTCAGCACGGCGACGAAGACCAGTGAAAACAGGCCAAATCTATGCGCTTCGGCTACCTCGGTAGCCACCCTCTCTTGAAGTTCCGCCGCTATGCGCCTCTGCTTCATCATCCATAGAATCATGGTCGTGAGAAGCGCCGCCCCGATCAGCATGGTAACCCCTTCGAAGATCTGTTCGGCCCTTCCCATGAACCCTCCGGCGAGAGTGGTAAACATCAGTGCACCGGCGATACTGGCTATTATGGCCGCAGCGATAGCCACATAGACTACCCGGTTGAATCTGGTCTGTTTCGTCCTGGCTAGGTAGCTCAGGACAATGCCCACTATCAGCGCTGCCTCCAGTGTCTCCCGGAACGTGATCACGAAACTAGCTATCATCTTCTCCTTCCTCGCCAAACGTGCTTATCGGAGATAGCCACGGCGCTCTTCCACACTCCCTGCATGTGAGTCTTCTCTTGTCCAACAGCGCCTGACCGCCTCTCCTGCTATCCACTTTTCCCCAAGAACCAGTGATCCCTGGAGGTGCAATTGCGAATCATTAGCATATGCATTAGTTATTTGGAGTTCTCTTCGACCTGTCAAACTGGAGTGCTCGCGGAGTGCCTAGACCGGTGAGCTCAATCGCGCGAAGAGCTTGATTGCGATGCTGCGGCCTGGTAGCCCGAAGGGGCTAAGACTGTGGCCGGCCCCTCTCGATGCCTCAATACCACTTTCTCCGCAGTACTTCCAAAGAAGTAACCGATCCACCCTCGGCCACCAGCCTTACCATTTCCTCCCCATCACGGATGGCAATACCGCCCAGTACCGTGACCCCTCGCTTGAACAGAGGGTCGGGATACATGCTGGCGGTGGGCCCAGCCATGATCACCTCCCGCGCAGAGGCGCACAGGCTGAGCAGGTCATCGAGCGAGTGGTGGACCAGAGCCGAACCTGAGATGACCACCACATCGGCCTCAGTGAGCACCTCAGGAGCTTCTTCCGCTGGCCGGTAGAACGCTATCTCGTCGGCCTTGAGTGCCCGTGGGTTCTTCTCCAGCACCCAGAGTTGCCGCACCTGGCCTTTCAGCTTCTTGATAAACGGGACGAAGGCTCCCACCAAAGCGACTTATCGGTGGGGTCGATCTCTACCACGTCCAGGGCGTCGGCACCTTTCAACAGTCGATACTCAGGGAGGTCTTCCTCCTGCATGGTCAGGGCAGAGAGCGCGTTGATCGTGGCGATGCCCACTGCAACCTTGAGGGGACTATGGCCAAGCGCGTAGTCCAGAAGCTCCCATGCGCTCTCGCCCGCCAATCTACCGGCGGCGGGCATGCGGCTGGCGGAGCGAGGGCAACAAACCGCCTCCGGGATCTCCCGCACTGCGGTGAAGGCTACTCCTGTGTGGCCGGTGTCGAGCTTCACCGCGGTGTAGAAGACTCCCATCGCTACCTTGTCCGCCGTCAACCCCCGCCTACCCAGTCTTGCTTCGAGAACCTGGATCAGTTCTTCAATAAGGCCCGAATCGCGCCCTTCAATA
>CAZBJW010000109.1:0-9443 GCA_964492135.1 uncultured Anaerolineales bacterium
TGCCCAACCCCCGGCCCTACTATCCCGTGCCTGAGGACATCGCCGAGGCCATCGGCTCCTACTGGGCCGACGTGGGACTCAACCCGCAGTTGAAGACGGAGGACTGGAGCACCTATCTGGACGATAGAAACGCCGGCGTATTCGATATTTGGATGATCGGCTGGACCGGCGATAACGGTGACCCGGACAACTTCTTCTGCTACTTCGTTTGCATCCCCAAGCCCAGGGAGGGCAACTGGAACACGGAGCTTGCTCAGAAGACCATAGACCTTCTGCTGCAGGCCCAGACCCTCAGCAGCCAGGCCGAGCGAGAGCCGCTGTACCAGGAAGCTGCGGTGTATGTCCATGAGGATGTAGCGCGTCTCTTCATCGCCCACAACGAGACGGCCCTGCTCTTCAGCGCCAACGTGCGAGGGTTCGTGCCCAGCCCGCTGGGCGAGGAGTTCTACAATAGCGTCTACTTCGAGGAGTAAGTCAACGTTGCGCTGCGTCAGGCTCCGGCGCGGGCTGGAGCCTGACGCTCTCTCCAGAGGGGTCCACCTTTGATCAGTTATGTCATTCGTCGTGCTCTGTCTCTCATCCCCACCCTCCTCGGTGTTTCGATTATCGTCTTCTTGTTTCTGCGCATGATCCCCGGCGATCCGGCCCTGGCACTGGCTGGCGAGCACGCCAGCGAGGCAAACGTCGAGCGCATCCGCGAGGAGTTCGGACTCAACAAGCCGCTGTACGAGCAGTACCTCACCTACATGGGCAAGGTGTTGCGGGGAGACCTGGGCCGTTCCATTCTGAGTAGAAGGCCCATCATGGATGAAATCCGGGTGCGCTTTCCTGCCACGATTGAACTGAGCATCTGTGCCTTGACCGTGGCCCTGATTGTCGGAGTTCCAGCAGGCATCATCTCCGCTACTAGGCGCAACTCCATCTTCGATAACATCGCCATGGTCGGCAGTCTGTTGGGCATCTCCATGCCCATTTTCTGGCTGGGCTTGATGTTGAATTGGTTCTTTGCCGTCCAGCTCGGTTGGCTGCCTTCGGTCACGAGACTGGATTCAGGCATAGAGTTGCAGAGGATCACCAACCTATTGATAGTAGACAGCCTCATCACGGGAAATGCCGAGGCGCTGCTGAATGCGATCCAGCATCTGATCTTGCCCGCCATAGCTCTGGGCACCATACCCATGGCCATTATCGCCCGCATGACCCGCTCCGCGATGCTGGAGGTCCTCGAGCAAGACTACATGCGGACCGCCAGAGCGAAGGGTTTGGTTGAACGAGTGGTTATCATGCGGCACGCGCTGAAGAATGCGCTGTTGCCGGTGATCACCATCGTCGGGTTGCAGGTGGGAGTGCTGCTCTCCGGGGCTGTACTTACAGAGACCATCTTTGCCTGGCCTGGCATCGGGCGCTGGTTATACCTGTCCATCCTCTCCCGAGACTATCCGATCGTTCAGGGAATGGCCCTGTTCATCACGGTCTTATTCCTTGTTATCAATCTGCTGGTTGACCTCTCCTACGCAGTCGTCGATCCGCGCATCCGATATGAGTAGCGTGCTGGAGCGCCTGGGGGGCGTAGGCAACGATCATGGCTACCACAACCGCGACCACTGAAGGCCTGGAAGCGCTGGTACATGCGCCTCGGAGAGAGCGAGGTCTGGTTAGGGATGCCGCACGTCGCCTCTGGGCCAACAGGGCGGCGAAGGTGGGAATGGGCATCATTCTCTTCTTCATCGTCGTCGGATACATGCTCGCGCCCATTTTCATGCCCTACAACCCGAGGACCGATAGAGACCTCGGGGCGAGGTTGAGCGCACCCTCGCAAGAACACCCCTTCGGCACCGATGAGTTGGGGCGAGACATCTTGACCAGAATCGCCCATGGGACCCGGATATCGTTCACTGTTGGGCTTGCGGCTGTTATGTTCGCTTTCACGGTCGGCACACTGATCGGATTGGTGTCGGGCTATGTTGGAGGCTACCTCGAGACTGTGACCATGCGTGCCATGGATGTTCTCCTGGCCTTCCCTGCTCTCCTGTTAGCCATTGCCATTGTGGCCATGCGGGGCCCTGGGCTTCAAAACACCATGTTTGCCCTGGGAATCACCTACATTCCCATCTATGCTCGACTATCTCGTGCCTCGGCCATAGGCATCAAGCAGCTGGATTACATAACCGCGGCCACGGCTGTTGGAGTCCCGGGGTATCGCATGGTGTTGCGCCATGTGCTGCCCAACAGCATCTCCCCGCTGATTGTGCAGTTCACCCTCATGATTGCGACGGCCATCATAGAGACCGCGGCCCTCGGCTTCCTCGGTTTGGGAGCTCAGCCCCCTTCACCCGAGTGGGGAGCGATGCTCAGCAACGGCTACAAGTTCCTCACTGTTGGCGCCTGGTGGGCGCTGCTCTTCCCCGGGCTGGCAATCATCTTGGTGGTCACAGGGTTCAACCTCGTTGGGGATGGTCTGCGCGACGCGCTTGATCCTCGTTTGAGGAGGGCCGCCTAGCTTCTACCACTCGGGACCTGGGCGTTAGCGGATGGCCTGCTCACCTCTTCCTCGGCTCGGCAATCCACCTTCACTCTCGCCCGTCAGGATAGTGTTTGCCATGCTTTGGCAGCTGTGGTATAATATAACGTGATATTGAGAGTACCAGAGCAAGTCGGGCTGTGCTGGCACGGCCCGCGGAGGCAACGGATGGCGCTAGGCAAGGCTGAAAAGGACGCCATCATCAAGGAATATCATATTCATAACAAGGACACCGGTTCGCCGGAGGTCCAGGTAGCCCTCTTATCTAGGCGAATCGATCAGTTGGTCGAGCACCTCAAGGCGCATAAGCACGACGAGCATTCGCGCCTGGGACTCATCAAACTGGTCGGCCAGCGCAGGCGACATCTGGACTATTTGAGTAGGAAGGACCCTGCTCGATATAGGGATGTCGTAGCTCGCCTTGGCCTACGCAGGTAGCACATAGCGCAGTACCTCGCAAGAGGGGGTGATATAGCAATGGCCCATCCTGCTCGGTGAAGGTCATTCACGATGGAGGATGGGTCGAGTCCCAACTAGTCTTCACAATAAGGACCGGGTTCCGGGGGCCAGGTATTGGAGAGTGCACCTCACTTGCTCGGGCTACGCCTTGCGTAGGAGTGAGGCCCGAAAGTGAGGGTGAGATGCAGTCTCCAGTCCTTGACCTCCAGGCCCGGTCGAGCTTGGAGGTAAAGGTATGAGTACAACTTACAACGCAACTATTGGAGATCACTCCATTAGCATCGAGGCGGGCAGGCTTGCTGAACAAGCAGGCGGTGCCGTTACCGTGCGGAGCGGTGACACCATGGTGCTTGTGACAGCTACCGCTTCAAAGCAAGTCCGAGAAGGGACCTCGTTTCTTCCCCTGCTGGTAGATTATGAAGAGCGGCTGTATGCTGCCGGCAAGATACCCGGCGGCTTCTTCAAGCGCGAGGGGCGCCCTTCCGAACAAGCCATTCTTCTGTGCAGGTTGACCGACAGGTCTCTGCGTCCCCTATTTGATCCTGGACTCCGTAGTGACATCCAGGTGATTGTTACAGCCCTCTCCGCAGACCAAGAGAACTACCTAGATATCCTGTCTGTGATCGGGGCGTCGGCTGCTCTCTCCATCTCCGATATTCCGTTCCATGGGCCCATAGGGGCGGTGCGAGTCGCCCGCATTAACGGACGCTTCGTTTTCAATCCCACCGCATCTGAGATGGAAGAGAGCACCTTGGACCTGCGAGCGGCCGGAACCCGTGATGGTATCGTCATGGTCGAGGCGGGCGCCAGAGAGGTGGCTGAAGATGCTATCCTCGAAGCCATCACGTTGGGCCATGAGGCGATGCGGGAGGTCATCCAGGTTCAGGAGACCATGCGGCAGGAGATTGGGAAGCCGGAAGGCCCAGTCACCCTTTTCCAGCTTGAAGACGGGGTGTGGGATGCCGTCCGTTCGTGGGGCAAAGGCAAGGTGTGGGAGGCCGTCAGCGGAGCTGATGACAAGAAGGCTGTCACCCAAGCCCTCGATGACTTACACTCGGCGATGATGGAAGCATTCGGAGAGACGTATCCTCAAGAGCAGTTGGAGGCGGCGTTCGAACAGTTGCTCAAGGAGGACGTCCGGCAAGGCATCTTGAGGGGGAGCCATCGGCTCGATGGGCGGGAGACTACGACGGTGCGTCCCATAAGCTGTGAGGTCGGTCTATTGCCTCGAGCCCATGGGTCTGGGCTGTTCAGTCGGGGGGAGACCCAGGTACTATCGATAGCCACTCTGGGCACGCCGAGTGATGAGCAAATCTTGGACGGCTTGGGGACGGAGGAATCCAAGCGCTTCATGCATCACTACAACTTCCCGCCATATAGCACCGGAGAGACGTGGTTCCTGAGAGGACCCAAGCGCCGCGAGATAGGGCATGGGGCGCTAGCAGAGACGGCCATTCGACCTTTGATTCCCGAGGCGGACGCTTTCCCCTACACCATTCGTCTTGTGTCAGAGGTTCTGTCTTCTAACGGGTCTACGTCGATGGCCAGCGTATGTGCGGCTTCCTTGGCGCTAATGGACGCCGGTGTGCCCATCAAGGCCCCCGTCGCCGGAATGGCGATGGGCTTGATCAAGGAGAATGATCGCCATGCCATCCTCACCGACATCATGGGCTTGGAGGATGCGTTGGGGGACATGGACTTCAAGGTGGCAGGTACGAGGGAGGGCATCACTGCACTCCAAATGGATCTCAAGATCCAGGACATCAGTGCAGGTCTCCTGACAGAGGCGCTGGCGGAAGCAAGAGAGGCGCGGCTCGTGGCTTTGGACAGGATGGACCAAACCATCAGCGAGCCTCGTCAGGATCTCTCGCCGTACGCACCGCGGATTTCCACCATCAAGATAGATACCGACAAGATCGGACTCGTGATAGGCCCTGGGGGCAAGACCATTCGCAAGATCATCGAGGAGACTGGCGTCAAGATAGACGTCGAGGACGACGGCACGGTCTTCATCGCGTCCGCAGAGGCAGAGGGTAGCCGGAAGGCGATCGAGATGGTCCGAGCTCTGACGGAAGAACCGGAAATCGGTAAGATTTACACGGGCACCGTGAGGCGGGTGACGGACTTCGGCGCCTTTGTCGAGATACTCCCTGGCAGAGATGGGTTGGTTCATGTCTCACAGTTGGCCGACTACCATGTGCCCAGTGTTGAGGACGTGGTGCGTGTGGGTGACGAGATCATGGTCATGGTCATAGACATCGACGCCGAAGACAAGATAAGGCTTTCGCGACGGGCGGTCTTGGAAGGCTGGAGCCCCGAGCAGGCCAGGGAGATGGACAGACGGCCGCCACAGAGAAGAAGAGCGGAACCCTCCAGACGCAACAGTCGTCGCCCCCGGAGAAGCGGGTAGGCGCGTAGACGAGCGCCGTCAGGTTCCGTTGGATTTCCTGGTACGTGAGATGCGAGACGCCGTTGAAGCAGAGTGGACGATTAATGGCGTCTTTTGCTATCCGTGGGGGAGTTGGTGAGCGAGCTTGAAGAGTACGCTTTGACGGCCGATGAAGTGGTCGAGCGTTGGAACACTGACCTACGACGCGGGCTCGATGAAGATCTGGCCACTCAGCGGCTGGACGAGTTTGGCCCCAACCGTTTGGAAGAGGTCGGACGCATATCGCCTTGGCGGCAGTTCGCCAGTCAATTCACCGAGTTCATCGTCCTCGTGCTGATCGGCGCTGCTCTTGTCTCTGCCTTTCTTCAGGAGTGGTTAGATGCCGGAGCCATCTTAGTCATCATCGTGCTCAATGCGATCTTGGGCTTCGTTCAGCAGTACCGGGCTGAAAGAGCCCTGGAGGCTCTGAAGAAGATGGCAGCACCCCTAGCCAGGGTGATTCGCGGTAATGAGATTCGCAATATCCCTGCCCAGGAGGTGGTGCCCGGCGACCTACTCGCCCTCGAGATGGGAGACTTGGTGCCGGCGGACGCAAGAGTGGTGGAGGATCATCTCCTCCAAGTGGATGAGGCATCGCTTACCGGAGAGTCGGTCCCAGTGAAGAAGACGGCGCGCGCAGTCCTGGACAGTAACACCCCGCTGGCAGACCGTCGCAACACGGTCTATTCCGGCACAGTGGTCACCTACGGGAAGGGCAAAGCGGTGGTGACGGACAGCGGGATGAGAACAGAGCTGGGGAGGATCGCTCATCTAGTACAGACAGTAGGCGTTGAACGGACTCCCCTCCAGGAGAGATTGGAGAAAGTTGGAAGAATCCTGGTCTATGGGTGCTTGCTCATTGTTGTCGTCGTCTTCGGGCTCGGTCTGTGGCGAGGCGTTCCCCCGGTGGAGATGTTCGTGACAGCCGTCAGCCTGGCCGTAGCTGCCATTCCCGAAGGGCTTCCAGCAGTCGTCACTATCACCCTTGCGTTGGGCGTCAGGCGCATGGTGCAGCGTAGCGCGCTCATCAGGAAGCTGCCTTCCGTGGAGACCCTGGGTTCCGCGACCGTTATCTGTACCGATAAAACCGGTACTCTCACTCAAAGCGAGATGACGGTGCGCAAGATTGGATTCCTGGATAGAATCGTCGATGTCACCGGCGATGGTTATGTGCCGCAGGGCGAGTTTCGACTCGATGGTCGGCCCGTTGACCATGAGGATGAGGACCTGCAACTAGCGTTGAAGATCGCCGTGCTGTGCAACAATGCCACATTGAAGCAGGGTGGCAGCGACAGCTCCCACTGGAACATCATTGGGGATCCTACGGAGGGGGCACTGCTCACCGCTGCGGCCAAGGCTGATCTGTGGCGCGATAGCTTGGAACGAGACTATGACTTGCTAGCGGAACTTCCTTTCGATTCCAATCGCAAGCGGATGAGCACTGTTTGGCGTGGCCCAACGGGGGCAGTGGCCGCGTACGTCAAGGGCGCTCCCGATGTCGTGCTGGGTTTGAGCACTCATGTCCGGCATAATGGCCAGGTGAAGCCGATGGGTGTCCAAGATAGGGAGCAACTCTTGGAGTTGAACCACCGCTTCGCCAACGAGGCGATGAGGCTCCTGGCGGTGGCTTTCCGTTGTCTGCCGGATGGGCTGGGAGAACCGTCGGTGGAGGAAGTGGAGCAAGATTTGGTTTTCGCCGGTCTGATTGCGATGAGAGATCCGCCCAGGCCGGAAGCCAGAGAGGCCATCGCCACGGCCAGAGGAGCTGGCATCGGAGTGGTGATGATCACAGGGGATCACAAGAGCACCGCAGTGGCCATTGCAGAGGAGCTTGACCTTTGCCGTGAACGTGATCTCGCTTTCACGGGAGCGGAGCTCGACCAGATCGGCGATGAGGAACTTGCGGAAGTCGTCGACCAGGTTAGGGTTTACGCTCGCGTCTCACCCGAGCACAAGCTGCGCATTGTGCGAGCGTGGCAGAGCCAAGGGGAGATCGTGGCCATGACTGGCGATGGAGTGAATGATGCACCGGCTCTCAAGGAAGCCGATATCGGTATCGCCATGGGGATCACGGGGACCGACGTCAGCAAAGAGGCCTCGGATATGGTCCTCGTGGACGACAACTTCGCCTCTATCGTGGCTGCGGTGGAGGAAGGGCGCGCCGTCTTCGACAATATCCGGCGTTTCATCCATTTCCTGCTGTCATGCAACATAGGGGAATTGCTGACCATGTTTCTGGCTGCTCTGCTGGGAATGCCGCTGCCCTTGTTGCCCATTCAGATCCTCTGGGTAAACCTAGCCACCGATAGTCTACCGGCGTTGGCCTTGGGTGTGGAGCCAGCCGAACCAGGGATCATGGAGCGCCCTCCTCGGCCGCCAACCGAGGGTGTTATCACCGGGCGCATGGCTCGTATGATGGCCGTTCAGGGATTGATCATCGGTCTGGTCACTCTGGGAGCTTTTGCCATCGAGTACTATGTGTTTGGCGGTACAGTGGACAGAGCGCGCGTCATGGCCTTTTCGACGACCATCTTCGCCCAAAACGTCCATGCGTTCAATGTGCGCAGCAACAAGTACTCTGTCTTCGAACTGGGTCTCTTGACCAACCGTTGGCTGGTGGTTGCCTTTTGCACGGTGATCCTGAGCGAGTTGATGATTGTCTACGTGCCCATTTTCCAACCGATCTTCAAGACGATGCCGCTGACTCTGTCCGATTGGTTGATTGTGGTCGGCTTCGGTTTGGTGCCGCTAGTGATCGTGGAGTTGATCAAACTGGTCAAGAAACTCCTGGGAGGCAGTTAGCCACCGTCGATGCCTGAGCGGAGAATTGTGTCTAAGGTCTGGAGCGACGCAACTAAGCGCTGGGTAGTCATCGGCCTCGTGGCGGCTGGGGCTCTGCTGGCTTATAAGGTGCGGAACCTGCTCGCGCCGGTGATCCTCGCGCTTCTCTTTGCCTACCTGCTCAATCCCGTTGTCGTAGCTATCAAGCGGCTGCGCTTGTCGCGCACCCAGGCTACCATCCTCACGTATCTCCTTGTCCTGGTCGCCCTCGGTGTGGCTGCTTCCATGTTGGTGCCGATCATGGTGCAACAGGTCTCCTCGATCAATGTTGCCATACAGGCCGTCTACGAAGGTATCCTGGACATCATGGCGCAGTACCAGACCATCGTTATCCTGGGATATCCGATCGACTTGGCCGACGTATATGACAAGCTCCAGGTGAGCTTGATACAGCTCGTTACGGGCCTTGCGTCCCGTCCGGCAGATGAACTTCTGGGCATCGCCTTCGGCGTGGCCTCCGGATTCGCCTCAACTTTCGTGTGGTTGATCTTCATTCTTGTAGTCTCCTTCTGGCTGATCAAGGATGCTGATCATATGGGTCTCCAAGTGAGCAATCTGGTCCCGTTGGACTACAGGGATGAGTTCGAGGCGCTGCGCGGCAGAGTGAGCGCCGTCTGGAACTCATTCTTCAGGGGGCTGGTCCTCCTGTCCTTGACCGTGGGCGTGATCACCGGTGTGACTCTTTGGCTGCTTGGGGTGAAGAATGCTCTGCTGTTGGGTATCGTGGCCGGGGTCTTGGAGGTGCTTCCCACTTTTGGCCCCGTCATTGCGGCCATCCCCGCCGTGGCAGTGGCCTATTTCCAGGGGTCTGCTCATCTACCCATTGCCAACAGCTGGTTCGCTCTGCTGGTGTTGGGCTCATACGTGATGATCCAGCAGGTGGAAAACAACTTCCTGGCTCCGCGCATCATCGGCGGCAGCTTGAAAATCCATCCTCTCGTCGTGCTCGTGGGTGCCATCGCCGGCTATGCCGTAGGGGGGATCCTGGGCGCTTTCTTGGCCGCGCCAGTGATAGGTACTTCAAGGATCCTCGGAGAGTACATCTACCACAAACTGGTAGAAGAAGAGGTACCTTTCGAACCCGGGGTGGCCGAACCGTCAGGTGAGGGCGGTGAAGCAGAGGTACCTTACGAAGCCGAGGTGGCCGAACCGTCAGGTGAGGGCGGTGAAGCAGAGGTACCTTACGAAGCCGAG
>CAZBJW010000109.1:9543-13674 GCA_964492135.1 uncultured Anaerolineales bacterium
GTGGCCGAACCGCCAGGTGAGGGCCATGAAGCAGAGTCAGAAGACGCGCCTGCATCAGACGACGATTGTCAGGCAGCCTGACGACCCCGCGTTTCTACGGGCCAAGGCGCAGATCAAAGCAATCTTCTTCGATCTTGACGGCACCCTCCTGGATACCGATGACGCTTTTCAAAATGCCCTGGCGAACAGACTGGAGCGATTTCGCTGGCTCTTCCCGCATCGCGATCCGAGATCTTTATTGCGACGTGCCATGCTTGCCGCCGAGGGCCCGGTCAATCATGCAGTGACCCTCCTCGATGCGATGGGCCTGGACGACGATTTCTTTTCGATCGGCGATCGCTTGCGGCGCGTGATAGGACTTCGAACGCAGGGGCAGTTCATACCCATGGAGGGCGCTGTGGAGACAATCCATTCATTGCATCGCTCCTACCGCCTAGGCATCATCACCACTCGTTCCCGAGAGCATGCCTGGGCCTTCGTACGACAGTTCGGCCTGGAGGCGGTCTTTAAGGTCGTCTCCACCAGAGAGGACACTTGGCGGCTGAAGCCTCACCCGCAACCGGTTCAGTACGCAGCTGATGTTGTAGGGCTTTCACCGAAACAATGTGCGATGGTGGGCGACACAGCAGTCGACATCATCTCGGCCAAGGCTGCGGGTAGCTATGCTGTAGGCGTGTTGTGCGGTTTCGGCGAGCGGGACGAGTTGACAGCTGCGGGCGCTGACCTGATATTGGAGCACACTGCACAGCTGGCGGCCTGGTTCTAGCCAACTACGAGCCCTCAGATCGGCATTCGTTGTTGTTGATCTGGTTCCTCTTGATCTGATGGTTCGACGCGAAACAGCTTGTCGAGGCTCTCCAGACGATCTACGAACAGGTTGCCGTTGAGATGATCGATCTCATGCTGCAGGACCCTGGCCATGAGGCCTTCTGCCCGCAGACGTATCGGCTTCCCTCTCTCATCCTGTGCTTTGACGACGACACGGGCGGCTCTCTTGACTTCACCCACGTAATCGGGCAGCGATAAACAGCCTTCTTGGCCTTCCTCGTCTCCCCAAGTCTTTACTATCTCAGGGTTACAAATCACGATCAGTTTTCCGGAGTAGGGATCTGGGTTCTCATCGTCTTCCTCCGGTTCAGGCAACTCGATCACCGCCACGCGGAGGGATACCCCGACTTGCGGTGCCGCTAGACCAAGTCCTGGCGCTTCCCGCATCGTATCGACCAAGTCGTTGATCAGGCTCTGCAGGGACGGGCCAAAGTCCTTCACCTTTTTCGCTTTCTGCCTCAATACCGGATCGCCGCTCTCAGCAAGCGGCCTGACAACCATCTGCTTTCCTCCAGCTGCTTGGACCTTCTATCCTCAGGGTCCAGGTCCGCCGCATAGTGTCTCATGACGAAATCCTTGCGCGCGACGCTTTCCGACTGAGATGATCATTTACTCACGGGACCGTCAGATGCAATAGAGCGATGGCTTCAACTTGGCAGGTTTGGGGGAACATATCCACCGGCTGCACGTCGACCACTTCGTAGCCAGCCTGTGCCATCCTGCCGACATCGCGGGCCAGAGTCGCCGGATCACAGGACACATACACTACCTTCGGGGCTGCGAGCTTCACCAATGCTTCGACCGCCTGCCTTCGGCATCCCCGCCGGGGTGGATCCAGGATGACCAGATCGACTTTCTCCTCCAGCGCAGGCAGAACTTCTTCAGCTGTTCCTTGCAGAAATTCGGTATTGGCTGTATCCTGGGAGTTGTGCAAGGCATCCTCTATCGCTGCCTGATCCTCGTCCACCCCAATAACTTTTGCCACCCTGTGCGCCAGGCTCAGGCCGAAGGTACCCACACCACAGTACACGTCCAGCAACAGTTCGTGCCCCAGTGGCGACAGGTACTCCTCGAGCGTATCTAGCAAAACCTCCGTCTGTGGCGTATTCGCCTGGAAGAAGCTAGAGGCCGAAATCCGGAAGGACCTGTCTCCGACCTCCTCGGTGATGTAGTTGTTTCCCACGTACGTGACCGGCGTGCCATCTCTCAGCAGAAAGACGCAGGAGACGGGCAAATCTGCCTCCAGCATCGGCGGCTCCTCACCGGCCGTCTCTAGTACGAGCATCTGCTCGCCGGTCGCCGTGCCTGCGCGAAGCGAGACGGTGCGCAGCTCTGCGAAGTCTATTTCCAGCGCATAGAAGACATCGAGCAGGAGTGGGTGCATAATGTGGCATTCCTGTATGGGCACGATACGCTGCTCCATCGCCGCTATGAATCCAAGCTGCCCAGTCTCGTCGATGTGCAGTTGTACATGGTTGCGGTAGTTCCATGGATCGGACATCGCGAGGCTGTGTTGCACGCGTACCTGCGGTAGACGTGCTATGCGCTCGAACTGGGACCGTAGTATCTTCTCGCGAAAGCCCAACTGTGCTTCATAGGCGGCGTGCTGCCACTGGCAACCACCGCAGGTGCCGAAATGCGGACACCGGGGCTCAACCCGCTGGGGAGATGCGGATAGGATCTCAACCGGCAGACCGCGCGAGTAGTTGGGTTTCTCTTCAACCACCTCAACCAGGACTTCCTCGCCCGGCAGGCTGTAGGGGAGAAAGATGACCTTCCCGTCGTGACGGGCCACCGCGTCGCCCCCGTGAGCAATGTCTACTACCTTGACCTGTAGCTTGCTCATGCTACTACAGAGGTCCGGAGGTTGTTAACAAGCTCGCGGAGCCCCAGCCACCGTTCCTGGCCGGGAGGCAGTTCATTTGCGGTGCTTCTTCACGAACTCCTGCATCCGGACCAGAGCTTCTTCGATCTTGACCAGTGAAGTGGCATAGGAACACCGCACGAAGCCCTCCCCAGACTCGCCAAAGGCATTTCCTGGCACGACGGCAACTTTCTGTTCGTATAGGAGTTGCTCCGAGAACTGTTCGGAACTCAGAGCAGTGTTCTCAATTGACGGGAAGGCATAGAAGGCTCCGCGAGGTTCGAAACAAGGCATGCCAATGGTGTTCAGTCCTTGCACTATGACCTGACGGCGCTGATCGTACTGGCGAAGCATGCCCTGAACTGCGTCCTCGCCTTCGCGCAAGGCCTCTATCCCTGCCATCTGGGCGGGAGTCGGGGCGCACATGATGATGTACTGATGCACCTTGTGCATCCCGGCGAGTATCTCAGCAGGGGCGGCCGCATACCCCAGGCGCCAACCTGTCATGGCGTAGGTCTTCGAGAAACCGCTCAACAGAATGGTTCTTTCCTTCATGTTACGCAAGGAGGGGAAGCATACATGTTCCACTCCATAGACGAGCCGGTCGTAGATCTCGTCCGACAAGACGAGGAGATCGTGCTTCTCTGCCAGGTCACCTATCTCTGCCAGCCGTTCTCGGCTCATCACTGCTCCGGTCGGGTTGTTGGGATAGCCGATGAGGATGGCCTTGGTTCTGGGTGTTATGACTCGTTCGATTTCTTCCGCCGTTATCTGGAAGTCGTTCTCTAGCTTAGCTTCGACCACTACTGGAGTGCCACCCGCGAAGATGATCCCTGGCTTGTAGGAAACGAAGCACGGTTCGGGCAGTATCACTTCATCGCCGGGCTCCACAACGGTCAGCAGGGCCAGGTGCAAGGCCTCCGAGACCCCCACCGTGATCAGTAGCTCTGTCGCAGGGTCGTAGTGTACGCCATACAGCTTGGCTAAGTGATTGCCCAGTTCCTCTCTCAGTTCGAGTATCCCTGCATTAGATGTGTAACTCGTTTCCCCTCTCTCCAGAGAGCAAATCCCGGCGTAGCAGATCTGCTCGGGCGTGACGAAATCTGGCTCTCCTATTCCCAGGGAGATGACATCATCCATAGTCGCCAGGACATCGAAGAATTTCCTGATGCCTGACGGGGGGACGGAACGTACTCTTTCAGCAAGGACTTGTCTCACAGTTCTCCTCTCTTTCCAATCGCTTTCCTGGCTCCGTCGTCAAATCGACGATGCTCCACTGGTCGGCTTCATGGCAGTAGGTCATTTGAAAGCCCACGCCCTCCCGAGTTCGAATCCGGAAATGAAGAGCTGAGGGGGTACGCCACGACTTCTCCACTACCTGTACCACGTGCCGACGTCCATGCAAGTAAAAGGCAACAGGGCGTTCGCCATACCTGGAG
>CAZBJW010000110.1:0-13650 GCA_964492135.1 uncultured Anaerolineales bacterium
GCCCCTAGCCCACGTTCGGCAGCGTCACCAACTCGCCGCGCTTCGTCGATGCCTCGTGCCTCCGCAACTGGCCGACCGCCCGACCGTCGCACTCCGCGTTGCTGTCATAGGCATAGTCGGACACCTTCTGCAACCGGTGGCCAACGCGCCCAGGATACCCACGGGCCGAAGGGGCCAGAAGAGAGGTCCCGCCAGCATCTCGAAGGTGACCAGGCGTGTTGCATCACGGCCACGGCGTAGAGGCTGTCGCAGAACAGATCCTGGCAGAGGATGAAGGCGGTCACGAGGACGAGCGCTGTGACCGCCGGCCGGCGGGGCCTGAAGAGAGAGAAGTAGTAGCAGGCTATACCGCTCGAGAGGGCGGCCAATTGCAAGGTGAATACGATCAGACTGTGTCCCGGTTCCTCGGTCACGATCCGTCCATCCAGGCTCAGGACAGGAAAGGGAGCCCTGGGCTCCACTCCGACTTGTGATCGAAGTGAGTCCCAGAGGTCCCTATCGGCTTTCGCTTTGGGAGCCGTGGGGCTTTGGCCTGTTACCCCGCTGGCAGAGGCCTATGTGTGGTCCAAGAACTGTGGCTTATCGTCTGATGCGCAGGATATACTTGCTCTTCCGGCGCGTCACTTCCAGTTCGACATCATCGGATACCCCTTCCAGGACCGTCAAGAGAGGCTCCAGGGAAGGGAAGACCCGGGTGAGCTCCGACTTGACCTGAGAAGGCTCCCGCACAGCCCTCTCGTGGACCTTCAGTTTGCGTACCTTGTCTACGAACCGCGTGTCAGGCATGATACATCCTGTGAATAGAACATATGTTCTAATTATAGCAGAGCTTTTCCACCTTGTCAAGATCGAAGAGCAATCTTTAAGGTTTGTTACGCCCTTGAGGGGAGGGCGGTGCTGAGCATCTTGGGCACAGCCCGTGCGAAGGGTGTATCGAAGGCAGCAGCCGGGCACTGAGGCGGGTATCGTAGGGCCGAAGGAGGCTGGGCTACGGTGCTTGAGAAGCCGGTGGTGGCTTGGCAGGCGCCCTTCGTTACGCAGCTACTCAGGGTGCGTGCCCGAAGGTTCTGAAACTTCGGGAGGTTTGCCTAACCCCGGGGGTACCATTTTCCTATTGACAGCCGAAAGGGCACCCCATAGACTGGATTATGCTCCTTTCATCACGTTTCACATCGTTTCCATGTTTCCATAGGAGGTTTAGCCCATGAATCTCCTCACGGCCAAGGAGGCGGCGGAGTATCTCCACGTCAGCCTCTTCACCCTGGGTAGGATGGAAAAGGAGGCCCTCCTCGTACCGTACCGCACTCCGGGAGGCCACCGGCGCTACAGCTTGGAGATGCTGGATGAGTATCTGGAGCGCAGCAGGGCTGCGCCGGAAAAGCGCAGAACAAGAGTCTTGGTTGTCCACGACGGAAAGGAACTGGCTGATCTTCTCGCGCCAGCTTTCCCGTCCTGCGGCTTCACGACGGCCACCGACGAGCTGGATGTGGGTATGAAGATCGCGCAGTTCCAGCCCGATGTGGTCTTGGTGAATACGGCGATGTCGGGCCTCGATGGGCCAGATCTATGTCGACGTCTCGACCACCAGGGGATTGGGCTCCAAGTTGTGGCATTTGGAACGCCTGAGGCAGGGGCGGGCACCGCCGGAGGGCCTAACCTTGCCCAAGGCGCGTTGGCGGCCCTGGAAGAAGGGATCGAGGGTGCCCTTCGAGACACGTGAGACTCATGGCCACCAGTGTCCGATGGAGCTTGAGGCGACGCCGGCAGGGTCAGCAAGTATGTCTGAAGTGTGTGTTGATCAGCACTCAAATCGAGATCACGGATGGCGTCCCGTTATCATGGCGATGGCTGAGTTTGAGGAAGGCAAGTGTCCAACGAGAAGATCCTGATCGTAGATGACGACCATCGGAACGTAGAGTTCCTCAGAGATTCGCTCCTCAGCCCCAGCGGCTATACTACGCTGTGTGCCATCGACGGTAGGGAAGCCGTGCATTTGGCGTCGATCCACGAGCCGGACCTGATCCTGCTTGACTTGCAGATGCCGAAGATGGATGGTCTGGAAGTCCTGGAAGCGCTGAGACAGGAGGGCCACGAGATCCCTACCATCCTCATCACTGCCCACGGTTCGGAAAGCGTGGCCGTCCAAGCGTTCCGCCTGGGAGTGAGGGACTACTTCCTCAAACCGTTCAAGGTCGCGGAGATCTTGGACGCCGTGGAGAGATGCCTCGCCGAGGCTCGCCTGAGGAGAGAGAAGGAAGAGCTGACCGAGCGCATCGGGCTGGCTAAGCGCCAGCTTGAGCAAAGATTGAGGGAGTTGAACATCCTCTACGGGATCAGCAAGTCGGTCACCTCGTTGCTAGAACCTGACGAGGTGCTGACCCGCATTGTGGAGGCTACGAGCTATGTCACGGGAGCTGAGGAGATATCGCTGTTTCTCTTGCATGAGGACACGCAGGGTGTAGAGCTGAGGGCGGTTCAGGTTAGCGGCGACGACAGCGCGCGCCAGGTCCAGATCGAAGCGGATGATGCCCTGGTCAGACAGGTGATGAACACAGGCGAGTTGGTCCTAAGCCAGTCGCCTCGGTCACGCAAGACCGAGCCGCTGGAGGCCACCCTCGCCGTGCCGCTGAGGGTGGGGGACAGGACGATAGGTGTCTTGCGTGCGACAGCCAGCGCCGCTACGAAGCCCTTCTCCGATGATGACCGCTACCTGCTCTCCATGCTGGCCGACTACGGCGCCATTGCTATTGAGAATTCCCGACTTTACCAGGCGGCTCAACACGAACTGGCGGAGCGTAAACGAGCGGAAGCAATCATCAGACAAATGGCCTACCACGACAGTTTGACTGGCCTCCCAAATCGCGTGCTCTTCAACGACCGGCTCGGAGTCGCGTTGGCTCGTGCGCGCCGCAGCAAACAGAAAGTGGCCATCATGCTGCTTGATCTGGATAACTTCAAGGAGGTCAATGACACGCTGGGGCACGCGGTGGGTGATCAACTGCTCCAAGCGGTGGGGGAGCGGCTCACCAGCCTTCTGCGGGAAAGCGACACCGTGTCCCGGATGGGCGGTGACGAGTTCCTGCTACTGCTGCCGGACATGGAGAAGAGCGAATACGCTGGAAGGGCGGCAGAGAGGATCCTGGAAGTCCTCAGAAAGCCGTTTACCCTGGGGGAGCATACGCTGCCCGTCACAGCGAGCCTGGGCGTTGCCATGTATCCCGACGATGCCGAAGATGGGGACTCTCTGGTCAAGAACGCGGATGCAGCGATGTACATCGCTAAGGACAAGGGGCGGGACAAATTCCAAACTTACGAGTCGCTGGACCAGCAGTCGCTATCTCCTCGAGGCGATCGGCAGGTCCAGGGGAAGGTGTCAGACGAGGGACGGGATTGAGACAAAACGACAGCTGATCGAGGAACTCGCGGACTTGCGCCGACGGGTTGCCGAGCTAGAAGCATCGGAGGCAGAAGCCAGGTGGCGCTCTCTCGTTGAGGTGTCACCCGATCCCATGGTCACCGCGGACCTGAAAGGCGTGATCACTTGGTGCAATGGGCAGGGAGTGACGAACACCGGATATTCCAGGGAAGAGATCATCGGCAGCCACTTTTGGGAGCTGGGATTTCTTTGGGCAAGGGACGTTTCTGAGTACTCGAAGCTGGTTGCCTTGATGTTGCGGGGAGACGTCTCACGCCCTTTCGAGGCTGAGTGGCGTGACAAGGACGGAGGTGCCCGTACGTGCCAAGTGTATGTCAGCCTCATCAAGGAGGACGGCAGGGCGAGAGGAGTTCTCGGGATCGCCAAGGAGACGACCCAGTGCACGGACGCGCAAGAAAGCCTGAGGCGTCTATCTGAGGAGTTTGCGGCCCTCAACTCCGTCGCGCTGACTGTCAGTAGCACCCTCGATTTGCAGGACATACTGCGCGCCATTCAGGAACGCGTTGTCACACTGCTGGAGGAAAAGTACCCGCCGGTGTTCGCGCTCTTGGATGAGGCCAGAGGGGACTTTCGGGATGAGCTGACGGGGGCGGCCGAGGAAGTTGTCAGCAGGGTGAAGAGCCTCCTGGGTCTCAGTCTTTCAGGTCTCAGCTTCTCCCTCTCGGAGTCGCAGCCGTTCGTTGAAGAAGCGTTACTATGGGGCAGGCCCTATGTGACCACCGATGCTTCGGATTTCCTGGGAAGCCGCGTAAGCAGAAAGCTGATTGACGGTGCACAGAGGGCCATGGGAGTCAAGTCGATCGCGGGCTTCCCTCTCAGTGTGAGGGGCAAGCTTGTAGGAGCCATGGTCCTCTTCTCACAGAAGGAAAGCCTGCCTGCGGAGGAGTTGAACCTTCTTTCGTCCATCGCCGGACAGGCGGCGGTGGCCATCCAGAACTCCAGGCTCTATGCGGAGGCGAAGATCTTGGCAGACCAACTCTCGGCACTCTACCAGGTCCACCTGGACGTGGCCAGCTACCTGGAGTTATCGACCGTGCTGGAGACGATCATGCAGCGGGCCATCGATCTGCTGGGAGGAGACACCGGCGGTCTGTACCTGTACGACTGGGAAAGCCAAGAGTTGGAAATGGTGGTGCATCGCGGGGAGCACATGGACTCTAAGGGCATCAGACTGGCCGTGGGCGAAGGGCTGTGCAGAAGGGTGGCACAGGCCGGAGAGCCCTTGGTGGTGTCGAACTACCCCAAGTGGGAGGGGAGATCACCCCACTTCGATGATGGATGCGTCTACAACGTCCTGGGCGTGCCCATCAAGCGGGACGATGCCCACTTGGGAACTCTGTACGTTGCTGACCCAGACGACAACAGGGAATTCACGGAAGGTGATACGCGCCCGGCGACCATGTTCGCCAATCAGGCGGCGATCGGTATCGAGAAGGCGCGGCTATACGGGGACCTCGTGCACGAACTGGCGGAGCGCCAGCGCGCAGAGAAGGCACTTCAAGAGAGTCTTGACCGGCTGAGCGGAACTCTGGAAGGGACGGTCAATGCGCTGGCCGCGCCCGGCGAAGCGCGAGCCGTACACGGCGGGCCACCAGTTCGGGGTGGCAAACCTGGCTGCCGCCATTGGCCAGGAGATGGGCCTTCCGGAAGAGCAGATTCGCGGCCTGGGCATGGCGGGGCTCATTCATCATATCGGCAAGATCTATGTGCCTGCCGAGATCCTGAGCAAGCCGACCCTGCTGACGGACCTGGAACTGATGATGGTAAGGACGCATCCGCGCGCTGGGTACGACATACTGAAACCTATAGAATTCCCCTGGCCGGTTGCTGATATTGTGCTGCAGCACCACGAAAGGATGAATGATTCTGGTTACCCTCGAGGCCTTTCGAGGGAAGAGATATGGGTAGAGGCGAGGATATTGGGGTTGGCCTATGTGGTGGAGGTCATGACCTCTCACCGGCCCTATAGGCCAGCACACGCTTTGAGCGAGGCCGTTGACGAAATATCCTGTACAAGAGGTACCCTCTATGATCCTGAGCCAGTGGAGGCTTGCCTGAAGGTGGTGACGGAGAAGGGCTTTCAGCTCGAGTGAGAGATGAAGGTGTGATACGTGGCTGTCTAGGGATAAAGATAGGTGCAGGATGAGAGACGAAGACAAGACGAAAGAGCAGCTTCTGCAGGATGTGGAGGACTTCCGCAGACGACTTCTTGAGGCTGAGTCAGCCGGGCGTGATGGAAAGGGTGGAGACGAGGCGCTGCGTAAGAGCGAGGAGCAGTATCGCGAGCTGGTAGAGAACATAGATGATGTCATCTATGCCGTTGACGAAGACGGAGTGGTCACCTATGTCAGCCCTGCCATCGAATCCTTCATCGGATACGCTCGATCTGAGGTGGCGGGGCGGCGCTTCCAGGACTTCGTCTTCGAGCAAGATGTGCAGCGGATTCAGCAGAGCTACGCCAGACTCCTTTCAGGACATCCCTCTGGAACAGGCGAGTACAGGGTGGTCAACAAGTCGGGCGAGATCCGTTGGATGCGCAGTTCCAGCAGGCCAATCTTTGTGAATGGTCGTGTTGCAGGGGTGCAAGGGGTATTGGCAGACATCACCGAGCTCAAGCAGGCGGAGCAAGCGCTGCGGGAGAGCGAGAAGAGGTACCGCACCCTTTTCCAGGACACGAGGGATGCGATCAACATCACCACTCGGGACGGTCAAGTCCTAGACGCCAATCAGTCTTTCCTGGACCTCTTCGGATACGCCAGAGAAGACCTCGCGGGGCTCGATGCCAAGGAACTGTACGTTGACCCCGTGGACCGCCGGAGATTTCAGGAGGAAATAGAGCGAAGGGGATCCGTTCGAGACTACGAGGTGAGGCTACGGAAGAAGGATGGCACCGAGATGGACTGTCTGCTTAGCTCCACGGTGCGTCGGGCCGAGGACGGACGGGTGGTGGGATATCAGGGGTTCATTCACGATATCACGGAGCGCAAGCAGGTGGAGGAAACGATCAGGCGGCTGGCCTACTTCGATGCGCTCACCGGGCTCCCCAACCGTACGCTTTTCAGCGACCGTCTGACTGTGGCTGTGGCTCGGGCACGCCGGAATGGGCAGCGACTGGCGGTGATGCTGCTGGATCTGGACCACTTCAAGGAGGTCAATGATACGCTGGGCCACCCGGTGGGAGACCAGATGCTGCAGGCCGTTGGTGAGCGACTCACAAGGCTTCTGCGGCGGAGCGACACTGTGTGCCGCATGGGAGGGGACGAGTTCCTGGTGCTGCTCGAGGGGATATCCAGGATGGAGGACGTGAACAAGGTTGCCAACGCCATCCTGGAGGGACTGAGGGAGCCGATTGTCCTTCAAGAGCACGAACTACATGTCACCACAAGCCTGGGGATCGCCATTTACCCCGAGCACGGTGAAGACCCTGACACCTTGATACGGAACGCAGACATTGCCATGTATCGAGCTAAAGACAAGGGGCGCGACAACTATCACCGCTACGTTGCTTCCGAGGACGGAAAGCCGACGCTGCCGTAACGAAGGAGACTAGATGACCGACGAAGTCAATTCAGGAGAGGCGTTGGGGGACGAATTGGCTGCGCAGCAGCGCACGAGCGACGTTGAGGCCGCGTGCGGAGAGGCTCAGGACCTGCAGAAGGCCCAGGAACGTCTTCTGGCTCTGAGCCGAACTGCGGCCAAGGTGCAGAGCGTCCTTGATCCTGATCGTGTCTTCGAGACCATGGGCGGCGAACTCGCGAATCTAGGAGTCAGCTGCTTCTTCGGACTCCTGGACAATGCACAGGGCGAGTTGGTCGTCGCATACACCAACGTGGGTCAGTCGGCACTGCGAGTGGTAGAGAGACTCATTAGAGCGGGCGAAGAGGGATTGAGGTTCCCCCTGGATAGTTCTCCGTACCTCCGAGCTGTGCTTGGAGAGGGTCGGGCCCTGTTTGATGACCAGCCTGCAGAGAGTATCAGAGAGATTCTTCCCTCGCCCCTGAAAGCCCTCGCGCCCCAAATAGCGCGCGTCTTGCAGGCTCGCAAGGCCATCTCCGCGCCCCTTCTCGCCGGGGAGCGAACAGTGGGGATTCTGACCGTCTGGTCCGATGACCTCACGGAAGAAGACGTGCCCGCGGTGTCTATCTTCGCGCAACAGGCAGCCATGGCGATAGAGAATGCCGGCCTCTACAGAGAGGAAATGCGGAGGGTGTTCGAGATGGAGGCCCTGCGCAAGACCACGCTGGATATTACCAGGCAACTGGACCTGCAGCAACTGCTGCGCTCCATCGTGGAGCGAGCCGCGTCCCTGATGGGAACCAAGGGGGGTGCTCTATATCTCTATGACCAGGAAGAAGAGGAACTGGAGTTGGCGGTCAGCCACCATCTGGGCGACGACTACACCGGAATTCGCTTGGAGCTGGGCGAGGGACTGTCAGGCAGAGTGGCGCTGACCGGGGAGCCGATGATCGTTCAGGACTACCAGCGCTGGGAAGGAAGGTCCGAGAAGTACGCTGGCGCCCATTTCGGACCGGTGATTGGCGTACCGTTAAAATGGGGCAACAAGATCATAGGTGTGGTAAACGTCACCGATGTGGAGAAGCTGAGGGTCTTCACTGACCGTGATCTACGGTTACTGGAGCTATTCGCCAGCCAGGCAGCTATCGCCATCGAGAACGCCCGGCTTTACGAGGAACAAGAGCGCACGTCCCAGGAGTTGATGGCCCTGTACGAGATGTCGCTGCACATTATCAGCAGGCTTGATCTGGATAGCCTTCTGGAAGCGATCATCTCGCGCGCAATGGAGCTATTCAATGGCCGATCGGGCGATGTCTACCTCTACCGTGCGAGCCAGGGCGATCTCATCAGTGCCGCTTCCATAGGACTCCCCCCATCCACCAAAGGAGCAGTGCTGAAATCGGGCGAAGGTGTTGCAGGGACGGTGCTGCAGACAAATCAACCCTTGGTCGTGGATGACTACGACTCCTGGGAAGGACGATCCAAGCGGTATGCGGGTTGCGGGCTTGGTCGAGTGATGGGTGTGCCCATCACCTATGGTGGGGAGTTGCTGGGCGTCGTGATCGTCGAGAGAGGACTGGAAAACCCGCGTTTCGTACAGGCTGATGTAGGCTTGCTGAGCCTCTTTGGCAATCAGGCGGCCATCGCCATCGAGAATTCCAGGCTCTACGAGGAAACCAAGAGCAGGGCCGAGGAATTGGCAGGTCTGTATCACATCTCGATGGAAATGGCTACCGAATTGGAGTTGCCGACGCTGCTCAACACTGTAGTGGAAAGGGCCATCGATTTGCTTGGGGGGCGCGCCGCCGGGGTGTACCTGTACGAACCCGAGAGCCAGGAGTTGGAGCTCATCGCAACCCAAGGGCAGAACCGGGACTACAAGGGCATCAAGCTGGCACTCGGCGAGGGTGTGTGCGGAAAGGTGGCTCAGTCTGGAGAGCCCATGACAGTGACAGACTACGCCAGTTGGGAGGGTAGGTCACGCCTGTTCGACGGCGAGCCCACCAACAACGTGCTGGGCGTTCCCATTAAGCGTGGCGAGACCCTCTTGGGAGTTCTATTTGTGGATGACTCGGATGTCGAGAGGGTATTCGACGAGAATGATGCTCGCCTGGCCGCGCTGTTGGCCAATGGGGCAGCCATCGGCATCGAGAACGCGCGACTCTTTGCGGAGCGTGAGCGGAGGATAGAGCAACTCTCCGCGCTCCATGACGTATCTATGAAGGTGCTCGCTGAAACCGATCTCTCGGAGGGGCTGCCGACCATCCTTCAGCAGGCTGCGCACCTGCTGAATGCCCAGGTAGGCGCAATAAGCCTGTTCGACCCCGAATCCCAGCGACTGGAGATAGAGGTCAGCTGGGGGTACACCAAGGACAATAGCCGGATAGGACTTGCCTTGGGTGAAGGCGTCGCCGGCAAAGTCGCTCAGACTCATCGGCCACTGACTGTGGACGACTATTCCAGCTGGGATGCACGAGTGCCTCAATTGGACACAGATGGGATCAAATCCGCCTTGGGAGTTCCGCTAAAGCGGGGCCACGAATTGCTGGGGGTCCTCATCCTTGGCCGCCGTGTGGTAGATCCCTTCGACGAGGAGGACGTGCAGCTGGCCACCCTCTTCGCCAACCAGGCCGCCATCGCTCTTGACAACGCTCGTTCGTTCGCGACAGCGCAGAAGCGCGTGGCAGAACTCATAGCCCTTCGGGAAATCAGTCTTCAACTTACTCAGTCGCTTGATCTGTCGATGGTTTTGGACACCATCGCCAGGAGCGCCGTGGAACTGGTCAAGGCAAGTGATGCGCACATCTTTCTGTACGATCGCGATACAGAGGAATTCACGTTCGGCACAGGGGTTTGGGCTCCGGACCAGGAAGGGCAGATCTTCACAGAAGTTCGAAGGGACGGCCTCACGGCCACGGTGGCCAGGCTGGGAGAGCCCGTCGTAATCAGCGAAGCCGGCGCCCATCCCTTGTGTCGGGATCAGGACTGGGGCGTGGAAGCCATCGCGGGCTTCCCCCTTAAGCAGGCAGATTCGGTGCTAGGGGTCTTCAATGTTGCCTTCCTTGAGGCTCACGCGTTCGACGAGGACGAACTGCGCGTCTTGACACTGCTGGCCGATCAGGCCGCCGTGGCTATCCAGAACGCGCGGCTGTACCAGGAAACAGATCGCAGGCTGAAAGAGAGCACCATTCTTCAAGAACTGTCGCGCCTGGTCAGCTCGTCATTGGAGCCGGAGAGGGTCTTCCAGACCGTGGTGGAGACCGTCGCTTCGGGCTTTGGCTACAGCATGGTCAGTATATACACCGCCGACAGGGACGGGCTGCGCCTGGGCGCCCACGTCGGTTATCGCCCCGCGGAGGTCATCGACTGCATCCCTTCGGACAAGGGAGTGATCGGTCGTGTGGCTCGCAGCGGAGAGGCAGAGTTGGTCTACGACGTCACAGAGGATCCGGACTACCTGGAAGCTGCGCCCGGGGTCGTGTGCGAGATTGCCGTGCCGATCATGAAAGACGCAGAGGTCTTGGGCGTACTGAATGTCGAATCGACGGCGTCCGAGTCCCTAACCGTAGGCGATCTGAAACTGATTTCATCCATGGGCCACCAGGTGAGCGTAGCCATCCAAAACGCCCAACTCTACCAAGCTGTTCAACGGGAATTGGAGGAGCGCAAGCGGGCGGAGGAGGAGCTTCAGCAGAGCTTGGACAGGCTGCGGACGACGCTGGAGGGAACCGTCAACGCTCTTGCGGCGCTGGCTGAGGCCAGGGATCCATACACAGCTGGTCATCAGGAGCGGGTGGCCCGTCTCGCATCGGCGATAGCCCAGGAGATGGACCTGCCAGAGGAAGAGATACTGGGCATCCGCATGGCGGGGCTCGTTCACGATATTGGCAAGATTTACGTGCCAGCGGAGATCCTGAGCAAGCCGAGCAAGCTCACTGAGATCGAGATGGAGATGATAAAGGTCCATCCGCTGACCGCATATGAAATATTGAAGGCGGTGGACTTCCCCTGGCCAGTGGCCGAGATTGTGTGCCAGCATCACGAGAGGATGGATGGGTCCGGGTATCCTCGAGGTCTTGTCGGCCGTGAGACGTTGGTCATGGCCAGGGTCCTCAGTGTGGCCGATGTCGTCGAGGCCATGGCTTCGAACCGTCCTTATCGGCCAGCTCATGGCATCGAGGAGGCGCTGGAGGAGATCTCGCAACGGCGGGGCGATTTCTACGACGGAGACGCCGTCGACGCGTGTCTGAAGCTCTTCAGGGAGAAGGGTTTCAAGCTCTAGCATGAGTCAGGGTAGAGTCAGAGGACAGATCCATGCAACATGGTGTCGCAGAAGCGGAGGAGCGCCAGCGCCTGGGCGCCTGAGTAGCCCTGAGTAGTGCCGGGTAGCCGCGGAGCGGCGTATTGAAGCACGTGCCGAAGGCGTATCGAAGGAAAGCAGCGTATCGAAGCGCGTAACTGTCCTGAGCGCAGTCGAAGGACAGAAGGAGCGGACCAGCGGCCAGGAGAACTTGAGTGGCCTCGCACGTACGTCTCACGGCCTTTATCCACACCCTCATGTAAGAGCATGACGCAAGGAGAATCAGCCCCTGGCTCAGACGTGCTTAGGGTGAGCTGCGACTCAGCGGATCTTGCCCCTGACCCTCAGCTGGCCCTCCTCTGGCACTAACTGTTCGAGCATCAGGGGGAGGTCTCCCCCTCGAACAGCAAGGTTCTGCTTGAGCTGATCGTCCACGTGAAAGAGGATGGACCCAGGCAGGTCGGCCTTGCCCACTCGCAGCTGCTCCAGTCCAACGCGCGGTATCCCATTGTGTACCACGACGTCTATCCGGGCGCTGACGGCAAAGCTCATTTTTCCCAGTCGAGTCTCCACCTGTGCCTCGATGGCATCGGGCTCAATGGATACCTGGGGGTTGGCAAAGGGAAGTTCGGGATGGCGCCGTAGATACCAGACGATGGCTTCGGCCAGTTCCATATTGGTCAGGGTAAGCTCGAAGGTTTCGCCGTGGTGAGTACGGTCTCTGAGGCGCTCAAAGAGTTGCCGCAATTGTGGGCTAAGCCGTGCCTCGATGCCTTCGTGACAATGCTCGCCCTGGGCCATGACTACCTCCCTTGATCTACAGTGCACGACAAACCTGATTATGTCGGAGCGGATGGCCTTCTCCAACAGTGTGGAACAACTCTCTGGAAAAGACGGAGTGACGCCCGCCGCTGGACCCAGCCTGAGCAGCCGCGAGTAGGGCAGAGCCCGTATCGAAGGGCGTATAGTAGGCAAGGGGCGTGTCGAACCATGTACGGAAGCACCTATCAAAGCGCGCATCGAAGGACGCGCGGCGACAAGGGCGGCCGTAGTGACGTCGTACCTGCGTCTGACAGCTTCGTTCATGCTATCAACGGTCCCTCCGCCGAGGGGAGCCGGCCCTGGCGGTTCTGGGTGTCCTGGTGCGCGTCGGCAGACAGCCAATCTTCATAGCCCCAGATGAAGTCAGGCCAGAGGCCGATTGCCGGGTGCAGGAGATCTCTCACCGTATTGACCGGCCCTTCATTCCCGACTATAATACCCGGGCGAGGTAGGCGTCTTGAAAGTGCTGGTCACCGGCGGGGCGGGGTTCATCGGCTCCCACGTGGTGGATACCTTGATCGACGAGGGTCACAGCGTCGTGGTCGTCGATGATCTCTCCTCTGGCAAGAGAGAACACGTCCACCCTGGGGCCACACTCTGCGAATTGGACATCCGGAGCCCCGACCTGGAGCGGGTCTTCTCGCAGGAGCGACCAGAGCTAGTCGATCACCACGCGGCTCAGGCAGACGTACGCCATTCCATGGCAGACCCGATCTTCGACGCCGACGTGAACATCCTCGGCTCCCTCAATGTCCTGGAGTGCGCCCGCCGGCATGGGGTCGAGAAGATCATCTACGCCTCCACCGGCGGGGCAGTGTACGGAGAACCCGCGTACCTGCCCTGCGACGAGAATCATCCCGTGGAACCTCTGTGTCCGTATGGCGTTAGCAAGTTGGCGGTAGAGCACTACCTCCATCTCTACCGGGAGAGCCATGGTCTGGAGTACACCACTCTGCGTTATGCGAACGTCTACGGTCCTCGGCAAGACCCCTTCGGTGAGGCCGGGGTGGTGGCCATTTTCGCTCGCCGGATGGTGCAGGGGCAGGAGGTGGTGATCAACGGCAGTGGAGAACAGGAGCGGGATTTCGTCTACGTGGACGACGTTGTGCGGGCCAACCTACTAGCCATGGAAGGCGGGGATGGGCAGATCTATAACGTGGGTTGTGGCGTGGGCACGTCTGTGAACGAGCTTTTCGCCAGCATGCAGCAGATGACCGGCTATGCGAATGAGCCCGTCCACGGCCCTCCCAAGCCAGGGGAGACCTTCAAGATCTATCTTGACGCCGCAAAGGCCAAGAGCGAGTTGGGGTGGAAGCCGGCGGTCACCCTTGAGGAGGGGTTGAAGAGGACGATAGAGTATTTCCGCGGTGCGTCCTGAGTGACCTCTCGTCGGCCGCTTCACAGGTCGGGAGGGCGTAGAACCCCGAGGCACATTCTCACTTCCTTGTCCATCCGACCCGGGCGGCGCGCCAGCGCAGCCACAACCTCAAGCATCACCTGTGCACTCCAGGGTGGGATGCTGGCTGAAAAGTTCGCTACACCGAGACCTCCGAGGTCTCCGAAGATCTCGGAGGTC
>CAZBJW010000111.1:0-13617 GCA_964492135.1 uncultured Anaerolineales bacterium
GTTCTGCTCTATCCGGTATATCGGTGCCCTCGTAGGCACGAGTGCGGTTTCCAGAGGGGTGAGGAACGGCGGTTTCCACGTCTTCTTGCCAGTAGCGCGAATGGGCAGCCGCACCAGCGAAAGGGGCTCCTTGCCCCATGTTATGGTGATCTGGCCCGGCCCACGGCTGGGCAGCAGGCGCGGGAAGTCCGACCCCGACACGAATACCCGCAACCGATGGCCAGCGCGGACCAGGTACGCCGTGGGGATCAGGTTCAGGCGCACACTTGAGCCGTCGTCGGATACGTCACCCCAGCTTGAGGGGTATCCCTTCGACCGATCTACATCCAACCAGCCCGATGTGATCAAGCTGGACGTACCCTCTGGAGCTAGATCGCACAGCTTGATGACCAAGAGAGGGTAGGGAGTTGTCGAGGCGTGCTGTATCAGGGCCCGGGGCACGCCGCAGATCTCCATGTCTGCCGCGAGGGGCGGTGTGGTGTAGGTGAGTCCCTTCAGCTCGTCAGCCCGCTGATCCCGGGCGAGGCCAACTCCGTTCAAGATTCCCAGTCGGAGTTCAGTGTCAACTCCCACTGTGGCATCATACTCAAAAGAGTCACTGCCCCCGTCTCGTCCGGAGAGCGCGGTCTCCACGAGCGCCCCTCGCGGCCCGAGGTAGAATTGTCGCTCCTGGACATCGGGGGGCGGGAAGTCCTCCTCGTGTGCCCAGGCGTCAGCCTCCCGCACCCAGATGGAGACGGTCGGCTCGTCCATGATGCCTGTGTCCTCGCCCTGGAGCCAGTGATCGAACCACCGCCGAAGCTCGTAGACGTAGTCCACACGCCCAGCGTGCGCGACATCAGGTAGCTCGTGCATCCATGGACCCACCGTCAGTTTCTTGGGCCCCTTGATGCTGTGATAGGCCTCAACCATTTCTTTGGTGGCCATGTCACGCCAGCCGGCCCACAGGTATGCAGGGATTTGGATCCGCTCAAGGGTCACGCTCATCGGTTCACTCTGAACCTCGCCTGACGCCGCCAGATCCAAAGCGGTTACCAGCCAGGGGACGTTCGACTCCAGGTGCTCTCGCCAGACCGAAAGCCAGCGCCCGTCGGGGTCGCGGTACCCCGGTGACATGAAGTTCTGACCTGCCCGGCCAGGAGCCCACAGGGCAACGAAAGCCAGCAGGTTGAGACGCCCACCGACGAAGACGAAATCGCTCCACTTGTCGAGCACCCCGTGGAGGCCAGCGACCGCACGCAGGTGGGGAGGCCCCTCAGCAGCCGCAAGCAAGGCAGCCATCGACCCATACGACATACCCCACGCGCCCACATTGCCATCGCACCAGGGCTGGGCCGCAGCCCACTCGACGACCTCATAATAGTCTCGACGCTCTCGTTCCCCCGCGAAGTTGAGCGTAGAGCCCCCAGAGTTGCCAGTACCCCTCACGTCCACCAGCAGACACGCATACCCGGCCTGCGCCAAGGTCCGCAACGGACCTTGGAAGACGCATCCAAGGTAGTCGTCTTTGTGATAGGGGTAGAAGCTGAGGAGGGCCGGGACCGGGTGGTCTACCAGCGGGCGGTACAAGTCCGCGGCTAAAGTGACACCGTCCGACATGGGAATCAGGCAGTTCTTGAGCAGCGCCGTCTCGTGAGGCATCGTTTGTCTTTGGAGTCTCTATACCATTCTACGAGACGGCCACTTGTCGCACATCCGCGAAGATACGTATCCCGAATATTACAAAATGACCGTTCTTAGAACGGTCATTGCTACGTAGAACTACGGGCCAGACTGCCTCGGCAACACAACGTATGGGTTAAATCGGCCTAGCTCGACTCTGCCAATCCCTCCCGCATCGCATACAGTGCGGCCTGGGTACGGTTCGCCAGGTGCAACTTGCCCAGTATGTTACTGACATGCGTGGTCACTGTCCGCTCGCTGATCACCAACCTTTCGGCGATCTCCTTGTTTGACAGGCCTTCGGCCACGAGTTTCAGAACCTCGACCTCGCGTCCAGTTAGTGGTTTCTCAGAAGGGGGCAGATCCGAAGGGCGGCCAACCTCACGAATGACCTTGACGGCAATGTTGGGCTGTAGGGCCAATTCGCCCCGGTAGACATCGCGGATGGCTAGGATCAGATCTCTAGACGATGAATCCTTGAGGAGATAGCCTTGCGCTCCGGCCTTGACGGCCAGGTAGACGTTCTTGTCCTCGGCGAAGCTAGTGAGAACCAGAATCCGTGCGTTAGGATTCTCTTGCTTGATTTCCCTGGTGGCCTCGATCCCGTCCTTGCGGGGCATCAGCAGGTCCATCAGGATCACATCGGGCTCCAGCAGGCGGGTTTTGAGCACCGCCTGCACTCCATCTGCGGCTTCACCAACCACTTCCATGTCCATCCTGGCGGTTATCAAAGCGCATAGTCCATCCCTCACCACAACGTGGTCGTCGACAACAAGAACGCGGATCCTTTCGGTCATTGGGATACCCTCGGCAAATCACCTGAACGCCCTCGAGGCCTCTTCTCCATAGTGACCTTGACGGTTGTTCCCTCCCCCGGCGCCGACGAGATCAACAGCAGACCGCCCAACCCGGCCGCCCGCTCTCGCATCATGGCCAGTCCCAGGCCACCCGTGTCGCTCACAGCGTCGATGTCGAAGCCTACCCCGTCGTCAACTACCTCTAGCTCCAAACGCTCGTCGTTCACGTGAATTCGCACTGCAACCGAGGTACCTGCGGAATGCTTCAAGGCGTTGTTTAGTCCCTCCTGAGCTATGCGATAGAGTCTCTGCTCCAGGGGTGCCGGCAGATCCACGTCCCCTTCCACCAGCAGGCGTGCGTTAATGCCGGCTCGCTCTTCAACAGCCTCCAGCCGCTGACGCAAAGCGCCCAGCAGCCCTTCCTCCTCCAACGTTGGCGGCCGCAACTCGTAGACCAACAGCCGCATCTCCTTGAGGGCTTGTTGAGCGGTTTCTTCGATTCGTTGCAAGTGCTGCTTCACGGGTTCCAACAGTCCGGCCTCGACAACTTCCTGCCCGGCTCCTGCGAAAAGGACCAGGCTGTAGAGCGACTGGGTGACCGAGTCGTGGAGTTCGTGGGCCAAGCGGTTGCGTTCCTCAAGAACGGCTAGAGTGCGGCTTCGGTCATATAGGCGAGCGTTTTCGATGGCGACGGCTACCTGGTCACCCATGCTTTGCATGATCCGCACATCCTCTTCGCTGAAAGCGTTCATCTGGGCGCTCTGTACGTCCAAGGTGCCGAGCACCCGCCCTCCTATCCGCAGAGGGATGACCAATTCGGACCGCGTGTCGGCCAAGCGTTCATCGGCTACATACCGAGGGTCTTGCGATACATCGTTGACCATCGCTGCCTTATTACTTTGCGCCACATGTCCGTTCAGACTGGCCGCTCCGATCATCAACCGCATCCCCTCCCTCTTCCGTCGTCGCCCGAGCTCGCCACTACCGGCGGCAAAAACCAGCGTGTTCGTTTCATCATCTACCAAGAAGACTGCCACATAGTAATATCCAAACGCTCTCTTGATCAGCTCTACTACCCGCTTCAAGAGGTCATCGATGTCCAAGATTGAGGTGATCTCCCGGCTTACCCGCGTGCTGGTCTCCAATTGAAGGGCTCGTCGCTGAAGAGCCTGCGTTCGCTCATGCACCCGCTGCTCAAGGCCGTTAATTGACTCACGCAACTGTGTCGTCATGGTGTTAAAGGCGCGTGCCAAGGCGCCGATCTCGTCATCCCGTCGCACGTCGGCCGTATGTTCCAACTCCCCGCCAGCTACCCGCACCGCTGTCTCTGCCAGATCGGCCAGGGGGAGGGCGATACTTCGAGCCAGGAATAAGGAGACCACGGCGGCAACCAACACAGCGACAACCGTCACACCAGAGTTGATGCCCACGGTCGTATATACGGCAACCAGGGCCTCAGACTCAGCTTGCTCCGCTAGGAGTGCTAGCTTCAGGTCTGGCAACCAGCGATAGACCCCGAGCACGCGCTCACCTCGATAGTTGCTATACGATCCGTAACCGTTGGTGTGCTCTTCTAGCGCTGCATCCGCGCCTTCGGAAAACACATAGTAGGTCTGGTCCCAGCGCTCCTTGCGAAAGCGCGGCTCTGTCAGCATGATGTGACCCAGAGTGACAAGATAGGTTTCCCCCGTCTGCCCGAGTCCCGTTCGTTCGCCCATTATCTCGCTCAAGGTTGCTGGGCCTGCGCGGCCTGCGAGGATGCCCAACGCCTGTCCCTGATCGTCAAGAACCGGCCGAACAGCGATGACCGCGATGCCGCCCACCGACAGGCTATAGGAAGCCCTGTGCAAATACTCCCCCTTGAGCCCTTGGCGGAAGTAAGCCAGGCTGCCGGGGGCGCCAGATGCGCCTTCCTGGGCGGGATCAGTGGACAGAACCACGCGTCTCTCGAGATCCATCAGGAACAATCCGTCAAGGCGCGGCGATCGCTCCACCATCTGCCCAAGGTGTTGGTGCAACTCGTTGTAGGCGACCTGGTAACCCCTGGGGTCCACTGAAGGTGACAGTATCTCACGCATATGGCGCGTCACGCTATCCCCCGTTGCCACGGTCGCCAAGTCGCTTTGTACATTGCTGGCCCAAGTGTCCAGCTCAGCCTCTTTGATGGTCGCCACCGACTCAAGCTGCTCGATCACCTGCTGCCGCCCGCTCTGAAACCCCACCACGCTCGATACAGCAGCGACTCCAATCGCTGGCAGCAACACCATCAGCACGAAAGCGACAAACAACCGGCTGCGGATGGTGATGGGGCGGAAGTCAAGGACTAGCTGCGAGAGGAGAACAAGCGCGACTGAGGTTGTCACGCCGAGGATGGAAATGGCTAACGCAGGAGATTGCGTGACATCGAAGCGGGGAAACGGGTCGAGAGTGTTGACCAGCAAGGCAAACAGCCCGTAAACGCTGGCTGCCAGCAACCAGGGGCCCCATTTGCGCCGCAGGATCAGGTTGCCGACCAGCACAATCACCAGGATGGCTCCCACCGCGTGCCAGGGGCTGAGGCCAGCCCACACCAACTCCCCACCGGCATAGGCTACAAGCACGGCACCGAGGATCCAATATCCGGCGGCGTCCAGTTGGGCCCGGGCCACCAGCCGGCGACCCTGGAGCAGACACAGCAAAGCCACCACAACAGCCACCGCTGGGATCAGCAATAGCCAGGCCCTGGTCTCGACGTATGTAAGCGCGTAGAAGCCGATGCTGATCGACGCGAAGATGGCCCCGATGACTATTATCCATCTCACTAGGATGACGCGACGTAGCTCACGTCGGGTCTCAAGCATGTCGTGTGTGTTCTGCCATGCCTACCCAAGAGAACTTTGACATGACGGGACTGACTTCAGCCTGTCCAGCACGGCGGTGCCCACCTTGAAGGCCACTTCCACTGCTAGTGTCTAGACGGACGTGCCCGATGTGGAAGAACACGGAGTCCAACGCCGACGTCGCCTCGCGCGGTTCATACTGGCTCCACCAACCCAGCGGTTGGTGAGAGATCGTTTGGGCGCCGGGCGAGCTTTGCTATTATAGAACATCCTCTCACACTGGTCAAGTACTGTCGCCCCTCAAGCAGGGAAACGTGCGCCACTCCTATCGCTTCGGACCGCTCCCACCGCCTGAGATCGCTTGCTAGCGCCATGACGTCTGAGTATAATCCGTGAAGTCGGAAGGCTCATCAAGGACGGCGTTCGAACGTCTTGGTCAGCGGGGACGGAGAGAGGAGGTGATGATGAGCAGCCGTACTCTCACCCACAATAGCATAGCCTGGACGGACATCAGGCGGGCGACACCGCAGGACATCGAGTATCTCCGTGAGCAGTTCCCCTTCTTCCACCCGCTGGACTTGGAAGACCTACTCAGCAAGTTAGAGAGGCCCAAGATCGATGAGTATGAGAACTACCTCTTCATCGTCATGCACTTTCCCGTCTTCAACAAAGCCGCCGGGCGGCTCTGGCATTCTGAGGTCGATATCTTCGTCGGTCGCGGCTTCCTAGTCACGGCAAGCGATGGCACCCTGAAGACTCTGGTCGAGGACTTCGACAACTGCGAGAAGGACGAGGGGATTAGGGCCCAGTTCATGGGCCGTGGCTCATATTATCTCCTCTACCTGCTGATTGACGACCTTGTCGACTACTGCTTCCCCATTGTGGACAAGGAGAACCACAACATCGAAAGCATCGAGGAAAGGATCTTCGACGCCAACGCTAAGGAAATCGTGAAAGAGATCTCGATCGTTAGACGGAACCTGATCAACTTCCGCCGTACGATCAAGCCTCAGATGAAAGTGATTGCCAGCCTGGAGCGGAAGGATTGGGAGTTCCTGAGGGGAGATTTGGACGTCTACTGGGGGGACGTCTCCGACCACATAGTACAGATATGGGAGCGTCTGGAGGACCTGTGGGACGTCATTGAGGGACTTAGCGAGACAGTGGATTCCCTCACCTCTCACCGCATCAACGAGGTAATGAAGATTCTGACCATCTTCTCGGTCATCATGTTGCCCCTTTCGGTCATCTCCGGCATCTACGGCATGAACCTTCGCCAACTCCCGCTGGCCAGCCATCCCATGTCTTTCATCATCATCATGGGTGTCATGATAGCTGTCGTGATCGGCATGCTGGCCTACTTCAGACGGGAGGGCTGGCTGTAGGTGGAGACCGCCACCGACGGAGCGCCAACCGACGGCGAGCAGTTGGAAGCACCTCTAGGGATAGACTACAAGAAGCTCCTCGTTATGCTCGTCGTCGGAGTTGCCGTAGCCCTCCTCCTCATCCGGCTCACCGGAGAGCGAGAGGCACTGGTGCTCCTCGCCTCTGCGAAGCCCGAGTTCGTCATCCTGGCCATTGTGGCTGAAGGCTTGCGCTACCTCGCCGTCGCCCTGTACACCCAGAAGCTGCTGCACTTCCTCGGATACCATATTGCGCTATGGCCTTTCGGGGAACTGATGTTCGCGGGCGGTGCTGCCAATCGCATCGTGGCAGCGGGAGGCACCGCGGGCATCTACGTCCGCTACCGCTTCTTCGACCGGCACGGGCTCTCTCTGGGCACCCTGGCCATAGTGCTCACTTTGCAGAACTTGATGACCGGCGTCATCCTGCTCAGTACTTTCCTCCTGGGTCTGCTCTATATGCTGAGTCATCGCATGATGGGCCCAGGTCAGTTGCTGATCGCCGCGGGTATGGTCTGCGTGATGTTGGGACTCCTGGGTTTCTTCATCGTGATGTACAGACATCCCCGCAGGCTGAAGCGCTTCCTGGCTAGCCTGGCCAAACTCGTCGATGCCCCTATCAGGAGGATCAGAAGAAGGAGCGCGTACAATCCCAGAGCACTATTAGAGGGCGTGAACAACCTCTATCATGTCGTGGTCGTCGCCCGAAGCAAGCCGTTGGAGACGGCGAAAGCTTTCGCCTACGGGATCATGACCCTCTTTTCAGACATTCTGTGCCTTTACTTTGTGTATCACGCCCTGGGTTTCGCCATCAAGCTGGACGTCTTGGTCGTAGGATACGTCATCACCAACTACATCATCAGTCTCCTACTCATGCCCGAGGGCATTGGAGTGACTGAACTCTCCCTCACCGCCGTGTACAGCAGCCTGGGAGTACCCGCGAGCGTGGTGGTGGTGGCGACCCTGCTGTTTCGTTTCATAGCCTTCTGGTTGCCAATTGGTGTGGGCCTGGTGGCCATGTGGGACCTGCGTCGGAAGTCGTTGCTCTGATTCAACCACAGACCGTCGAAGGGGATCTGATAGCGCGGGACCACTAGCGGCGAACAGCAGAAAAGATACCGCTGCTCTACACAGCAAGCTTCAATCTGGAACCTCTTCCAGCCTCCCTCGGCCTTCTTATGGTATAATAACTGGGGAGAACCGCATCACTGCAGGGGCGGAGCAGAGCGTACGTGAAGAAGTCTCTTGTTGGTCTGGGTATCGCCTCAGGCGTGGCGGCAGGATGCCTGCTTTGGCTGGTGGCCGGGGCCCTGGCTGGCGGAGCTGTCACCTTCCTGGTCGCTCGCCCAGTCCCTGCGCCCTTGCCAAGGTTCTGGCAAGAGGAAGCTCAGCCGGAGCTGCGCGTTCCGGAGCCTTAGCAGATGCCGCCCTGTGAAATGCTTCAGCCCTTCGGCCGATAACTCAGTGGAGCACTAATCACAGAGGTGGATCGCGGTGCTCCTGCGGACGAGGCAGGCGTGGAAGAGGGCGACATCATCCTCGCGGTGGACGGCAGGGCCTTTGACGAGCGGCACGACCTCGCCACGTCGATTCATGAGTGTCGGCCCAGAGATGAGGTGGTGCTGACGATCCTGCGGCGGGACGAGGAAACAGGGATCATGGAACTGGAAGCAACCTTGGGCAGCGATCGGAACGAGGAGGGCAAAATGGTTGCGCATCTGGGAGTCCGATACAGGCCTCTCACGACCGAATTCTGCCTGGCGCCCCCCGATAGAGGCTCACGGGACTGACCCTCTCTCCAGCTCAAATGAAACTGCATACCTATCCTGAGGTGGAAAGATGAGCGGCATGAACGAGACGCGACGCGGATTTGCATACACGGTTGTCGTCGTGGCGGTGGTGATATCTATCCTATGTGGCACGCTGGGCGGCGCCCTGGTCGGAGGGGTGGCAGGGTACCTGGTGGCCAGTTCTTCCGCACCCTCGCCGTCTGCCGCAGCCGCGGTCGAGACCAAGACCGAGGTTACACACGTGACCCTAACAGAGGATTCAGCAATCATAGAAGCAGTGGCCAAGGTGGAGCCTGCCGTCGTAACGGTTATCAACACCATGCCCTCTCAAGTGGGATTCTTTGGCCAAATCCTCGAGCCTCAAGCATCAGGCTCAGGGGTAGTCATCAGCGAAGAAGGATATGTCGTCACCAACAATCACGTGGTGGAGAACAGCCAAAGCCTTGACGTCATCTTCGCGGATGACACCAAAGTTTCAGCTACCCTTGTCGGTGCCGACCTCTTCTCCGACCTGGCGGTGTTGCGCCTCGAGGGAGAGGTCCCTGCACTGGCAGAGTTGGGAGATTCCACAGCCCTGCAACCGGGGGAACCCGTGATTGCCATCGGCAGCCCTTTGGGCGACTTCAAGGGCACCGTGACCGTAGGGGTGGTCAGTGCTCTGGATCGCCGGCTTGACGTGGGAGGAGGGCTCGCCATGGAAGGGCTGATTCAGACGGATGCGGCCATAAATCAAGGCAACAGCGGAGGACCACTGGTCAACGCCCTCGGCCAGGTGATAGGGATCAATACGGCCATCGTGAGAGGCAGCGGCGCCGGGGGACCGGTAGCAGAGGGACTGGGCTTCGCTATTCCCAGCAACACGGTCAAAGAGGTAGCCGAACAACTCATCGAACATGGAAGCGTGCGACGCCCTTATCTGGGGATTGAATGGGTTGCCATAACGCCTCGCATAGCGTCTGCCTACGACCTTCCCGTACAGTTCGGGGCCTACGTACAGGATGTACAGCCAGGTGCACCCGCCGACAGGGGAGGGCTGCTTCCAGGGGACATCATCTCCGCCATCGACGGTCAGGTCATTGATGAGCAGAACAACCTGGTCACAGTTCTGATGCGGTTCGATCCTGGTGAAGAAGTCCAAGTCGCCGTCTTCAGGGAGGAAAATGAGATCACCTTGGATGTCACCCTCGGTACCCGCTAGCCCACGAAGAATCATGTGAGCGGCCCGGGGTCAGGCCCGCGCACCATCAGTCCCCAATCGTCAGCTCATCGGGACCGGGAGGAAGAAGGCAAGCGCCAGAATGAGGTAGACGGCCAGGAGTTGCGCTCCCTCCAGCCAATTGGACTCCCCGTCCAGGGATATGAGAGCGGCGATGATCACCGCGGCTCCTAATGCCAGCAGCTCGAACTGGTTGAATATCAGCGTCAGAGGGTTGCCCAAAGCCAGGCTGATGAAGACCAGCATTGGCGCAACAAAGAGGGCTATCTGCATGCTGGAGCCGACGGAAATCGCCAGGCTCAAATCCATGTGGTTCTTCCAAGCGGCTTGCACAGCAACCAGATGCTCCGCCACATTCCCCACCAGGGGGATGATGATCACCCCTAAGAAGAACTGCGTAATGCCTAGAGTCTCGACCACGGGCTCAATGGCGGACACCAGGATTTCGCTTAGCCAGGCGACGAAGAACGTGGCTAGCAGCAGAAACACCAGAGTTCTGCGCACGGACCAGGCGGCCACGGCATGCTCATCGGCCATCGTACCCCGCCCCCCAACGATGAAGGAGTAACCGACGCTCAACACATAGATACCGATCATCACTACAGCCACACCGAGGCTGAGCCACTCTACGGCTGCCTGATTCTGGACTTCGATGGCGTGCCCGAAGATGGAAGGTATTAGCAACGCAATCACGGCCAGAGTCATTGTCGTGGCGTTGAGGCCGGCTTCACTGCGATCGAAATGCTGCAGTCCGTTCCGCAGTCCGCCTAGCAAGACACTCAACCCTAATACCAGGAGGATGTTGCCCAGCATCGAACCGGTAATGGAAGCCTTCACCAACTCCAGGAGACCCTCGCGGATGGCGAAGATGGTGATGATTAACTCGGCCGCGTTGCCCAACGTCGCGTTGAGGAGTCCTCCCACCCGGGGTCCCGTGTGGGTAGCTAGCTCTTCCGTGGCTTCTCCAAGGACCCACGCCAGCGGCACTATCCCCAGCGCGGAGGCGAAGAAGACGATACGCTCGTCCCAGCCGAGAAGGCTGGCCACAATGCTCACGGGCACGAAAACCAGGAGGATGTTTATGTACTTCATGCCAAGACCTTGTTATGTCCTGATCAGCCGCAGGAGCTTGGTGACTGCTGAGTCCACATCCTTGCTGGTGTCGACGACAACGTAATTGCGGCCAATCGGTTCTGCACTGCGTTCCATACGCCTGTAGACTTTCCAATCCGCATCAGAGACGTCATCATCCCAGTCGTGTTCCTGCCTCTTGCCCAAGCGTTGTGCTACCACCTGCTCGGACGCCACAACCTTGACGATGATCAGCCTGATGCCTTCACGATCAGCGATCTGATACACTAGCTCGCGATGCCGCTCGTAGAGATTGGTGGCGTCGTAGATCACACGCACACCCTTCCTCAGAAGCTTGGCCATCAGGGCGTGACAGGTTCGGTGCACCCACTGGCTTTCCTCCCCTGTGTACTCGCACTCTGGAAAGAGTATCTTCCGCACCTCATCGCTCTCGATGATGACGAAGGGTAGTATCTCCCTCAAACCTCGCGCCAGGTAAGACTTGCCCGCACCAGGAAGTCCGCTGAGCATGATGAGGACTGGATTAGCGGTGGTCTCGTCAGTGTTCGGCAGTCGCTCCTCGACCTTGGCGACGTATTGGTCCAATTTGTCAGCCATCAGGCATGCGTCCCGCAAGATTATACCAGATGTGCCGTGGCTGACAACATCAGGGCTGCATAAGTATTGACAGCTAGACGGGACTGGGATAAAATCGGAGAGGCTGATTGTACCCTAGGCGTACCGAGGACGAGAAATGGTCGAGAGCCTGTTGAAAGGACGTTATCGTCACCTGGCGGAAATCGGTCGGGGCAAGAGAACTGTCTCCTACAAGGGCCACGACACTCTTCTGAACCGAACCGTCGTGGTGAAAGTGCTGCGAGAGCCCTACGCCGCCGACCAGAACTCCGTGGATCGTTTCCACAACGCTGCTCAGGCCATCGCGGGTCTGTCCCACCCCAATATTGTCTCTGTTTATGACATCGGTAGTGATCGGGATCTCCACTATGTCGTGACTGAGTACGTCCAGGCACAGAACCTGGAGTCCCTGCTGGAGTCTGAGGCTCCGTTGACCCCAGAGCAAGCCCTCGACATCGGCGTCGAGGTCTCCTCTGCCCTGGGGGCCGCCCATGAAGAGGGCTACGTACACGGCCAACTGACTCCACGGAGCATCCTTCTGACCGCAGACTGGGGGATCAAAGTATCCGATTTCCAAGTGCTCGATTGGCCACCTTCTGCCCCGCGGCGCGAAGAATCGCGCTCCCCCAGCTCCGCCCTCTACCTCTCCCCAGAGCAGGCCATGGGCCGCAGGCCGAGCGCCGCTTCTGACGTCTACAGCCTCGGAATCATATTGTACGAGGCCCTCGCCGGGCGACCACCCTTTCTCGGCAACACCTTTGGCGAGATAGCGGAGAAGCACATCCGCGCAGCGCCTGAGCGCCTTGATGTGGTCAATCCGCAGGTGCCAAGCCCCTTGAGTGCGATGATACACAGAGCCTTGGCAAAGAGCGCAGTCGATCGATACCGAACGGGCACCGATCTGGGAGAGGCTCTGACGGAGTACCGTCGTGAGAGTGGCAAGCTAGAATTCCTCGAGCAGGTCGAGGCAGAGGAGCGGGCAGCGGCGGTGGAACGAGAGGCCACGCCGATAGAAGTCGGGGGCTATCCGGCAGACCAGCCATCAGGTCTCGACTCGCTGGGCTGTCTGATTGGAGTTGTGGCTTTGATGGCCGTCCTGGGACTGATTCCCCTGTGGGTGACCGTCTTCTTGCGCTACTTCGCCTAGGTGCACCCGAACCAATGGCAGGCCACACCGACTGTGGCACCGCGCGGGTAGCTGGGTTCTTCCCGTGTCTCAGATTAGCCTGCGGCACGCGGAGATCATTCTGGCGCCATTGGCCGGGCTGGCCAGGGAGCACCGAATCTGCTAGCTTTTTCCGCGATTCTCTGGTATAATAAAATAGATGCAGCTGCGTGTGAATGAAGAACCTAGCGAAGTATTAGTCCTAGGTACTGGCGCAGACCTCGTTGCATGGAGGATCAAGAGTGAGTTCTAGATGGATCAGAAATGGGCTGATGTACCTGATCATCGTGGTGATCGCTGTCGCCCTTTTCTACAACGTATATAGCGCATCGACCGGTCTCACTCCGGTACCCATAAGTTCGGTGGCTGAGGATGTCAGGGAAGGCAGGGTCAGTAAGATCGTAGTCTCTGGTGACGAACTAAGGATCACCCGCACCAATGGCGTGGAGGTATTGTCACGCAAAGAGTCGGGGGCGGATGTGACCGAAGTGCTGAGTAACCTTGGTGTCTCCCAGGAGATGCTCGACGGCGTAGTCATAGAGGTGCAGACGCCTAGCGAATGGGGTAGCTGGCTCGCCATTCTGTCATCGTTCCTGCCTCTAATTCTCATCGGCGGGCTTCTGCTATTCATGATGAGGCAGGCTCAAACAGGGAATAGCCAGGCGCTGTCGTTCGGCAAGAGTCGTGCTCGCATGTTTTCGGGAGACCAGCCCACGGTCACTTTTGACGACGTTGCTGGGGTCGCGGAAGCCAAGCAGGAACTCGAAGAAGTCGTCGAGTTCCTGAAGGAGCCAGACAAGTTCAGTGCCTTGGGAGCGCGCATCCCCAAGGGAGTACTGATGGTGGGCCCGCCAGGCTGCGGCAAGACCCTGATGGCGCGAGCAGTGGCCGGTGAGGCTGAGGTACCTTTCTTCTCCATCAGTGGTTCCGAGTTCGTGGAGATGTTCGTGGGTGTAGGCGCCTCGCGCGTGCGAGACCTCTTCGACCAGGCCAAGCGCAACTCACCATGCATCGTGTTCGTGGACGAGTTAGCCGCGGTGGGACGTCCCCGGGGAGCG
>CAZBJW010000112.1:0-13613 GCA_964492135.1 uncultured Anaerolineales bacterium
GACCTTTATCGGTTACGGGTCCATCACCGTGATCTACGACTGCCACGTCACAGAGGAGCGTCGCGAAAAGCTCGAAGAGCTGCAAGTGGAAATCGTCGCCCTGGGCAAGGCGCTGGGCGATAGCACCCGGCTGCAACTGTTGAAGTTGATCGTGCGGCAGCCGCACCTGTATGGGCGGAAACTGGCTGAACTTTGCCATATCTCTCAGCCTTCGGTCTCCCGCCACCTGAGGATTCTCAAAGAGGCAGGGTTGATAGAGGAAAGACCCATGGAGAACTACATAGCTTACGAGGTACGTCGCGACCGGATAGAGGATCTGTCGCCACAGCTGGTATCCTATTTGTACGAAGAGGAGTAACAGATGACGGCCAGGTTCAAGGGTGCCTTGTCCGGCTATCCGGGGCAGTTCTGGATTCTGCTATTCGGGCAGTTGGTGAGCTCGAGCGGGTTTAGCTTGGTTTGGCCTTTCATGACTATCTATGTTCATGACAGACTGGAAGTCCCGCTGACCACGGTGGGCTTGTTGTTGGCGGCGAACTCGGCGGCTGGCCTCATATCCCAGGTGGTAGGTGGCCCGCTGATAGACCGCTTTGGCAGAAAGATAATGATGCTTGCCAGCCTGGGCGGTGCAGCTCTGGAGATGGTGGGCCTGAGCTTTGCCACCTCGTTGCCGCCCTTCGTGATCCTGCTTACATTGGGAGGCTTCTTCGGGTACCTCTTCGGCCCAGCGCTGAACTCCATGGTAGCGGATCTCATCGAACAAGACCGCAGAATCGAAGCCTATGGCTTGACGAGGATTGCCATGAATCTGGGGGTGGCCATCGGGCCTGCCATAGGCGGGTTCCTCGCCACTCGCTCGTACTCTATCTCCTTCATGGCCGCAGCCTCGGCCCAGATACTCTATTTCTTCGTTACTCTGCTGGTCGTCAGAGAGACCAAGCCGGAGGTCTCGGCGGCTGATACCGATGCTGACGGAGAAGACGGAGGATACCGCCACCTATTGCGTGACTACTCGTTTCTGCTCTTCTGCGTCACGTTTACTGTGATGGGCCTCGCTTATGCACAGATGATGACCATCTTCCCGGTCTACATCAAAGACCAGTATCTGGTACCGGAGAGCCAGTTCGGATTGATCATGGCCACCAACGCCGCCATGGTAGTTCTGTTCCAGTACCCGATAGCCCGCGTCCTGGAGCGGTACAGGCTGGGGCCCGTATTGGCCTCAGGAGCCGTTTTCGTTGGATTGGGAGTGGGTCTGGTGGCTTTCTCGAGCAACTTCACCCTGTTTCTGCTCAGCATGGTGGTCGTGACCGTCGGCGAGTTGATCTTCGCACCGTCCTCAACGGCTTTCGTGGCCAAGGTGGCTCCGGATGCGATGCGGGGGCGCTACATGGGGGTGTACGGCATGACTCTGGGCCTCGCCTTTGGCCTGGGGCCCGTGGCGGGAGGGATCATCAACGACAATCTCGCACCTGCTTATGTGTGGTACATCATGGGAGCGGTGGGACTGGCTTCGGCGCTTGCCTTCCTGCTGGTCGGTCGCAGGGCTGCCCACGAACAAGAGCGCGTTGTGGCTGCTGCGACCGCAGCCGATGCTGGCATGGCCGCCAGTGCCCAGGCACTTGCTGGCGAGCACACCGCGCATCGCTGAGGTGGATCATTTGGAGGAGCATTCAACGCGGTCTTGGGAGTGTGCAAGATTCATCGGTTCATCTGGGCTTGAGCAGGCACCCTTGGCCAGTAGGCGAAGCGGGCACTTCACAGCGTATGTGAGCGGGAGCAAATAGTGATATCCAAGCTCAGAGACAACATGTCGGGCTACCCCAGGCAGTTCTGGGTTCTCTTTTTCGGTACGCTGGTAAGTGCCAGCGGGAATAGCCTGGTATGGCCCTTCATGACCATTTACGTTCACGAGAAATTGAGTGTTCCGCTCACCGTCGTGGGTGCTGTCCTCGCGGCAAACGCGGCGGCCGGCTTGCTCTCTCAGGTCGTGGTAGGACCATTAGTGGACCGTTTCGGCAGGAAGATAGCCATGACCATCAGCCTCGGCACCCGAGCCATCATCTTGGTCGGGCTTGGACTGGCGAACTCTCTTGGTGCGTTTGTGATCCTGGTAGTCCTGTCTGGCTTCTTCGGCTCCATGTACAACCCGGGCCTCAACGCCATGGTGGCAGACATCGTCCAGCCCCAGAAGAGGATGGAAGCCTACGGCTTGATAAGGATTGTGGCCAATCTGGGGATCGCCATCGGCCCTGCCATCGGCGGTTTCATCGCCACCCGCTCGTACCTTATCTCCTTCCTGGCCGCGGCCACGTCCTCAGCCGTATACTTCATAATAATCCTGCTCTTCGTCAAAGAGACAAAGCCAGAGGCCGAAGTCAGTGATGACGATGCCAGCCAGAGAGACGGCGGATACGCCCACCTGATGCGAGACTACCATTTCTTGCTCTTCTGCCTCGCATATACCGCGATGAGCATAGCATACATCCAGATGATGACCATCTTCCCCGTCTACATCAAGGACCAGTACCAGGTACCTGAGAGTCAGTTCGGCCTGATCATGGCTACCAACGCAGCAATGGTAGTAGTATTCCAGTATCCACTCACACAAGTCGTGGGAAGATACCGACTGGCGCCAACTCTGGCGTCGGGGGCGCTATTCACGGCTCTCGGAGTAGGAATGGTGTCCCTCTCCAGCAGCTTCGCCACGTTTCTGTTGAGCATGGTCGTCCTGACCATCGGTGAGTTGATCTTCGCACCGGCCTCGATAGCTTTTGTGGCCAAGGTGGCTCCGGAAACTATGCGCGGTCGCTACATGGGAGTGTACGGTATGACCATGGGCCTATCCTTCGGGTTGGGACCTATCGTCGGGGGCATGATCAACGACAACCTTAGTCCCATCCTCATCTGGCCGATCATGGCTGGCGTTGGCTTGGCGTCAGCGGTGGCCTTCCTGCTGATTGGAAGGATAACCACCGACGAGGCGCGCCTCGCCGGCGCCTCTGCGGTCCCAGGTGGTGCCGCCATCGGTGGAAATCCCGATTCCGTCGAGACTCAGGACGCCTGGGGGTATGAAACTGACAAATAGGAGACGCCTACACATGAGTGCAATTGAAGTACGAGACCTCCGTCGAGTCTTCCGGGCAACCATCGGCACCATCCGTCGCCGAACCAAGGAGGTGGTCGCCGTGGACGGCATATCTTTCGATGTCCGAGACGGCGAATTATTCGGCCTCCTCGGACCCAATGGGGCCGGCAAGACTACCACCGTGAAAATGCTCACCACTTTGCTTATCCCCACGGACGGTACAGCCACCATCCTTGGCCATGACGTAGTCGAAGGGGCAAGCGCCATCAGGCCCCTCATCGGCTTCATCTTCGGAGGGGAGCGCGGCTTGTACTGGCGACTCTCGGCCAAAGACAACTTGCGCTACTTCGCCGACCTCTACCACGTTGACCCCGATGTGGCCAAGAGACGCATACCGGAACTCCTGGACTTGGTAGGCCTCACAGGGCGAGAGGAAGAGAAGGTGGAGGGGTACTCCCGGGGCATGCGCCAGCGCTTGCACGTGGCGCGCTGCCTCCTCCATGACCCACAGGTGCTGTTTCTCGACGAGCCCACGATGGGGCTGGACCCAGTGGGCGCGCGGGAATTGAGACAGGTGATCAGAGACCTGGTGGCCGAGGAGAAGACGGTCTTTCTCACCACACACTATATGTTCGAGGCCGATGCCCTCTGCGAGCGCGTGGCGGTGATCAACCGGGGAAAGATAGTGGCCCTTGATACCCCTGAGGGTCTCAAGCGGCATGTAGAGGACCTGTCCATCGTCGAAGTGGAGGTGTTTGGCATCGGCCACCAGACGGTCGAGGAACTGCGGCGGATGTCAGACGTGGACACGGTATCGGTAGAGGATCGCGACCAGAAGCAGGCCTTGCTCGTCCATTCGAGACTGGGGTCTGCAATCGTGCCCCGCGTCCTGCAGAGCCTCGATGGGAATGGCATCAGGCTGGGCAGAGTAACGGTCCGGGAGCCTACCTTGGAGGACGCCTACGTGCGTCTGGTGGGAGGAGAAGCATGATCGTCAATTTGCGAGTGGTTCGCACTGCCTTCGAGTTGGACATCAAGCAGCAGATGGTAGACCTGTTCATGATCTTCGGCGTCTTAGTACAGCCCTTGCTCATCGCCATCATGGCTATCTATATGCTAGCGGAGCGAGATGCCTCTCGCGGCATCTATGTGGTTGTTGGCAGTGGCATGACAGGACTCTGGACCAGCCTGCTCTTCAGAGGGACCTTCAACATCAACGCGGAACGCTTCATGGGCACTCTAGAAGGCATAGTGGCCAGCCCCACACCGTTGGCTACCGTGGTCATCGGCAAGACCCTGGCTAGCGTCAGCCTGTCCTTGTTGTCCATGATCTTCAGCTATGGACTGGCAGCGTTAGTATTCCGTTTTCCCCTCACGATCACCCAGCCCGTTCCTTTCTTCGCTTCGTTGCTGATGACCGTACTGGCCTTCATATCCTTTGGACTTCTGATCTCGCCCCTGATGGCTGTCAATCTCTCACTTACCGGCTGGGTAAACGCCCTGGAGTATCCCATGTACATTTTGGGCGGCTTTCTCTTTCCCATCCTGCTGTTGCCGGGTTGGAGCAATCCGCTGAGCTACGTTCTGGCACCGTACTGGGCGGCGAGAGTCCTGCACATGACGAGCAGCGGCACGGCCACCGTTCCAGACATACTTCTGAGCTGGGTCATGATGTTGCTCCTCGGTGCTGCATACATAGCTGCATCTTACCGGCTTTTCAAGATCGTGCTTCACCGGGCGCGAGTCGATGCCACTTTGAGCTTGATGTGAGGTACTGGCGGAATGAAACGGCTTACGAACTCCGTACGGATCTTCTTCAGCGGCGCGATTCTGTCTTACAAGGCTCTTTTCCGCTGGTTTAGACTGGAGCCGTATCTCGCCACCAAGGTCATAGCGCCCCTCAATCAGATCCTATTCTTCACGCTACTGGGGAGCTTCGCGACTGGGTCTGACACCGCCAGCTTCTATGCCATCGGCAACGCCATACAGCTCACGGCCATGAGCGGTATCTACGGGGTCACGATGAGCATCGGCGGCGAGAGGAACGAGGGCACCCTGATCTACCTCTTTGGCAGCCCCGCTAGCCGCTTGCTCACCTTCGTGGGTCGGGCTTTCGTCCACGTCCTCGATGGAATGCTCGGAGTATTGATGGGCCTGATCTGGGCCGGTCTGCTCCTGGGAGTTGACTATTCGAGGGCTGACCTGCTCGCCTTGGCCCTCACCGTTTTCATCACCACGGTCAGCACTTCGGGATTCGGTCTCCTGATGGGCTGCCTCAGCCTTGTCACCGTGAACGTGATGTTCATCAACAACACCATCTACTTCCTGCTGCTGGTATTCAGCGGCGCAAATGTGCCTTTGGCCAAGTTCCCGCTGTGGATACAGAGGGCAGCTCACCTCATGCCGCTGACTCGGGGCATCGAGGCAGCGCGGCAGGTCATCGCTGGCGCCAGTCTAGCGCAGGTCGCGCCGCTCCTGACCGGAGAGATCCTGATCGGGATGCTCTACGTCGCCATCGGCTATATGCTGTTCAGTTGGTTCGAGATTCAAGCCAAGCGACGCGGCACTCTGGAGGCCTACTAGTAGTAACCACGGCGCGCGCTTACCCTCACTGAGTGTCAGTGAGTCCAGTGTGGCAAACCTCTTGAGCCTCGGTCCGCAAGTGCCGCATGTGTACAACAGACCTGTCGGAGCACACAGTTGGTGAGTCGCCCATCAGCTAGGGGACCCTCGGCCCTTAGGGCACGAGAAAACGGCTGATATGTCGCCCCAGGCGCCGCGTGATGGCCAGCGCCTGGAGTGAATGCGGGGCACTGACACGGGGCGCGCACAGAGGGTGAAGGTTCCCGCAGCACGGGCCGGTCCCCGCGCTGCGGGAATGCAAGGAGAACGAGGAAAGTCTCGCCACTATGTTGCTTGCTGCGAGATGGTCGAGAGTTGCGGCGCCTGAATCCCTAACTAAGAGTGATCGCTCCTTGCCCAGAGCATAAGAGGCGGGGCATGAAGGGACGAAAGCAGTGCTCCGTAGCCGCGCCGGGAGGTCACTTCTTCTGCGTCGGCAACCTTCACGTCCAGTGCATGGCAAGAGGCCGTGGCTCTTGAGCAAGCCAGAGGCTTCATAGCCTCTCTCACGGCATCTTCCAAGGATGCGACAATGGACGCCAAAGCAGCATTCTTGCGATCGACGGAGACGATGAGATTGATTCCCTGATCGATCGCTGGCGCATGACCATCAAGATGGAACCCACCCGTGGAATACTCGGGCTCATACGAATAGACCGCTTGTACGGAATTGTCTATGCCACCCAGGTATTCGCCGATCTCCTTGGACAGCGCGTACGTTAGGTATCCGCAGACGACGCATTCGCCATCTTTAATGCACTTCCGAGCCTCCTCCACGTCTCGAAACCCGGTTTGTCGAGCGCAGAAGGCCAGGGCGCTCTCTGTCATATTGCCGATTGCAGCGGCATCAATAGTGACTGTCCCCATGTTGCCTCCTTCTTGTGTTCTTCTGGTATCAATAGTACCTACCTCCATCTTGTCCTCCCCTCGTCGCTGCGCGGTCATCAATAGTTATCACGCCAATCTGCTTACTTTGAGCTGCCAGCGATTACACCCATGAAATCGCCGGCACCGGCCTAGTCGCCGTCGAACGCGGAGATCTAGTTTCCCCCGCCGTCCTGCCACCATGGCAGAGGCCGCTCATAGCCCACGAGCTTCAGCCCGGTTATGGCAGCAGTATCTACATCGAGAGCGCGTAGATCCTCCTCGCTCAGCTCGCCTATATCGTTGTGCCCAGAGAGCATCGTCAGGATCTTCACTTCTTCCGCGCTGGCCTTGATGAAGTTGGTCAATCGCTGACCTATCTCCTCAGGATCCAACCGCTCCCTCATCTTGGGGCTCTGAGAAGTGATGCCGTAGGGGCAGTTGCCCTGATGGCAGGCCATGCAGCCTCTGCATCCCATCGCTATCTCGGCTGCAGTGCCGAACCCCACGCCATCTGCACCCATGGCCATCGCTTTGTATGCATCCAGGCCGCCCCTGATGCCCCCGAGCGCGAAGAGCTTCACCTTCCGGTGCAGACCCAAGTCCTGGAGAGCTCTGACAGCCGGTCCAATGCAAGCAATGGTGGGGATGCCGACCCCCTGGGTGACAACCTCTGGTGAGCAGCCAGTGCCGCCTACCAGTCCGTCAATGGAGATAGCGTCGACGCCGGCCAGGGCCGCTGCCTTCACGTCCTCGTAGGGCCTACTGGGACCCAGCTTCATCATGATGGGCTTTTCGTAGTTCGTGATATCTCTCAGGAATTCGACCTGTTTCATGATGTCCTCGGGATCGAGGACATCGTAGTACCTGCACGGGGAAAGGGCGTCACTACCAACAGGTATGCCACGGATCGCCGCTATGTCCTCCGTTACCTTGTCCCCCAGGAGGTGGCCGCCCATCCCAGGTTTTGCGCCCTGGCCTATTTTGATCTCCACCGCATCGCCAGCGTTGACGTAATCCGCCGACACGCCCCAGCGTCCGGTCGACCACTGGATCACCAGGTACCCTCCAGGCTCCCACCTCTTTCGCGACGTGTTGGGTTTCTCATACCCCTTGGCGTAGTGAGGCTCTTCTTCGACAACACCACCCTCACCTGTGTTGGTGATGATGCCCGTATTGGCCGCGGCGATAGCTAACGCCAGCTTAGCCTCCCTGGAAAGAGCGCCGTACGACATGGCAGGAAAGATGAAGGGATACTGCAGCCTGATAGGCTTGTCGCAAGTGTCCTCCCCAATCACCACCTCCAGGTTACACTCTTCGCGGTACTTGTCCCTCGGCGCGGGGGATGCGAGCTGCGAAGGCACGACTACGATACCGTCGAAGTGTGGCGTCTGGCCCATGGTGCCGAAGCCCCGCAGGATGTAGCTGCCCGTCAAAGCCTTGTGATGAATCTCCTCGATCGTCCCCAGGGTCCACGGAAATCTGGACACCAACTCCGACTCCGCTGGGTTGATGCGGATAGCATTCTCAGGACAAAACTCCGCGCAAAGCCGGCAACCCACACAGGCGTTGTAGTTTTTCACCACGACCTCGTGGTCCCCGTTGAGGCTGAACACTCCGTAGGGACAGATCTCCACGCAAGTGGCACACTTGCCAGGCATCAGCGAGTTGATGCACTCGTCCTTGTGTAATGTAACGCAGAAAGCACCGATAGTTGCCATTATGCAGGCTCCTAGTGGGAATAGAACGGCTTGTCCGACTGCGGCGTGATCTTGCGGAAGTTCTTGACATCACCAGTGATCCCATATTCCTCCAAGAGTGCTTCCAGCTTCTGGCTATCGTCACCGTTGATCTCTCCCAGCGCACAATTGTGGCCCAGGCTTGCCCACTTCCCACCGATGTAGATGTTTCCCCTTATCAGGTAGTTTCCAAGATGGGCTCCGGCATCGCCTGCGATGATCACGTCGCCAGCCACCATGTACGTGGCAACGTCATCGCCCACATCTCCCCCGATGACTATGGTGGCGCCCTTGTTCATCGTCGCGGTGAAGTCGCCGGCGCTACCCTTGATGATCACTGTACCGCCGTAGCAGTATTGAGCCGCTCCGTAATCGGCATTCCCCTGAACCAACACCCTTCCTCCAGTCATGTTATCAGCCACGTACTTGCCAGCGTCGCCCGTAACCCTAACTACGGCTCCATCATTCAGCACTGCTAGATAGTCTCCGCTGTCTCCCTCTATGGTTATCTCGCCAGACTTGAGCCCTCCGCACAAGCCGTGCAGGTGAGCGGCATGCTTGACCGTGATCGGGTTCTTCACAAGCAAGCTCTTCAATTGCGCGCTGGTGGTTTTGAGGTTCCTACCCTTGGCATCCAACACACGACTCATGGCGTCTTCCCTCCTCTCCGTGTTCAGATATGCTATCCACCTCATACAGTCGCACGAACTCGTCCCTAACCTCTGCTCTCTGTCGAGGTTCCCTCAAAGCATCCAACATCATCAACGTGAGTTCGTCGAAGGCCTCGGCTCTCTTCCTGTGCTCCTTCTCGTCCTTTGCCCTCTTCAGCGCCTGGTTATCCACTTCGTCAACGGCCTCTAACGTTTCGAAATCAAGGGCGTGCTGCAAGCACAGGTCGCCAAGTTGGGTCCTGGTAATGACTGTGCAGTAGTCATCTTTGGCCCCTAGATTGCCCACGGCGATATCCGCCGATTCTCCGAGGAAATCGTCACAGCTGGCACACCCTGGCCGAGTGTAGCCCTCTACCTTGGAAAGGGCGACCGTCCTGGCCGAGTCATCCCACAACAGGATTCTCAGCTCCCTGTCGCGTGGCGACACGTACATTCGCTTTATGTCATGGCGAGAAATGGCCATCATCCTTTCCAAGAACTCGTACACCAGCCGAGGGAAGTAGCCGCCAGTGCAGAAGAAGGCAATGGCCAACTGTATCGCCTCCTTGTATGGGTCCAGCCTCTCGTTGTCGGAAGACATCAGCGTTCTGATCGCCTGACTAACACACGGAGGGCCTACGACTGCGATGCTGCGCAGCCGCTTCTCGTAAACTGCCTCGTTGAGGATTTCCAGTGTTGGCACCCACAACCCCTGTACCCCAAAGGTGTCAGCAAGCTCGGCTACCCTGGTCATGACCTTAGCCCGGGGCTCCATGCTCCAGGGATTCATGTCGGACATGATCACGCCATCTATGAAGCCGGCGGAGAGGCCCGCCACCAGCAGGCTCTTGACAACGTCACTGGGTTCGCCACTATGCGTTACACCTTTCGTCTTTGCCGAGACCGCACGCCGAGCCGGCAAGCCCTCCCATCGGTGAAGCCTGGGACAGGTCTCTTCGCAGAACACCTGACAGAAGGTGCAAGTATCAAGAGGGATTTGGGTCAGACCGATAGTCTTTTGCCTTATCTCCTTCGCAGGATGCTTCTCCTCACCATCCCAGTGGAGCATGCCCTTGGAGCAGGTTGCGACGCACAGGCCACAACCAGAACATCGATCCAAGGTCCAGACCTCCCTTTCCAGCTGCTTTGACACTAAGTATCCTCCTTACAAGCACCTGCTGGCGCTGTCGCTGATACCAGACTGGGCTCCCTAGGAGTGGAATCCCAAGCCTCCATCTCATCTAGACATACCGCACTGGGCCCCAGATACTCTATTTCGTTTGTGAAATCCTTCACCGCCTCGACAAACGCTTGTGCGTCGTCGGGCTTGAACCACTGCAAGCTAAGCCTCCTGCGATCAAGACTCGCGCCCTGCAGCATCTCCCGTAGCAACTCAACCCGCTCTTCAGCATACTGATTGCCGTTCACGCAATGGCAGGCCCCGGGCTCACAGGCGCCCACCAATACGCCATCGGCGCCATTGAGGAAAGCCCACAGAATGTGATGAGGGTCAACGCGGGCTGAGCAGCCCAAGCGGATGATGCGTAGACTGCAAGGGTATTGAAGTCCTCGAGCCCCAGCGAGGTCCGCCGCTGCATAGCCGCTCCACTCACACAACAACCCCAGTATGCGGAGCTCGCCGTCGTGGGGAACCGCCAATCCAGCACTGATTTGGACTATGAGTTCTCGATCTGTGTAGGGCTCCATGACGATAGCCTTGGCTGGACAGACCACCGTGCAGTTGCCACATCCTTTACATAGCAAGGGATCAATCCTCGAAAGACCCAACGTTCCTTCTCTCTCCTCCATGGTGATGGCCTGGAAGGCACAAGCCTCGACACAGGTACCGCAGCCCGTGCAAAGGCTCTCGATTACCCTGGCTGGGACCGTTTCACTGTCAAGTTCCGACCGAGAAAAACGGTGCAGCGTGTTGGCTGCCGCTCGATAGGCCTGAAATACACTCTCTTGCACATCCACCGGATAATGAGCGCTGCCACAGACAAAAACGCCATTGTGGACATAGTCCCGTGGTCGTAATCGGACATTAGGCTCCAGGAAGAACCCGTTGTCGTCGAGAGGCGTTCTAAGCATGACGGAGAGCCTGGCCGCATCATCCTGCGGGACGAGAGACAACCCCAGCACTACCAGGTCACAGGGTATGCTTATTCCATCGCCGCGCGACTCGCTGTGGACCTCCACCACTCCATCCTTGACCAGAGGCGTCTGCCGTTCAGGGTATTCGACGAGATGAACACCCAAATCTTGGGCTTCGGTGATCTTTCGCTGGTCAAGATTGGCAATCAAGTTCCTGAAGAGCAGGGATATCTCCATTTTGGGATCTTTTCGTTTGATCAAGATGGAGTTCTTCAGCGCCACGGCAGCGTATACTGACGAGTCGTAGGGCATAGCGACGGTGTCTGGGATCATCACAACATGGCGGGCAACCACGCCCTGGGTTTGCAGCATGTCTTCCAGCTCGAGCTGAGTGATGACCTTTGTCCCACCACGGCTCGAAATATCGTCAAGCTTGAGTTCCCGGGCTCCGATGGCGACAATGACGGCGCCTACGTCCCGTTGGGAACTCTCGCCACCTTGCTCAATCGTGACGCGATAATTGCCTATCGAACCCTCGACGTCAGCCACCTGCGCAGCAGTGAATATCTCGATGGCCGGATGTTCTTCGACTGCTTGTATTCTCTTCGCTATGAACTCTCTGGCATTTTCATCACGGGGATAGAGCGTATGCAGTTTTCCAAGCAGCCCTCCCAGTTCCTTTTCCTTCTCCACCAGCTTGACCGGAAACCCTCCCCTGGCTACAGTCAAGGCAGCGGTCAGTCCCGCTATCCCCCCTCCAATCACCAGCGCGGTGTGCGTCACCTCGACTCGAGTTTTCCCCGTTGGCTGCCGCAATCCGGCCTTGACGATCCCCATCCGTATCAAATCAAGTCCCTTGCTGATCGCCGCCCCTCCGTGCTCAGCGTGTACCGAGGCGCACTGTTCCCGGATGTTTACCATCTCAAAGAGCGAACCGTTAAGACCAGCCTCCTCCAAAGCTGCTTTGAATAGAGGCTCATGAGTTCTGGGTGTACACCCAGCCACAACAACGCGGTTCAGGCCATGATCCTCTATGGCCTCTTTGATATCCTGCAACCCCTTCTTGGAGCAGCAATAGTGCTCTCGCCGCACCAGGGTCACGCCGCGCATAGCCCTGACACCCTCTTCAAGTGCCGCAACGTCAAGCACATCCGCGATCCTATGTCCACAATGACAGATGAAAACTCCGATCTTGATTTCGTTTCCCTTATTCACTCAGAATACCCCTCTTGGAAGAGATTGGTCCCCGGTCTAAACCGCCTCCTCAGCGACTGACTCACCATAGTCTTGCCGCAATCCAGGCGAGAGGTAGTGATCACCGCAGAGTCTACAGGGCCTGCTACTGAAGTCCGACTCCCATTCGTGAACGGATCTGTCTGTCAGTATATCCTCCAGCTTGATGGCGCCCGTCGGGCAGATGAATACACAGGTAGCACAGCCCACGCAGGCGTTCGATCCAATCTCGAAGGGAGGCTGCACCTCTTTCGCGAAGCCGCGATGGACCAGACTGATGGCGTTGGCGCCCACTATCTCCTTGCAGGCTCGTACGCATAGGCCGCAGAGGATACACTCGCGGTCGCTCAGGCTCACCCGCGGCTCGTGCACACCCATCTCGGCAGCCAGTTCGCGTATGAGCTTTGCGTTCGGAACGGCGGCCAACAGCAGTTCCACAGTCATGCGGCGAGATCTCTGCACCATTTCAGAATCTGTCTTTAACACTGCGCCCTCCTCTGCGGGATGGACGCAAGACGCAACCAGCCGAGATCGCTTGGGACTCACCAACTCGACTACGCAGAGTCGACAGGCGCCGTAAGGCTCGAGAGCTTCGTGGTAGCAGAGAGTTGGTATCTGGATGCCGTTCTCCCGGGCGGCGTCCAATATCGTTGAGCCTTCTAGAGCCTCCACTTCCTGCCCGTCAATGTTTAAGGTTATCATGTGCTATCGCCCTTCTACTCCACGACGATTGCAGCGAATTTGCACAGTTCGAGGCAAGATCCACACTTAATGCATTTCCCTTGATCGATGATGTGAGGCTCCTTCTTGGCACCGCTAATCGCCTCGGCCGGGCAATTGCGCAGGCACCGGCCACAGCCGGTGCACTTCTCGGCCTCGATAAAAAACTCGATCAAGGGCTTGCATACGTGAGCCGGGCAACGACTGTCGTGGATATGGGCCTCGTACTCGTCGCGGAAATACCTCATCGTCGAAAGCACTGGATTAGGAGCAGTCTGCCCCAAGCCGCACAGCGACGATTCCCTTATCTGCTCGCCCAGCTCCTCCAGGTATTCGACATCTCCCTCCTGACCGTCTCCCTGGGTGATCCTCGTCAGCACCTCCAGCATTGCTCTGGTTCCCAGGCGGCACGGCACACACTTCCCGCATGATTCCTGCTGCACGAAGTCCATGAAGAACCTGGCAAACTCCACCATGCAAGTGTCTTCGTCGCAGACGACCAATCCGCCAGAACCCATCATGGAACCCAATTCCTGCAAGGACTCGTAGTCAATGGGCACATCGAAGTGTTCTCTTGGTACACAGCCCCCCGATGGTCCACCC
>CAZBJW010000113.1:0-2228 GCA_964492135.1 uncultured Anaerolineales bacterium
GTAGATGCCGCTCAGGATCAGGCCAGCGCCCACGACCTTCAAGGCCGTGGGCACCTCATCAAGGATAAAATACGCCAGTATCGTAGAGCCTACTGGTTCTCCCAGGATGATCACAGCCACAGCGGCGGCCGATATATGGCGCAAGGCCCAGTTGAAAGAGGAGTGCCCGATGATTTGTGGCCCGATGGCCAGCAAGACGAACATCACATAGGTATACGGTGCGTAGCCGGTGAGCTGCTTCCCGCTCAGCACAGCCAGCGCCAGTGCGCCCAATGCCGCCATCGAGTAGACCACCGATATGTAGGCCCACAGAGACACCGTGGGCCTGAGCCTTCTTCCGGCCATGAAATAGCCAGCCGCCATGACCGCTCCCCCTAGAGCCAGAAGGTCTCCCCACAGGGCCCTCTGGCCCACCGCCAGGTCGTTCCAGCCTATGACCACGCCACCGGCCACAGCCAGCATGATACTGCCGAACATCGGCCGCGTTATCTTGTCTTGAGTGAAGAGATGCGATCCTATCCCCACGAACAGCGGATGTGTGGTCACGAAGACCACCGAACTGGCCACCGTAGTATAGTTCAACGAAGCTATCCATAGAGCAAAATGCAGAGTGAGAAAGACCCCGGCCAGCACGGCGCACAGCAAGTCCAGTCTGGCCAGGCCCCTCACTTCCCCCCAGCGGCGTACGAGACCCAGCGGTGCGACGATTAACGAAGCCAAGGTGAGGCGGTAGGCCGCGATCACGATAGAGGGAGCATCGGCCAGGCGGATCAAGATCGCGGCGAATGAGACAGCCACGACTCCGACCAGCAAGGTCACATAAAGCCTTACGGCACCGCCGTTCGCCATCCCTGACTACAGATTCTCTTCACCGAAGACTATCTTCCCATCGAAAACCGTTGCCACAACGCGAGTCTCCAACATGCCCCCGGGAGGTATCTCGAAGATGTCCTGTGACAAGACTGCCAAATCAGCCAGCTTACCGACAGCTATCGAACCCTTGTCTTTCTCCTCGCCAGAGGCGTACGCCGCCCCAAGCGTGAAGCCGTGCACCGCCTCCAGCACAGACAGTCGCTCCTGAGCATACCACCCGCCTTCAGGCTCTCCGCTCGCCCGCTCACGAGTGACAGCAGCGTGAATCCCCAGCAACGGATTCACAGGTTCCACGGGAGCGTCTGAACCGAACGCCAGGCGTGCGCCAGCGCTCAACAATGACTTCCAGGCATAGCTCCAGCGTGCCCTCTCCCCCCAGTACTTGTCGGCGAGAATCATGTCCGAAGTAGCATGGATCGGCTGCATGGAAGCAATGATCTGCAACTCCTTGAATCGCGAGATGTCGGCGGGGTGAAGTACCTGCACGTGCTCTATGCGATGGCGCAGCCCCCCTCCCGATCCCTTGCTACGCTGCTTCGCAAAGGCATCCAGAACTCGACGGTTCGCCTTGTCGCCTATGGCATGTACGGAGCACGCGATGCCAGCTGCTGCGGCCCGCTCCACCAGATCCTCCAATTCCTCCTGGCTGGTGGCAGCGATGCCCCGATTGTCCCGCTGACCATTGAAAGGCTCAAGCATCTCCGCCGTCTGCGACCCGAGGGTACCGTCAGCGAATATCTTCACAGGTCCTATCCGTAGATATTCGTTGCCGAAGCCACTCCTGAGACCCAGCTTGATCGCCTCATCCAAGGTATCGCGAGCTATCATCATGAACACGCGCAGCCCGAGTTCCCCTCTGCTCAGCAGGTCTTGATAATCCGACAGGGATTCGCAGCCGTCGCAATCATGGATGCCCGTCACGCCCAGTACCTGTGCCTCACGTATCGCCCTGACCAGAGCCTCCTGACGCGTGTCCGGCCCTGGCACCGGTGCCGCATCTATGATCAGGTGCCTGGCCTTTTCTTTGAAAATGCCCACCAGCTGGCCTGTCTGCTCGTCCCTCTCTATCTTGCCTCCCGGAGGGTCAGGAATGCTTTCGTCGACGCCAGCCATCTGTAGCGCCAATGAATTGGCCCAGACGACGTGACCATCTTTCCTGGTCAGAACGACGGGATTCTGAGGCGCCACCGTGTCTAAAGCCTCCCTGGTGGGCAATCCTCCGTCCTGCCAGGCAGCGTCGTTCCAGCCCCAACCCACTACCCACTGTCCTGGTTCCGTTTGCCCTACATGTCTCTTGACCCTGTTCAGCGTCGCCTGCAGAGTATAGGCCCCATCCAGCAGCACCCCGCTCGGAC
>CAZBJW010000113.1:2238-13557 GCA_964492135.1 uncultured Anaerolineales bacterium
GCTCGGACCGAGCGCATACCACAGGAAATGCAGGTGCGAGTCGACGAAGCCCGGCAGCACTGTCTTACCACCCAGATCGATCACCCTCCAGTTAGGGCCCCGAGCCAGGTCGCGCAGTTCGTTCCCCTTTCCGACAGCGTGGATGCGAGACCCCCGCACGGCCACGGCATCGGCGAGAGGAGCGATTGGATCCATGGTGCGTATGTTACCATTCGACAGCAGTAGATGGTCTGTCATTTCCCCGTGTTTCTCCCCTTTGTCTTGACTACTTCCTCGAATCTGACTGAGCCGAACACCCACTGTCCAAGGGGCGTTTGGGCTATCGAGCACTCGAGTAGCGCTTCAGCGCACAGGTGTCGGTGCTACGCCAAACCGCGGCCCTTCAACTCCTGACTCAGCGCCCTGGCGGCCTCCGCAGGTTCACCAGTGATGACTCTACCCACCTCCCGCTCGGGTCCGGCGCTGCTCCCTCTCACTTCTGTCACCACGCTTTGAGCAACTTCTTCAGCTGTCAAGCCTAGGTCCTCCGCCGTCCATAGCGTGACCGTGTGCTCATCATAGGCAGCTATCGACCCTGGAAGGCTGGGATAGCGAGGCGCGTTTGCTCCCTCGTAGACGGACAGCAAGGCGGGCAGGGACGCCTCCATCACAGCATATCCACCGGAGAGGTTACGTCTGGCCTTCACCTTCCCGCCCTCCACCACAAGGTGGCTGGCCCGGGTGATCTGCGGTAGACCCAGCTGCTGCGCCAATCGTGGCCCGAACTCGCCACTCCCGTCTCCCGAAGCCTTGTACCCGGTCAAGATCAGATCGTAGTTGCCCATCTTCTCTATAGCCTTGCCCACGACCATGATCGCCGCTGAAACATCCACCGCGGAGAAGGCCTCATCGGACAGCAAAATGGCCTCATCGACGCCCATCGCCAGCGCCTCCCTGAGCACATCTTCCGCCTCGGGAGAGCCCATGCTCGTGGCCACCACCTGAGCTCCCTGCTCCTCCTTGAGCTTCAGAGCTTCCTCCAGGGCGTACCGGTCTCCAGGATTCATGATCCACTCAGCCTCTCGAGTATCCAGAATACCACGCGAGCGGCTCACCCGCACCGTCCTGGGATCGTAGACTTGCTTGATGGGCACTATGACCTTCATGTGCTGATGCTCCCTCTATGGCTCGATCCTCACTCCCATATTTCGGAAGGCTTCCATGGCGATGATGACGCGCTGGATTTCGCTAGTGCCTTCGAATATCTCGGTAATGCGGGCATCGCGATACATCTGCTCCACCGGATAGTCTCTCATGTAGCCCATGGCACCATGGATCTGCACCGCTCTGTCCGCCGCCCGAGCCAGCACCTCCGACCCGAAGAGTTTGCAGATTCCTCCCAGTTGCCGGTAGGGTCTCCCCGAATCGGCCAGCCAGGCCACCCTATACACCAATGAACGCAGAGCTTCGATCTCGGTGATGATGTCGGCGATCATGAATTGGATGGCCTGCTTCTGGGCTATGGGCCCCCCAAACTGCTCGCGGTACTTCGCATACTCCAGGCACGCCTTCAATATGCCCTGAGCCCCTCCCAGGCATCCCGCGCCCAGCCCGTGCCGCCCGTGATCCAAGGTGCGCATCGCGGTCAGGAAGCCCAGGCCCACTTGCCCAATCACGTTCTCCCCCGGCACACGGCAACCCTCGAACACCAGCTCGGCCGTCGAGGAGCCGACGATGCCCATCTTCTCGTCAATGGTGCCCAGCGAGAAGCCAGGAAATCCCTTCTCTACAACGAAGGCGGTATGCCCTCCCCGGTAGCCCATCGTCTTGTCGGTCACCGCGAAGACGCTGAAGATTTCCGCATCCGCCCCGTTCGTGATCCAGATCTTGCTACCATCCAGGATGTAGCTGTCACCCTCTCGCACCGCTGACAGGCCGATGGAAGCAGCATCTGAGCCAGCGTTGGGCTCAGTAAGGGCAAAGGCGGCTATCTTCTCACCTCTGCAGAGGGGGGGGAGGTACTTCTGCTTCAGCCTCTCGCTGCCATCAAGGTGGATAGCGGTTGTACCGATGCTGGTGTGAGCGCCCAACAGTACGCTAACCGACGGGTTGCCCTGCATCAACTCCTCCATGAGGATGCAGTAGCCCGTTTCCCCTGCACCAGCGCCACCATACTTGGTAGGGAAGGGAACGCCAAAGAACCCCAGGTCTGCCATCTGTTGCCGCAGATCACCAGGGATGGTGTGCGTCTCCTCTATCTCGGCTGTCCTGGGCGCGATTTCCTGCTGAGCGAACTCTCTGACTGCGTGGCGCAGCAGCTCATGCTTCTTCTCAAAAGTGAAATCCATGTTCCGCCTCCGTGTCGCGCTGACGCTTTGCCATCCCCTGTCTAGCTGACCGCAAAGGTGGCGATACGTTCAAGATGGCCATTCAGGTAGATCTCGACGCGGTATCCGCCTCGAGGCCAACGATTGGGGCTTGTCAGTTCGAAGCCGACGCAGCCCTGCCCGCCCTCCTCGACCTGGTAGCTGATCTCCTCGATGAGCTGTTCGCCGAAGTACCAGCGACTGGCTACCATGGCTCCCGCCCGGAGATTGGACACCTTGACGGAGCAATAGAAGGGTTGGGTAGGGTCAAACGTTGTGACCTCGTCAGTGGGGCAATAGTCAGCATCTAGAGCCGTGGTGAGCGCGATGTCGTCAACTGAGGAAGCGCCGCCTATTACGTCACAGGCTGATACCACGAACGCGAGGGCCGCGAGCGTGAGAAGCAGCCGGCCCGTCCTCAAGATCACACTATGTCCCCCTCTTGGAAATCCTTCTCAAGGCGGGATAAGCATATCATCATTGCCCAACACAGTCAAGGCATCAGCAGTGCGCTTGCACGTCACTACCCGGGGTGCTATAATGGCCTTTGCATTCTACGCAACTCAGGCGCTTCGCAAATGCAGAGCACCATATCTCCGCACCACCTTGGCCACTCTAGCGGGCGTCAGACGTTCACCGCTGTGCAACAGGGTTCTGGATGTGAGCGAGCCTAGTTGGAAGAAGTACCTCACCGATTACAACGAGGGCTTGGGCCTGGTCTATGAGCGGTTGGTGCTCAACGACTATCTAGATCACCTTCTACAGGAGTACCACGTGGAGACAGTGCTGGAAGCGCCCCTGTTCGGCATGGCGGGCGTCTCGGGCATAAACAGCGTTCATCTCGCGGGGGAGGGATGCGACGTCACCCTGGTCGATGTCAACGCCGAACGGTTGTTGGGCATCGAAAGGATCTGGGGAGAACTGGGCCTCCCCTGCCGCTTCGTCTTCCACGAGGACTTGGCAAACCTGCCTTTCGCTGATGATTCCTTCGATCTAGCCTGGGAATGGGCTGGTCTGTGGTACCTTCCAGACGCTGCCGCGCTCCTGGCTGAACTCGCCCGTGTTTCGAGGCACTTGGTCTTCATCGCCATGCCCAACAGGCTACAGCCGGGCTATTGGTTGCGGAAACTCGTGGTGGACAGAGAGTTCTTCGAAACAGTTGACGAGCGATGGGCTAGCATGGGGCTAATCAAGCGCACGATTGAGCAGCGAGGCGTGAGAATCATTGAGCGCGGAGTTCTGGATGTACCGCCCTGGCCGGACACAGTGATGCCGGCGGCAGAACTGTTGCGGCGCCTCCATGTCAGGTCCGAGAAGCTGGAAGAACGATTCAGCGGGGACGATTGGCAATGGAGCACCATGGACTACTACAAGGGCAGGAGACCAGAGCTTAGAGACCTTGTAGACCGCTACGCCTTCCTGGAACGCCTGTTTTTGCCCTGGCATCTCAAGGTGATCTGGGCGCACCACCGCTACGTGTTGGGCTCCAAGAGGTAGATCCACCATGAAGATCCTGGTCACGGGGGGAGCAGGCTTCATCGGCAGCCACACTACAGACGCTCTCCTGGCTCGCGGAGACGAGGTGGTCTGCGTTGACAACTTCAACGACTACTACAGCCCTCGACGTAAGCGAAAGAACCTCGCCAGCGCGAGCACCTTTTCTTCCTTCAAGACCTACGAAAGCGACATCCGCGATTTCGAGGAGATGGAGCGTGTCTTCTCCAACGAGAGACCAGAAAAGGTGGTCCACCTGGCGGCCATGGCCGGGGTCAGGAACTCCGTCAAGTTCCCCCTGCTCTACGAGGAGGTTAATGTCAAAGGGACGCTGAATCTCTTGGAGCTCGCTGCGCGCTACCGCGTCAGCAATCTCATCCTTGCTTCCACCTCCTCGGTCTATGGGGCCAGCGAGGAGATACCCTTCAGAGAAGACAATACGGCCATCCAACCTCTGGCCCCGTATCCTGCGACCAAGAGGGCCTGTGAACTGCTGGCCTACGTATATTACAACCTTCATGGTCTGCGCTGCACCGCCCTCCGATTCTTCACGGTGTACGGTCCGAGAGGAAGACCGGATATGACCCCGTATCTCTTCACGGCGGCCGTATCGCAGGGCCAGGAGATAACCCTGTACGATGACGGGCGGCCGCAACGGGATTTCACCTACATCGAAGACATCGTTGATGGCGTGCTAGCCGCGGTCGATGCTGGCCTTGAGTATGAGATCATCAATCTGGGGAACTCCAAGCCGGTGGTCATGCGGGACTTCGTCACCATCATCGAGGACTTGTTGGGGCAGAAAGCCAAGGTGGACTCCCCCCCGCTTCCGCCCAGCGAGCCTCCACTCACCTACGCCGATATCTCCAAGGCCCGTCGCTTGCTTGGGTACAGTCCCACCACCGAAATCGAGAAAGGGATGCGCTCCTTCATCGAGTGGTACCAGCAGGAGGCACCCTAAGATGCTCGAACTCCTGCCTCGCCTGCCACAGTACATGGCCTTCCGTAAACTGGGCACACCTAAACCTCTTCCTTTCAACCTGGTGGTCAGCGTCACCTATCGGTGTAACTCTCGATGCAAGACCTGCAACGTGTGGACCAGATCCGCCGACGAACTCACCACAGACGAATGGCGTGACGTGTTCTCCAGGCTGGGGACGACTCCCTACTATCTGACCTTTAGTGGGGGAGAGCCGTTTCTACGGGACGACATACTGGAGCTCGTGACTGCCGCTTGCCAGTCATGTCGACCCTCCATAGTCACCATTCCCACCAACGCGCTGTTGACGCGGGTGGTTCCCCGGAAGGTTGAAGAGATCCTCCGGGCCGTACAGGGCATCCAAGTTGGAGTGAACGTTTCTCTGGATGGGGTAGGCGAGGAGCATGACACAATCAGAGGCGTGGAAGGGAGCTACCAGAAGGCCCTGGAGACCTATCGAGCTCTGCGCCAGCTGGACTATCCCCATCTCACGCTAGGCGTGCACACCGTTGTCTCCCGATTCAACGTGCAGCGCATTCGCGAGATCTACGAGGAACTGCACAAGCTCGAGGCCGATTCTTACATCAGCGAAATAGCAGAGGAACGGGTAGAGCTGAACACCGCGGGCATGGATATCGCCCCCTCACCCCAAGAATATGCCGCAATCTCGGATTTCCTAACAGCTCAGAGCAAGAACGGCAGTTTCTCGGGCCTGGCCAGAATAACGCAGGCCTTCAGGAAACACTACTACGACCTGGCCAAGAGGATACTGTTCGAGGAAAGGCAAGTTATTCCCTGCTACGCTGGCTTCTCCTCAGCGCACATTGCCCCTGACGGGGACGTCTGGGCCTGCTGCACTCGCGCTGAGCCTCTGGGAAACCTCCGGGAAACGAACTATGATCTCGCACCCATTTGGCTGGGAAAGCGAGCCGAGGAGATGCGTCGCAGCATTGCTGCGGGCGAATGCTACTGTCCCATGGCCAACGTCGCCTATTCTAACATGCTGCTCCACCCGCCCACCTTGCTTCGCGTGGCTCGTGGGGTGCTTCTGCCCTAGCGAGCAAGCAAGAGCCTCAGAGGTCTCAATGCTTGAGAGAGCCCGACAGATTTACTACAGTCACCGCACCTTCGTGCTTTTTTCGGTGCTCTTCGTCGCCTTTCGACTGATGACCCTCCTCTTGTATCGCCCGGGCGGTTTTTTCGCCGACTACTCCGACTACAACACCAGCTTCCTGCCCTTTGCGCAATGGTCAGACAGAGGCCTCTATCCCTTCGTTCACTACTGGCTGGAATGGCCACCGCTATTCTCCTGGCTCGTAGTGACAGTGTATCGCCTTAGCCTGTTTATCCCCCCGTGGACCGATCCGCGACTCTGGTACAACACGTTCCTCGGCCTGTCCCTGTTGCCTTTCGAACTGGGCAACTTCGTCCTCATTTACCTCATCGCTCTGCAACTGTACGACAAAGCGAAAGCGTTCACATGCGCGTTGATCTACGCCTGCCTTTTCGCGCCTCTATACATCTGGACCGGGTGGAGCGACTCCATGCCGCTCTTCTTCCTACTGCTGGGCCTCTATCTACTGCTTAGACACAAGGGAATAGCCGCTGGCGTGATGGCCGGTCTGGGCTTTTGGGTGAAGGTGTTCCCGATTTTGCTCCTGCCGGTGGGGCTCAGAGTCCTGGCAGGCATCCGACGGAAGGCCGCCTTCCTCCTTGCCACGTGCGTAACCATGCTCGTGATAGCATTACCGTTTCTCTGGGTGAATGCGGGCTTCCTGTGGGCTTTCTTCGCTAACATGTTGGGTCGCTCTTCGTGGGAAACCGTGTGGGCGTTGCTCGACGGCTACTATTCGTACGGGGTGGTGACCGCAGATCGGCTGAGCCTCCCCAGCGATTTCAGCACTCACCCCACATCAATTCCCTGGCCTGCCGTGACGCTCGTGTTTCTTCTGATACTCGTGTGGCTCTACACCCGTCGTGTTGACTACGAGGACCCTCTGAGGACGGTGGCCTTGATGGGACTGACCGTCAACCTCTTCATCCTCTACAGCAAGGGGTACAGCCCCCAGTTCATCGTGCAGCTGATCCCCTTCGCTGTCCTCATGCTGCCCAACTTGAGGGGCGTGGGTTACATCATCCTCCTAGACATCCTGAACTTTCTGGAGGCGACTGGCTTCTTCATCATCCTGCCGGAGCAACACTGGCTCCTGGTGATTACCGTTCTCTTCAGGACTTTGCTGATAGTCGCCCTGGCCGTCGAGTATGGTCTCATACTCTTCGACGTGCGGAGGCCGCGTGTGGTCACTCTACAGCGGCGATCCTCCGCCGGTTTGCTGATTTGCGTCACCGTTGCCCTTCTCGTCCTTCTCTATCCGCTGGGTCACGCCTATCGCTCCAGCCGCTATGCTGCAGAGCAGTATCGGCCCGTCATGGACCTACTCCGGGCACAGTCCACCCCCAGCCAGGCAGGCCTCATCCTTACCGATCAGGCCCTCTACCAACGCTTCTATCCGTTCCTGAGGGGACAAATCGGCATCTACCTCTCTCCAGAAGACGACGAGTTGTCTGCCCTAACGATGGCCCATGATGAGCTATGGGTATTCGGGGAAGATGCACAAACGGCCGAACTTCATGCCTGGTTGGAAGCCCACTCGGGAAGTACAGAAGTGTACGAATTCGACGGCGGAGACTTGTACAGTTATCATGTCCGTGAAGAGTAACGATAGGGCCCTCGCTCTGGGCCTCCTCTTTCTGCTCCTCTCCGTCTACCTGCTCACCTACAGCGGCGTCCTTCATTCCAGCGATGGGCAGGCCATGTTCTCGGTGGCAGAGAGCCTGGCGCGACGTGGAGACTATGATATCAACCAGATACGCTGGATGGGACTACAACAGGGAGACTTCGGCCTTGACGGAGAACTCTATTGCCACAAGGGCCTCTCCATGTCGATGTTGACAACTCCTCTGGTGTGGGTGGGCATGGTGGTGCCGTTCTGGGGCGTGGTGCAGACTGGCATGCTCTTCAATGTTATCACCACCGCCGTGACCGGCATGTTGGTTTTCTTGTATGTCCGACGCCTCGGCTACTCGCCTCGCACCTCAGTGATCAGCGGTTTGGTCTTCGGCCTGGGAACCATGGCCTGGCCCTACTCCAAGTATTTCTTCAGCGAGCCTCTCAGCGCGCTCAGCCTGGTGGCGGCTGCCTATTTCCTGCTCCATCTGACTCCAACGGAGAGGAAGCGGTCGAATCTCAGGGCCGCCTTGCTCTCAGGAGTCTTCTTAGGCCTGGCCATAGCCGCAAGGTTCGCCAACTTTGTCCTGGGGCCGCTCTACCTGGGCGCTCTGATAGCCTATCTGCTTCGAGCGGAGGGCATGACAGAGGGGTCAAAGGTGCGAGCCAACCCCTCACAGGTCCTGTCCAAGACCTGGCCTGAGGTACTCGCCTTCGCGCTCCCCCTGCTGATGTGGGCTTTCCTCATCGGCGCTTACAATTACCTCCGCTTCGGGAATCCCCTCAGTACTGGCTATGTATCATTGGGGGAATCCTTCTCCACCCCATGGGCGACAGGCTTCCTTGGGCTGCTCATGAGCCCTGGACGCAGTATCTTTCTCTACTCTCCAATTCTGCTGGCCGTGATACCATCCTGGCTGCTTTTCTTTCGACGCCATCGGCTGGAAGCCCTGTTCCTCGTCCTGACTAGCCTCTCCTATGTGTTGATATATGCCAAGTGGTTCATGTGGCACGGAGGCTTCGCCTGGGGCCCGCGCTTTCTGGTGCCCATTCTCCCTTTGCTCGTGATCATGATGGCGCCACTGCTTGAGAGATTGAGGGGCAAATGGATAGCCGCTTTCTGGGCGCTGTTCGCGGTGAGCATGGCGGTCCAAGTGCTCGGCTTGAGCGTTCATTTCATACATCACCAGCAGGCACTGCTGGACACGGGTCTGCCACTCTTCGACCCCGTGACCTTCTTCGACCCTCGGTACTCCCAGCTGGGAGGAACTCTGGCTTTCCTGCGCCCGGAGAACCTGGACTTCGCCTGGGTCCAGACCTTTCCCCAGGTAAAGGTTGATTGGATATCCTTGAGCATCAACGTGGTGCTGGTCATGCTGTGTACATGGGGTCTGATCCTCACCATCCGCCATCGCGAACTCCACTCGTGGCACAAGCTGTATCTCTTCGTGTTTATACCATTGCTGCTCATCGGGAGTACGGCGCTCTCTCTGGCCCGGTACAAGAGCGACGGCCATGGGGATTACGTCCGTATGTTGCACTACCTGGAAGCCAACTCGCACCCGGGCGATGCCATCATCCAGAACTCTCCCCCGGAGACAGCTATTCTGCAGAACCACTACAAGGGGCATCTGCCGTCCTACGGCCTCTTCGAGGGAGAGCAGCCTCTATCAGAGGATTCACTAGCCCTGCTCACGGGGCTGGCGAGCAGTCATTCGCGTTTTTGGTTGATTCCCGACGGCCTGCCTCCTCAGACTAGCTCCCTGGACCGCTGGTTCATAGAACGAGGATACTCACCCACTCACTACAGCTTCGGCACTGAGCGCCTGACACTCTACGAGAAGCCGTAGCGCACTCCCGCTCCTTCTGACTGGGTTGCTGAGCCCCTCAGCCTGTGATAACATTGGCTGCAACGAAGTAGAACCGAGGAGGCCCTTTGTGGCCAGCTTGCTCCGCAAGGGAGTTTTCACCCATCTCTTGGTCATCGCCGTGTACGCGATCCTGTCGCTCATCCTCAGTTATCCTCTTGTCACTCACTTCAACACTCACGTCATGGGCACGGACATCTGGGCCTTCGACGAGTATACCTTCATCTGGAACATGTGGTGGTTCAAGCACGCCGCTCTCGATCTCCACTCCAATCCATTGTACTCGAGCTACATCTTCTATCCGCTGGGTATCAGCCTGGTGCTCTACACCTACCATCTCTTCAACGCCCTCATGTCTGTACCTCTGCAGGCCTTCTTTGGCCTGCCCGCAATCGCCAATCTGCTGAATATCTTCGCCCTGACCTTTTCGGGGTACGGGACCTATCTGTTGCTGCGCTATCTCCTGGCAACTGATGATACCGAGGCCCACGCGAGTGCCCTCACGGTTCATGCCGCAGCTTTCATCGGAGGACTGATCTACGCCTTCGGGTCGTTTCACTTCATCTACGCTGCGCTGGGCCATTACAACATGGTGAGCACGCAGTGGATACCGTTCTACACGCTTTTTGTGGTGAAGACGGTCAGAGAATCAGGGCGGCGCAACCCGATCCTGGCAGGAGTGTTCGCCACACTTGCTCTCCTAGGGGAGATGCTCTTTGGCGTGTTCCTGGCCTTCCTCACCGTCATTGTCGTAGTTTTCGCAGGACGACGGCGTGTTCTGAGCCTGGAGTTTGGCAAACGCTTCGGGCTTCTACTCCTCACCGCACTGGCCACCTACTTCTGGGTAGGGATCCCCATCCTGGGAGGGTTCCTCAATACCGAATATGCTTTCGAGGGATGGGGGCAGTCTGAGAAGCTCCTGGTGGACCTGTTTGGCTTCACTACACCCACGGCGCTCCATCCTCTCCTGGGCCATGACTGGACTGAAGAACTGACGATGGTGCGCGAGGGCACAGCCCGTTTTGTGGACGTCAATACGGTTTTCCTCGGTTGGGTGGTGCTCATTATGGCACTGTGGGCCGGTGTGAGATACTGGAGCCGCACGAAAGCCTGGGCCGTAGGTGCCCTCGCCTCTGCGGTGCTGGCCATGGGACCCCTTCTGCATATCAACGGCCGTTCCACCTTCGACCTGGATGGTCTGGCGGTCAATGTGCCCCTCCCATTCATCGTGCTGCACTACATCCCTGTCATAAGAGCCAATCGCGCTCCGAATCGTTTCAGCGCTACGCTGATGCTTTGTATGGCGATTCTGGTAGGCTTCACAGCGCTGGCCATCTTGCGTCGCTTCAGGAGCCGGAAGGTGCTCCTCGGCGTGGGAGGCCTACTGTCGCTGTTGATTCTCGCCGAGCACCTGGCCATCCCGGTGCCCCTGACCGATGCCAGGGCCCCCGACTGGTACTACAACCTGGCGGAGGAACCGGGGGACTTCGCCATCCTGGAGTTTCCCCTGGGCTGGCGCGACAGTTTCGGCGTGGTGGGGGTAGAGCGCACTCAGGCGCAGTACTACCAGAGCGTTCATCAGAAGCGATTGCCATCGGGTAACATCTCCCGCAACCCGCCTTTCAAATTCGAGTATTTCCGCCGCATACCCATCTTCGACTCTATCGCGCGACTGGAGCTCTACGAGCAGTTGGCTCCGGCGCGCATCGAGCAGGACAAAGCCCAGGCCGAGGAGTTGGTCTACTTCTTCGATATCCGCTATCTGGTGTTTCAGCCAATCGTGCCCAACCGGCCGCCGTACTCAGACACGCGCGCCAAAGTCGAGGAGTATGCGCAGCGGGTGTTCCCTCTGGAAGGCGTCTACCAGGATGCCAGCGGCTTGACTGTGTACCGGGTGAGCCAGCC
>CAZBJW010000114.1:0-12104 GCA_964492135.1 uncultured Anaerolineales bacterium
ACCCAAACGCCATCCTTGCTGTTATAGGCGATGACGTTGTTGGGGCCAACAGTGTTGTCGTGGGCACCGCTCTCGATCTTGATGCCATAGTCATCATTCGGCAATGGTGCGGTACCTGTGCGGTCGGTGCCGATGTAGTTGCCCTCGATGACATTGCCGGTGGTGTTTCCCTCAGCCGGAGTCTGGAAGATGCGGATGCCACCGACCATGCCGGAGATGACGTTTCGCTCGGCCTCACTCGGCCCGCCGATGGTGTTGTTTTCGGTTCCATTGCCAAGCATGATCCCATCAGTGGTCATGCTGACGTCGGACGAACCCGTGGCATCGGTACCCATGTAGTTGCCGATGATGGTATTGTCATCTCCAGTGACGCACAGGCCGTAGGCCGGGCAGCGGTTGATGGCCAGCCCCTTAATGGTGTTTCCCGATCCAATCACCCAGCAACTTTGCCCAGAGGGTTGACCCTCTCCCGAGATCTCTATCTCCGGGCCGTAGGGGTTGGTGTCTGAGAGGAGGTTTGTGGCCTGGGTGGTCCCATCCACGATAGTGCCAACGAGAGAGAGCAGAGTTTGGGTGAGAACGATGGTCCACACACCCGCGGTGTTATGGCTGTAGTTGGTGTCGGTGATCGGGATGTCGAAGGCGATGGTGTCGGTCAAAGGGGCGGCCGTCGCTGCCTCAATGGCTTCCCACAGCGTACAGTCGCCACTGTCGAGCGGGTCACACGCGCCGTCGTACGTGTAGCTGGTGGTGTTGACGGTGTACGTCTTTCCCGCGCCCAAGGCGCTTCCCGCCAGGCCCAGTAGCCACAGCAGGAAGACCAGTCCCAAGACGGCCAAGACATACCTTGTCATCTCTGTCCACCTCCCTCCTTGGCAGTCCGCCGTGCGCTCACCACAACGTGGCCCCTCGTGAATCCACGTTTCCCTATGGGGACCAACTCGGCCGCATTTCTGTCAGTATACAACGGAATCACGGCGGCGTCAAGCACCCCTCCGGCCACCGCACAGAAACGTAGGCGCCTGCATAGAAGGCCCCGTCCATCCGGTCGTGGTACGGAGGCCGTCCCGCCCCAGAATCAGCCAGTCGTCGTGGCGCGGCAGAATGGCGACCGCCCAGATCCTCGGCTCTCGCGCGTAGCCAGAGGCAACTCAGGACCAACGGACAGTTCTCGGATAGGCTATCATGCAGCCTTAACCATATCTTAACCGATATTGGTGCGATATCACTTGACAATGCTTCCATGATGGCATATTCCTCACATTGCGTTGCAATGACTGGAAACGGGGCCTGCGGAGGTCAGGATGCGTGCTACGGCCGGCACGAGGATCAGGACGCGGACGAAGATGCTGTCTGAAGCTGCTCCTGCAGGAAGGGGGGTAAGGGTGTGGGAGTCAAACTGCACAGGTACCATCGAAGTCGCGGTTCGAAGAAGGAGGCTCGCACCCTTAATAGGGTTTTAATCCCGGCTTTATGGGCCCTTAATGCGCGCCCGGTATAATGTCGTCAAGACCAGACCACTGTGCATTAATGACCAGGGTTGGCAACAAACGTTGGGCAGAGGGCACAGATCAGGGTATACAAGGCAGTCCTTGGGCACGATTACAGAACAACACCGATAGGTTCTTGTCAAGTGCTTGACGTCGCTGCGGATTTGTCATACACTATTAGAATAGCGTGCGTTTCTGGCGCGGGACGTGCGCACCTTGCCAACTCGACCAGAGGCTCTATACTTGTGCCGCGACGAATGGGTGTGTTTGCCGCGGCTATTGACTACCCAGCGAGTTGCTCCTTGAGCGCCCGGCAGCACAAGGCGTGCAGCAGGCTCACAGTTGGCCTCATCGATGGCGTGGCCTGTCAGCTTGGGTCTATCTTCCCAGGCAAGTTCTCCTCGTGCCCGCTTCAGGCACGCTCAGGTAGCTCCACGCGGGATCAAGTCATGGGCAGCGTGCGTAGTGTGCACGAGAGACCTCTTCTCTAGCAGCATCGTCGACAGACTCTTCGACAATGAGAATCAACTTCACAACCAGGTGTGTAGCAATGGGGATGCGGAAGGACGAGATGGAGTCAGGTGACGAGGCGGGGCAAGGCCTGGTCGAATTCGCGCTGGTGACCTTGTTCATCATTGTCCCCGTGATAACCGCCATCATTGATGGCAGCATCCTCTTCTATAAGTGGGTGGCGGTCAACAATGCAGCCCGGGAAGGGGCGCGGGCTGGGGCCATCTACCAGGACAGCAGAACGTCAGATGGCACTAAAGCCATGATGGAGCAGATAGATTCTGCCAGAGAGGCCGTCATCCTTCAGGCTGTGGACGCTACCATTGGCCCACTGGCCAGCAGGGATGTATGGAGCGTCGATTATCCTTATCCTGAGTGTGATCCTATTGTGGCCGAGCAGCCCACGGAGGTCTATGACGTGTATCGTAGCGGTTGCCCGGTTGAGGTGTCCGTCACTCACCAGCACACACCTCTCCTGGGCTTGGTGATTGGCGTAGATAGTATTGACCTGACCGCCACGGCCACCATGCGCATCGAGCGCGGCGGGCGAGGTCCGATTTCCAGCTCACCGTGAGTCCGGCCGCGGGATTTCCGCGACCAAGGGTTGGGGCGTTCATATGCTGTCGAGAACTAACGTGAAGACCGGCCAAGAGGGACAGGCCATGGTCGAAACGGCACTCATAATCCTGGTAGTTCTATTGCTTCTGATGGGAATCATAGAGTTTGGCTTGCTGTTCTTTGCCTACGTGCGAGTTTCCAACGCCACGCGTGAGGGCGCCAGAGCGGGATCGCTGTGGTTGAGGGACCGAAAGGCAGATGGCGGATACTATGATCCGATCCTGTGTGACACCGTAAAGGATGCGGTATGGTCCGAAGTGGACGCCATACAAGAAGATCAGATAGCTATCACCCTGACGTCAGGTGTCGTTACCTGCCCCGATACCGGGCTGACGCCGCAATCGGGAGAAGCCATCACTGTGACTGTAGGCTATGACTACGACCTGCCGGTCGTATCCTCTTTGCCCATCATCGGACCGATCATATCTTCGCCGTTTCCCGTATCCAGGATGGTTGTCATGCGGTTTCAATGACGGAAGTCTCGGTGAGGTGATCAAATGGATGTAGAGAACCCGGGCGGAGAACGAGGCCAGGCGGCTGTCTTCGTTACAATTCTTCTCATGTTGGCCTTGATCGCCCTGACCGCGCTGGCGATCGACGGCGGCCACTTGTATGTCGTAAGGCGCGACCTGCAAAACATGGCTGATGCGGCCTGCCTAGCGGCGGCTACCGAATTCTCGCTTGGCGGCGACGAAGCCGGGGCCTACCAGGCTGCCGTGGACTACATCGCGGCTAATGGTGGCAGTGAGGAACTGTATACCCCAGAGGAAGGCGACGGAGCAGGGCTGGCCAAGGGTATCCAGGTGAGTGGAGCTGCTGTCAGGGTGGCTCTTCAGACCGTGGTTGAGACCTACTTCACCATGATCTTCAACCGCCAAGGGGCTGGAGTGGGTGCGCGTGCGCACTGCAACGCCACGGCTGCCGGCGGGCTTCTCCCCATCGCCGTGCGCAGGTATGAGTACAGGGAGGGATACCCGGAACTCCAGCTGGATCTCTTGGCCAACAAATACGCCGCTCCCGACAATGGTGGGCCAGGTTATCCCACTGATTCGGCCCCTGTCGTCTGGGATGGGAGATACGGCCCTGTAACTGTCTATCTCCCAACGGAGGGATTCGTTCCCGAGAGGGCAGAGAAGGACGCCATGGAAAGCGGAGCCATCGACTGCGATGTTCCCCCGGCCGACGACCCGCCAGATTACGTGGGCGCCTGTGTCTTGGGAGACGGCGTATCCACCAACGACGGAACGGCTGACTACAAGGGTTTCGTGCTCCTCGACATCCGGAATCTCGTGCCCGGCCCAGTCGAATACCTTAGCGGCGCTACAGGCCAGTCCAACACCAACAAAGATATCTCAAAGCGATGGTTGTGCGAGGGTTACGGGAATACGCCGCCCATGGTTGGAGATCAGCTGGCTATGCTTGATGGTGTTTCCAATGACTTCGCCGCCCAGGAGATGGCCACGTGCTGGGAAAAGGGGCAGGAGTTTGTGGCCGTGGTCTACAGCGGATACGTGTGGAACATCCCTGACCTGGAGATGGAAATAAGCCCTCCGGTGAATCCTGACGTACCGGCCTTTCCCAGCGAAGGCAACCCTGTGACGTATACCCTCACGCTGAGAAAGAGTGGGCCGTCACCCTGGGACGAGGATGCCCTATTCCTGTTGGACTGGGAGTTCATGGAGACACCAGGGGCACCGATCACTCCGACTCTGACGTTCAGCCAGAACCCGGTGATTCTGCCATCCGGGGCCGACGAGGTGGCGGTGGACATGACCGTCTACGCGACCAATCCTATCACCGATACTAGCTACCTCAGCGCTCTGACTGTCAGGGCACGGGAGCAGACAGGGTTGGGCGTCCGACGTTGGGCCTCCGCGACTTTCAAGTACGGCGATGTCGGCTCCGATTTCACACTGTATGCCAGAGAGGGTGAGATCAATGTCCCTCAGGATGGTACTGTGGACATCTACCTTGTCACCAGCGCTTTCAATGGCTTCGATGAGAGCAAGGTACCTCTACAAGGGAACATCCTCTTGCCGCCGGGCACTCCGTGGGAAAACGTCTTTGCATCGGATCCCGGTGACGCGATCAAGCGTATCAGGGATGTTAGCGAGTCGCGGTTCACCCTGAAAGTCCGGCCTGATGCCCCAGCCAGTGACCCGGGCATCCCATACACGGTCCGCCTGACGGTCGGCCCTGCGGCGGGGCGCCAGCACAGCGTGGATGTCATCGTCAACGTGCATACTCCTAGGCCAGGAGGTACCCCCAACAAGTTTGTGATCGTGCAAGGGTTCGCTCCTTTCCGCATCAGCTATGTCGACGCCAACACCATTGGGGCGTACGCTGTAGGACCCATGGTGGAGGATCTTTCCAACCTGACCGTGGGCTTGCAGCCTAGGCTCCAGGCCTGGTAGTCGCAGCTTTGTGATATTGCCTTGGCAGCAGGGAGCATGCAGGGACGTTATTGTTGACAGTGGTTACCAAAGGCACTATAGTTCTAGCCCCATGGGCGGGAACTCCCTGGAACGGTGGGGTGCCATGAGAGGCACCCAATAGATACCGGCGGAGGAAATGAGTAGATGTTACGAAGACGGAGAGGTATTATATGGATGGTAGCAGGAGCTGTGCTGGCTGTCTTGGCCGGCGTGGCGGCGATGTTGGCGCTGAGGGCTGCTATCTCCACTGTTGAGGTCCCTGAACCCCAAGCTGCACTTACACGTCCTGTGGTGGTAGCCTCTCGCTATGTCGCTCGTCGCTCCACCTTGACCAACGCAGACGTGGAGATAAGAGAGTTGCCTGAGGATGCCATACGGTCTGGAGCGGTGTTGAAGACAGAAGATGCCGTGGGCAGGATTACGCTCACCGAGCTGAACCAAGGGGAGATGCTCCTTGCGCAGAATCTGTTGGAGGTGACAGGAGAAGCTGCGCCAGAAGAGGTCGAGGTCAGTATTGCCGAGGCTCTCGAGGAAGATGAAGTGGCCGTGGCACTACGGGCCACAGATTTGATGAGTCGCTTCGGTGTGCTGCACGCTGGCGACAAGGTTGACGTGCTGTTTTCTATCAATGTGGTCGGAAAGACCTATCAGGAAGAGGTTCCTCGCGGCGGGCTGGCGGCCTTGACCGCTGTTCAAGACTTGGAGATCCTTCAGATCGTCTCCAGCAGGCAGCCGACGGAGGAGGAATCCGAAGAGGCACAGCAGCCGGTGGAGCGACTGATAGTACTCATCGCTGATCCCCAAGAGGCAGTGATTCTCAAGTACCTCAAAGACTCTGGTGGCGTGATAGATTTCGCGTTGCGGTCCCCTACGAGCGAGCGGCTCTTCGACGTGGAAGTGGTGACCATAAACTACCTGGCGGAACGGTATGGAATCACACCACCCGAGCCCCTGGACTAGGCAAGGAGCGTTGTGAGTGCCGGAAGCACGTAGCGTTATCATACTGAGCGAATCGGATGCAGGCCGCAAACGAATTCGACGGGTGGTGAGCCTGTCCAGCGACCTGAAGGTCGTTGATACAAGGGATTTTGGGCCAGAGACATTGGCCGCGGTGAGGTCCGTGATGCCTGACGTTGTCATCGTCGATGGTGCCTCAGAGAGCAAGGCGGACATCGAGTTCATCCGCGCCATCGCCGCAGCCCTTCCCACGTCGTTGATTATGCTTGTCGCCCCAGATGAAGACATGGAATACGTGCAGCAAGCACTTCTCGCAGGTGCCCGGGGCTTCGTTACTCAATCGTCGGCTGAGACCAGGCTGGTGGAGGCACTTGATCAAATGCTGCAGTTGGAGAGCTTCAGGCGTCTCCAAGGGGTGCAGGAGGAGGACCAATTCGGTGCGGGTGACACGAAGGGGCGACTGGTTAGCGTCTTCAGTGCCAAGGGTGGGGTAGGATGCACCGTGATTGCGGTGAATCTGGCCGTTGCTCTGCGCAAACAGACCGGCGAGGCCGTGTGCCTCTTTGATGGCGACCTGCACTTTGGAAATGTTTCTGTTCTGCTCAACCTCTGGCCACAAGCGACCCTGGGAGACCTGCTACCGTACACGGACGATCTGACGCCGGAGTTGGTCGAGGAGGTGATGCTGACCCATCCCTCTGGTGTCAAGGTGCTCCTCCCGCCTCCCGCCTTTGAGGAGGCTGAGAAGGTAGGTCCCCCTCTCGTGACTAGAGTTCTGGAAATCCTCAAACAGCGACACAAGTTTGTCATTGTGGACGTCGGGGCTCGCCTGGATTCGTCAGCCTTGGCCATCCTGGATTCGTCCTTTAGAATCGTGCTGGTTACTACTCCTGAGGTACCCGCCCTGCATAACCTGAGACGCATGCTGCAACTCACCGAGGATTTGGGGTACCCGCGGGAGAAGGTGGTGATTTTGGGTAACAGGTTCTCTGCTGGTTGGGGCATCCAGACCACTGATATCGCTGAGAGCTTAGGGTATCCCATATCTGTGACGTTGCCCAGCGATGGTCGGCTGGTAACTCAAGCTGCCAACAGAGGCATTCCGTTCGTCTTGGATGCGCCTGGTAGTTCTCCGGCGCGGGCAGTGTCTGAGCTGGTGGAACTGATTGTGGAGGCTGATCGGCAAGAGGACACACTGGAGATCCCCTCTTCGCGCTCACGCTGGCTGTTCCGTTGAACGGCAGCGCCGCGCCTATGCAAAACGAACCGTTGGACATCGGTTGAGGAAGGTGTACAGATGACCGTTTTCACCCTGGTGGGCATATTTGCGGCCTTCGCCGTCCTGCTGCTGTTCTTTGGAATAGCCCAACTGGCCGCTGGCGGCGTGGATGAGCGAATGGGTCGTTACGTGGGCCGGGGTCGGGCCGAGGCGGAGACGGCGCCGGGTAGGCAGTCGGTATTCCGCCGGCTCGATGCAGCAATGGCTCGCCGTGGTCTCGTCGAGGGTGTCAGGCGGGATCTCCTGCGCGCCGATTTGCCCCTCACTGTACCGGAGTACCTAGTCATCAACGTGATCGTGGTGCTTGCGGGCGTGCTGATCGGATATTTGATTTCCCGGTTTTGGTTATCTGCCCTGGTGTTGGGGGTGGGCAGCGCGATTCTGCCCACGCTGTACGTCAGGTTAAGGCAGGGACAAAGAATCAGGGCCTTCAACAACCAATTGGAGGATGTCCTCAACCTGATTGTTGCTGCTATGCGAGCAGGTTATTCACTGCTGCAATCATTTGACTACGTGTCGAGGCGTTTGCCGAACCCGGCGGCCACCCAGTTTGCCAGGGTGGTTCGTGAGGTTAGCCTCGGGCTGAGCATGGATGAAGCTCTGGGGAACCTCCTGATGCGGGCGGAAAGTGATGACTTGGAGCTCATCGTCACTGCGATAGCCATTCACAACGAAGTGGGCGGCAACCTGACCATCATCTTGGAAAGCGTCGGTCATACGATCCGGGAGCGGGTCCGTATCAAGCGAGAAATCCAAAGCCTGACGGCCATGCAGAGGGGATCTGCTTATATCCTGGTCGGACTGCCCTTTTTGGTGGGCGGTGTCCTGTTCGTGATGAGTCCCACCTACATGATGCGGCTCTTCGAACCGGGACCTACTCTGTGCATCCCCTTTGGAGCTGTCGCATGTATGGCCCTGGGCTTCGTGCTAACGCAGCGGATCATGGATATCGAGGTCTAGGCTAGAGCGAGAGGGGAATCCTCACTATGATGCAACTCGAACCTGTGACGTTGTCATGGATGGTGGCGGTCCTCGTTGGCCTGAGCATCTTCGTCTTTTCGGTCGGCTTCCGAGTACGCCGGCTTAGTGCTGAGACGCTGGATGATCGCGTCAGGCGCTATACCCTGAAGGCTAGTGTCCAGGAGATCGAGCTTTCGGAGCCATTTTTCGAGAGAGTGATAAAGCCTATCGTGCATAGCGTGCTCCGACTTGCCGGGCGACTGACTCCCAGCCGCAACATCGAGGAGCTGGAACGCGATTTGGCTCAAGCGGGCAGGCCTCTCGATCTGACGCCAATAGACTTCGTGGGAGCCAGATTGCTGATCGCGGTAGCACTGGGACTGGTTGCTGGGGCTCTTGTCTATGTCAGCCGTTCATCCGCTCGTGTGGCCTTGTTTGGCGGTCTCCTCGGAGGCGCCCTCGGGTTCTATGCACCAATAGTGTGGCTGCGGTGGAGGATTGCCGGACGCAAGAAGAACATTCAGCGCGCTCTGCCGGATTGTATAGATCTATTGGTGGTGTGTATTGATGCCGGCCTGGGCTTCGATTCGGCCCTGCTCAAGGTGGCTGAGAGATGGCAACATGAACTGGCACGGGAACTGGACCGAGTAGTCTACGAGATCAGAATGGGCAGAAGCAGAGTGGAAGCCCTCGAGGATCTACTGACTCGGACGGGTGTGGAAGATGTTGCCACCTTTGTGGCTGTTGTGTTACAGGCCCATCAGCTTGGCGTCAGCGTCGGCAAGGCTTTGCGGATTCACGCTGAACAGATGCGCGTTCTCAGGCGATACCGAGCCGAAGAACAGGGACGCCAAGCTGCTTTGAAGATGCTGTTCCCCCTCGTCTTCCTGATCTTCCCTGCCCTGTTTGCGGTGATCCTGGGACCCGCCATTCCGCACCTGCTGCAGACCCTGGCCAACCTTGGCTAGCACATCCCACGGGGTCTGCGCGATGCGCGCCGCGTTCCTCGGCGATGGAACTGCACGGTCTAGAGGTGTCTTGGAAAATGGTGCAGGACGCGGATAAAAAACCAGCCTGGGCTAAGGACCCGCTATATGAGCAAGCTGTAGCTCATTTTGAGGCGGAGGAGTGGGTTGAGGCCTTCGCGCTCTTCTCCCAGCTGGCAATCGAGTTTCCAGGCGACCCCGAACTACAACAGATCGTGGCCGGCCTTCGTTTGAAGGCATCTTTGAGCCAGGAGCAAGTATCCAGAGCACGGCCCTGGATGCGTAGAGTTGGTAAGGCCGTCTTGCTCGTGGCGGGTGTCTTGGCCACAGTAGCGGTTCTGGTTGGGCTGGCCTACACCATTCAGACTCGGTGGCTTCTGCCCGCCAGGACAACGAGAGATCAACTGACTCATCTGCAGGAGTTACACCAATTGGCGAGAGGTTATATGGCAGCGGGCGACCATGCCAGGGCCGCTGAGCTCTACGAAGAGATTCTCAGTCTGGCGCCTGATGATGCGGTGGCAGCGGATGGTCTGGACAGGGCGCAGCTACTCCAGCAGTTGGGGGACGAATACGATAGAGCACTCGCGTTGACCCGGGACGAGAGGTGGCATGAGGCGCTGTGGGCGTGGCGGATGATCCGGGCCGCAGATCCCAATTTTGGGGACGTTGACTACTGGATCGGATTCGTCGAGCGTCAGGACGTTCTTCGCTCGTTGTTCGAAGAAGCAGAGATGCACTACGCCGTTCGCGACTGGAGCGGCGCGCTCGAAGCGCTTGAGCGCCTGAGGAGCCAAAGCGTGACTTATCGGCAAGATGAAGTGGAGTCTCTCCTCGTGGGGTGCTACCTCAATCTGGCCGAACAGAAGCTCCAGGAGGCCGGTGACCCATCCAGTGTGCATGATGAGGTCATGGAATTGTTCGACGGGGCGCTCCAAGTTCGCCCTCAGGATGATTCGCTTCTTGCAGAGCGGGCAGTGGCTGAGCAATTCTTGCAGAGTTACGCACGCTTTCAGGGAGTCTGCCAGGAGGCTTTGCAGGAGCTGAGCATGGTATATCAACCTGAAGCAGACATCTCTCCCGATCAGCAGTTCCTGGTGCTCTACCAGGCCAACCTGCACTGTGGAGATGCCCGCATGGCGGCGCGGGACTATCAGGCCGCGCGGTCTTGTTACGAAGCCGCCATGGAAATGCCTGTGGCTGATACAGCAGAAGCGAGTGCAAGGTATGCTGCTCTGGTTCCCATGCTTACGCCTACGGCCACTCCGAGGCCTCCGGCGCCGACTCCGACGAGGCGTCCCGCCACGCCGACGCCGAGGGCACCAACAGCGACCGCGACCCCCTCATACCGGTACGCTCTGGCGTACAGGCAATACTTCCCCAATTGCGGCCTTACCTTCCTCGAGGGTACCGTATGGGGCGCCGGCGGAGCGCCGGTAAGTGGTGTACACGTGAAAGTATGGACTGCGGGCTGGGAAGTGACGCGCGTGACGTCTACTGATCCCGGCAAGAGTGCTGGCTATTATGACGTCATCTTCTCCCAGGGGCCCCGGGCAGGTAATTGGTTCGTGGCAGTGGTGGATGCCAACGGGAACCCGCTCTCGGAGACGGTACCTTTCGAGACAGACACTATCGACTGCACGCCGACGGGTACCGGACGTCAATGGGTCATCATTGATTTCAAGGCCAACTACTAGCTTATTGGGCGTGGGCCTGCGGGCCAGTGTCTGGACTTGCCGTTTCAGTGGAGTGAGGTGGCAAACGCTCAAGGTATCCGAGGTCAGAGCGATCTTGCTCCCAAAAAGATGTGGGGCCTGCCAAGCGGAGGCCTGCGGTCGCCAATGGGTGATCACAGCCTCCAAGAACAAGTACTGACAGGAGGAGGGCTAGATCATTAACCGCAAGACAGCTTCGGTCCTACTAGTTGTGAGTGCTCTGATGCTGGGATCTCTTGGCTGTTCGCTGGGGTCTCTGATTACCGGTGCTCGTGGTCCGTCGCCCACTCCGACCAAGACTCTGATCCCGACATTTACCGCCACGGCGACGCACACAGCGACCGCAGCACCGACGGACACGTCCACACCCACCGAGACACCGATTCCGCTGCCGACGGACACGCCCACGCCTGTAGCCAGCCCGACGCCGCCGTACAGCACCTACGTCGTGCAGGCCGGCGACACACTGGGACACGTCGCGATCCGGTTCGGCACCACCGTCCAGGCCATCAAGGATCTGAACGGTCTCACGAGCGACCTCATCCACATCGGTACGGAACTGCTCATCCCAACGGGCGAGAGCCCTGTATCGCCTGCCACTCCGACACGTGCGTCCGGCGCCACCGCTCCGACTCCAACGCCCAGGCCACAACCGGCCACAGCCACGCCAACCAGGCGTCCTGCTACGGCCACACCACAGCCATCCTACAGCTACTACTACGTCGAAGGAAGCATGCAGTCAGACCGGAGAGGCTGCAGCAATCTGGCCATTGAGGGACGGATACTCGACGCAGCGGGCAACCCGATTACAGGAGCCGTCGCGGTGAAGTGGCAGCTGGGAGAATACATCAAGTTCTGGGTCACCGGTAGTCCGATTGAGCTGCCCGGCAGCTTCAAATTCAGCATCCCCGTGCCCGACCCCATATACCATGGCACCAAGACTTCGATCCTACAGATTGTCCAGAGTCAAGCCAACCCCGTCCCGCTGTCGGAACCGTTCACCTGGCAGATCCGCGACTGCATGGAAGGACCCGAGTTCTTCCACAACATCGTCTTCCGGCACCGGTAACAGGATGGACAAAGAAGAAGAGAAGGGCCCGCGCTGCGGGCCCGTGTTGGGTCCATGGACTCTTGTCAAGCCAATCGGTACTCCA
>CAZBJW010000114.1:12114-13466 GCA_964492135.1 uncultured Anaerolineales bacterium
TAGAGCTTACGTGGAGCGGAGGTACAGAGCACTTCAAGACGGGAGACCCCATGGAGGCGCACGGTTTCTGGAAATTCACCCCTCTGCCGTATGGACCTGCCTTACACGGAGACGTCAGTTTCAGACTGAGGATCGTGCGCAGCGAGTCTGATCCGGTGCCCCTTTCCAAGGATTTCAACCTGCAATATCGCAACTGCAGTGTAGGCCCAGAGCTATTTCTGGATGTCACCTTCGATGAGATCTGAACCACCCGTAGGTGTGAGACCTCGCAGCAAAACGATAGGGCCCGCGATGCGGGCCCTTCTTGGTTCCATGGACTCTTGTCAAGCCTATCGGTACTCCAGAGACCAGTCATACGGTATCTCTTCGGTGTCATAAGGCAACCGGTGTTCATCTGGATCATCGTAGTTGTAGAGCTCTGTCGGCACGTTGACGATCAGAGCCACATCCTGGCCCACTCCCTTGAAGCCATGCACCACCGAAGGAGGTATCTTTATCAGACGCGGGTTCAGTTCCCCGATGAAGAACTCGTTCAACTCACCGTGCGTCGGTGAGTCCTCACGACGGTCGTACAGCACAATCTTCGCCATGCCGTGCACGCAGACGAAATGGTCAGTCTGTAGCTCATGATAATGCCAGGCCTTGACCACCCCAGGATATGCAGCCGTTACGTATACCTGGCCAAATCTCTCATATTCCTCCCAGTCGGAACGCAGCATCTCCATTAGATACCCCCGCTCGTCGGGGATGAACCTCAGCCGCCTGACCTTGACCCCTTCGATCATCACAGTTCTCCTTCCACTACGAGCTTCTGATCAGGATGAATACCTCTATCAGTGCCAGGGCACACAGCAAGAGCAGCGCGTTGATCCAGTTCAGAGCCTGTCCCATCCGTAGCCACGCGCAAAGCGACAGGAACAAGGCAGCCAGCCCTCCCTCACGAAAAGAACGCCACACGTCGCTACGATAGGATTTTCGAGCCGTGAAACGGAAATGCAGATAGTGTGCCAGGGGCGACAGGGTGGTTAGGAGGGCCAGGAATAGCAGTGCGAGAAACGAGAGGCGATTCAAGGCTACGGCGGGATCAGTGTTGAAGACTACGTACGCCAACCCCATCCAACTCAGTACACAGACCACGAAGGAGGCCATCCACAGCCGCCGCTTGGTCACCGTCGCTTCCTGCCCCTCCCAGAAGTACCCCATTATATAGCATGCAGTCCCATGTGGCAATTGATAACTGATGCCCAGTATGATATAATGCGCGAGCGATGAAATATGTCATCGGCCTGACAGGGAACATCGGCAGCGGCAAGAGCACTGTGCTCAGTATGCTGGAGCAATTGGGGGCCAAG
>CAZBJW010000115.1:0-13425 GCA_964492135.1 uncultured Anaerolineales bacterium
ACCACGATGAGAGCATGCACGCTTTCTACTCCTGGGAGTTGTACCGAGGTCAAGGGTTCATACATAATCCCCTCCTTCACGGCCCGTTTCTCTACCACGCCACCGCTGTCATCTATTTCCTGTTCGGTGCCAGTGACTATACTTCACGCGTAGTTCCGGCGCTCTTCGGAGTGGGCATCGTCACCGCACCTTACTTCCTGCGGAAGTGGCTGGGAAGGTACGGTGCTCTGGCCACCGCCACCATGTTCGCCATCTCGCCCGGCTTCCTCTATTTCTCACGTTTCATCAGGATGGATATCGTCGTGGCGGCCTTTGAGATGCTAATGTTCATCGCCGTCATCAGGTATCTTGATGAACGAAAGGATCTCTACCTCTATCTTCTGGCCGCCGCCCTTGCCTTTGCGTTCTCCACCAAGGAGATCGCCTACATTACCACCTTCATCTTCGGCAGCTTCCTAGTGGTCCTCCTCCTGTGGGAATGGCTGCGGGATCGGAAGTTCCCGCCCGACTTTGCCTCGTTCGACCTGATGATACTCATCGGCAGCGTGTGCGCGCCCTTGTACTTCTCCGCCCTCATCATCCAGGCCGCAGGACTGTGGGACCCACTGGACTACATGAACTACGGGCAGCATGATCTCCTGGTCATGCTGCTGATCGCCGGAGTGTTCGCCCTCCTCGGGGTGTGGTGGAACTGGCGCCGCTGGGTGACGTCCGCGGGCATCTTCTGGGCCATCTACATACTCTTGCACACCACACTGCTGACCAACATGGGTGGACTTCTTACAGGGCCTATCGGCGCCCTGGGCTACTGGCTGGTGCAGCAAGGGGTCAAGCGAGGTGGGCAGCCCTGGTACTACTATCTGATCCTCATTCCCTTGTATGAGTTCCTGCCTCTCCTGCTGGGACTGATGGGCATGGGTTATCAGTCGTTCAAGACCGCCACGCAGAAGAGAGAGGAAGAGGCGACGAAGACGGTTCTGCCTGTGAAGAATATCTTCTGGATCTTCCTCTCCTACTGGTTCGTGGTGGGCTTCGTCATCTACAGCTGGGCCGGGGAGAAGATGCCTTGGTTGATCGTACACTTGACGCTACCTCTGATTCTCCTGGCAGGGCGCTTCATCGGCGACGTGCTGGAGCGAACGGACTGGCAGGAACTCCGCCAACGACGGGCCTACTATCTGCTCATCCTCCTGCCTACCACAGGGTTGGTGCTGGTGGGATTTCTCGCGGCATCCGTGGGCCTACTTGGAATCCTGTCCGGAGGTCTGCCTGCACCCGGCTTCAACCTAGGACAGTTGAACACTCTGATGCGTTGGCTGGTCACTTTGCTCCTCTCAGGCGTGTTGATCTACCTCGTTCTCCTCATGGCCAAACGACTGCGGGCTGCGTCGATCGCCAGAATGCTCCTCTTCGCCGCGATGCTGGTGATGATGGTGTTCACCATCCGCTACGCCTGGATTGCGACGTATATCCACGGCGATATTGCCAAGGATATGCTTGTCTATACCCAAACCACGCCCGACGTGACCATGGTCGTGGAGGAGATAGAGCAGCTGTCGGAGAGGCTAGAGGGTGGCAAGGAGATGAGGGTCGCCTTCGATGAATTCACCAGCTGGCCTATGTGGTGGTACCTGCGCGACTATCCGAACAAGGCCATCTTTGGCAAAGAGCCGATAGGCCCTCTGGACGCGCCCGTGGTCCTGGTGGGCCTGGAGAACGAAGCTGCCGTCAGGCCCTACTTGACGGACTACATCCGGCGCCAGTATCGGCTCCGCTGGTGGTTCCCCGAGGATTATCGTAGTCTCACACCCGCTACCATCCTCGCCAACCTGCGGAATCCGGAGGCGCGAGAGAGTCTCATCAACTTTCTCCTCTATCGAGAACTGGAGAATCCCCTTGGCTCCTCTGACTTTGCCTTCTACATGCGCAAGGACGTGGCTGCCGAGATCTGGCAATCCAGCGCCATTCCTATCGCCTCCCAAGTGGAGGTCACCACCGAATATACCGAAGCCCACCGCGAAGTGAGCAGCGTCACGACTTGGGGCGAGCCGGGAGCTCTGGAGGGGCAGTTTAGTTTCCCCAAGGGATTGGCCACCGACTCGGAGGGCAAGGTCTACGTGGCAGACAGCCAGAACCATCGTATCCAGAAGTTTGACAGCGAGGGACAGTTCATCAGCGCCTGGGGGGAATTCGGCACGGAACCGGGTCAGTTCAGCGAGCCCTGGGGCATTGCCGTGGACGACGATGGCAGCGTCTATGTGGCTGACACGTGGAACCATCGAATCCAGAAGTTCACCTCGGATGGGGAGTTGGTCACCTATTGGGGCGTGTTCCAGGATACCGGTGGAGAGCTACTGGACCCCCAGGGCATGTTCTACGGACCGCGAGACATCACCATCGACGCCGATGGTGACCTCTACGTAACGGACACCGGGAACAAGCGCATTCAGAAGTTCGATCCAGAGGGTAGCCCCCTCGGACAATGGGGTGGATCTGGCGCCGCCCCTGGCCAGTTCCTCGAACCGGTGGGCATCGACACCGACCAAGAGGGTAACATCTACGTCGCTGACACCTGGAACCAGCGTATTCAGGTATTCGATGAGGACCTGCAATTCATCACCCAGTGGCAGGTGCAGGGCTGGATCGGCGAGTCAATCGTCAACAAACCCTACCTGGCTGTGGATGCGGAAGGGCGCGTCTACGTGACTGACCCTGAGGGATACCGTGTGCTGGTCCTCGATCAGGAGGGCGAGCTCCTGGCCACATTCGGCGAGTACGGCGCTGATGCAATGTCCTTCGACTTGCCGACGGGCATCGCGGTCGATGGGGAGGGAAATATCTACGTCTCCGACTCCAACAACCATCGCATCATGAAGTTCGCACCCCTTGAGTGGGTCCCTGGCCGATAGCCTCGGCTAAGACCACCCCGATCTCGGGCCGTGTCCGTGTCTCGACAAGTCGGATTGCGTGATTGAAGCTATTCTGAGCGGTTGCACCGAGATCCATGTAGCGCCCCTTCGAGCTATATGGTGACCAAGATGCTGGCCGTCTGTGGCCCCGTTACCAGCACAGTGCAAGTCCTCCGGCCGGCCAGCGTGACCTACGGTAGCGACACTACCTTTGTAGGGAAGGCAATGACAGGCACCGTGATCTACCGGTCAATGATCCGAGATGCAGCTTCATACCACTGGCGCTGAAGGAGTATCCGTCTCCGGACAGCACCCTTTATCGGATCCGGGCAGGTAGTGAGAGTCCGGCGACTGCTGTACACATCCAGGGGCGGGCCTACGCCCGCCCCTGGTTCAGTGCTCGCTCTCGCCGAGCACTTGTCGGGTGCAACGGCCGCGACCATCTCTCCGGAGTTGACAGCCCATCGTAATCAAGCTATCATCGCCGGATGTTCAGCCGAGGTTGACTATGCACATTTGGCCCGATTGTATCCCGTGCATCATGAGAATGTGCCTGGAAGTGGCGCATCTGGTCTTGAAGGACGAGAGGCGGACCCAGGCCCTGATGGAAGACATCCTGAGCCTGGAAGCCTTGAGAGGGGAGGATTGGGAAGTCACACCTCCTGAGGTAATCAGGGACGTATGGCTGAAGATCACCGACTTCTGCGGCCGGTCAGATCCCCTTAGAGCAATGAAAGCGAAGCAGAATCGCAAAGCACTGCACAGATACGCTTCGTACAAGGAGTTGGTCTATGCCAGCCACCAGCCCTTGGTGGAAGCCACTAAGCTGGCCGTGGCGGGCAATTCGATGGACTCTATGGGGTATGCTGAGAAGCTGCCACTACACCGAATCACAGACTGGCTTGCCGATCTTGCCATGGGGGACGAAGCCATGGATGCACTGAGAAGCAGGCTCAGCAAGGTCAGGAAACTGGCCTACCTCGGGGACAACTGCGGCGAGATTGTTTTCGACAAGCTATTGATCGAGATCATCGAAGAGACCTATGGTCCGGAGGTGATCTTCGTCGCGAGAAGTATCCCGATCCTCAACGATGCCACCCTTCGAGAGGCCCTCGAAGTGGGCTTGGACAGAGTGGCTGAGGTGATGGAGAACGGGATCCGCGAGCCACTTCCCGGCACGATGTTGGAGAAGGTCTCTCCCGAGGTTAGGGGTGTGCTCCACGAGGCGGACCTCGTTATAGCCAAGGGAGGGGGGAACCACGACACTCTGACGCAGGAGGATCAGCTCCGAGGTAAGGTTACCTACCTCGTTCAGGCCAAGTGCCATCCCTATTGCACCATCCACAAGTCGGCATTAGGCGCGCTGGTGGTGTGCAACAGATAGGCAATCCAGTCGTGCGTGCTTCGCCAGTTGACCGTGCTGGCCGGCGATGCTCATGGTCCGCATAGTTCGATCGTTGGTCATGGCTTGGGCCAGGTCCGCCCGCCCTCCTGCTGATGGTGGAGTCGCTCTCTGGAGCGCGTCTCAGATCCAGCCGGTTGCAGGACAAGGATCTTGAGTAGCTGCAGCACGGGCTCCTCTTCTGGTGCTCTTCGCCCTCCGCTGGTCCCTCTTCAAGGGAGGGCAATCAGATGCACCGTGTCGCGGAAACACCTTCCCGCTGTAGGGTAGGCAAGTCCCTCCGGGCGCTCTGATTGCGCGCTCAGCGACATGGCTGCACGGGGCAGGTAACCCCCTGGATTGTCCAGGCGTTGCCCATCTCGGGCACATGTGATATATTCGCGTTTATGCCGCCTCACAGGCTGCTGCCTTTGGCCAAGACGCCAGCCAGCCTTGTGAGGCTCCACCGTAGTTGAGGTTATCATTCCTACGATCAGTCAGTTGATCAAGAATGGCTCCCGAACCGGCGCGTCGCCGGCGCCCACGGTTGCTGATGGGGGAGCATTCCAGACGGGGCGCGTGGTCACCATCACCACGGCCCACACGGTGCACGACACCTACACAGCCTTCCTAGCACCCCTCTTGCCAGCCTTCATCGCCAAGCTATCTCTCTCCAAGACCGAGGCTGGCGCGCTGACAGTCTTCATGCAGGGCCCGTCAGTCCTTCAACCATACATCGGTTACTTAGCCGACCGCGTTAGTCTCCGCTACTTTGTGATTCTGGGTCCGGCCGTCACGGCCACCACGATGAGCCTCCTCGGTATCGCACCACGTTACGCCGTGCTCGCTCTCTTGCTGACGGTAGTAGGCCTCAGCTCGGCCGCCTTCCACGCCGTGGCGCCGGTGATGGCGGGGCGCCTGTCCGGACCCAGCCTGGGTCGGGGCATGGGCTTCTGGATGGTGGGTGGCGAATTGGGGCGTACCCTGGGACCCCTCATCATCGTCACTGCTGTGAGCTTGGTCTCCCTGGAGGGCACTCCTTGGCTGATGACCGCCGGTCTGCTGGCGTCGCTTATGGTCTACCTCCTGTTGAGAGACGTGCCTGGACGCCAGCCCGAAACTCGCCCGGCAATCTCCTTCCGCCAAGGGTTGCGGGTGATGAGGCCGCTGCTCGTCCCTCTGGTAGGTATCATAACTGCACGTGTCTTCCTGCTAGCGGCGCTCACGACCTACCTGCCCATCTTCCTCACCGAACAGGGAGCCAATCTCTGGCTCGCGGGGGTCTCCCTCACGGTGCTGGAGGCAGCCGGTATGGGGGGCGCCCTGACAGGTGGTTCTCTGAGCGACCGGCTTGGCCGACGCTTGATCCTTTTCATAGCCATGCTGGCCACGCCTCTGTTCATGCTCATCTTCCTGGCGACCAGCGGTTGGATCCGTTTTCCTCTCCTATTGGTGCTGGGCTTCACCTCTCTCTCCATCGCGCCGGTGATTATGGCCCTGGTCCAGGAGAGCTTCCCCGAGAATCGAGCTTTGGCCAACGGCGTCTACATGGCCCTGGCCTTCGTCATCCGATCGGGAGCTGTGGTAGTCCTCGGTGCCGTGGGGGATCTCTTTGGACTGCAGCTCGCCTTCACCATCAGCGCTGTCATCGCCCTGCTGGGGCTACCCGTGCTGCTGCTCTTGCCTGACAGCCAACAGGAACGGGCCGGAAGCATCTCTGTGGGGTGACGGTCGTTGCACGTACGCTGGAAAGAGCTGACCATGCCCGGGAGAAGCGGCCACAACGCAAGCCTGCTAGGGGACGAACTCGTGCCGATTGCTGAGCTTGCTGAAGGCACTCGGCGTGCCAGCAGTGCTATCGACGGCTTCCAGACAGCCCATGTGGTGACCATCGGTCTTGCCCACGGATTGAATGACACCTACACTTCCTTTTTGGCGCCCCTCTTGCCGGCGTTGATCGCCAAGCTGGCCATGTCCAAGACTCAGGCCGAATGCTCGCCTTTGTTCAGTCGTCGCCGTCGCTGTTCCAGCCTGTCATCGGTCATCTGGCGGATAGGGTCAATCTGCGCTATGCCGTCATCGTGGCTCCGGGGATAGCGGCGACCACGATGAGCCTGTTGGGAGTGGCGCCGCGTACTGGCGTAGTGGCGTTGCTGGTAATGGTGACTGGTCTCGGCTCAGCAAGCCTTCACGCCATCGCGCCCGCCATGGCCGGCCGACTGTCCGGATTGAGACTGGGACGAGGCATGGGGTTCTGGGTCGTGGGAGGGTACGTGGGGCTTGCCTTGGGTCCCATCGTTGCAGTCACTGGGGTGAAGCTCCTCACTCTGGAAGGCACGCCTTGGCTTATGATCGGTGGCTGGCTGGGCTCGGGCATTCTGTACTGGCGGCTGAGACATGTCGAGCAGCACACTGCGATGCGCGTTGAAGAGAGTCCTTGGTGCACGATCTTTCAGAGCATGAGGCCAATTTTGGTGCCAGTAGTGGGCATTCTCGTGGCGCGCGCCCTGGTCATGTCATCGGTGCTCACCTTCCTGCCCACCTTCCTGGCTGAACGAGGCAGCACCCTTTGGCTTGCTGGCGGTTACCTTTCCATGGTGCACATAGCATCGGCGCTGGGTGCACTCATGGCGGGCCCGACGAGCGACCGAATGGGGCGGCGGCCGGTGGTGGCCCTCTCCATGCTGCCACCGTCAGTCATGATGATGGCCTTTGTGTGGATAACTGGCTGGGCTCAACTTCCCGTCCTGCTCGGTCTGGGTGCGACGGTGGCAGCCTCACAGGTAGTACTGATGGCGCTGATGCAGGAGTGCTGTCCTGAGAATCGGGCATTGGCCAACGGCGTCTACCTGTCTTTCACCTTCGTCACTGAGTCCCTCGCCGCAGTGGTACTCGGTGCCCTCGGAGACCTCTTCGGCCTGGACCTGGCTTTTGCCGCCGGTGCGGTCCTCCTGCTCTCGGGTCTGCCTCTTGTGCTTCTGTTGCCCAAAGATGGATCGGAATCGCTTCAGATGGCGCTTGTAAGATGAACAGCGTGACGGGATCATGATCTAGCCGTGCCACCCAACAGAATTCATTCACCAGGCCAGACGGGGAGAGAAGCCGCGACGGTCACGCGGGCGGCTGACGCCGAAGATTTCCAAATGGGTGCTGTGGTCGGCGTCAGCTTCGCCCACGGGACGAATGACACCTACACCTCTTTTCTGGCCCCTCTCCTGCCGGCGCTAATTGAGAAGCTGGCTCTGTCCAATACCCAGGCCGGCCTGCTGGCCTTCTTGCAGTCCTCCCCATCGCTGCTACAGCCCATCATCGGCCACCTTTCGGATCGAGCCGACCTTCGGTACCTCGTGATCTTCGCCCCCGCTGTCGTGGCGACAATCATGAGTTCGTTGGGTATGGCACCCCGCTATGCAGTGGTGGCGCTGCTGGTCATGGTGGCGGGCCTCAGCTCAGCCAGCCTGCACGCCGTGGCCCCGGCCATCGCCGGTCGCCTCGCGGGGCGCAGCCTGGGGCGTGCCATGAGCTTCTGGATGGTCGGCGGCACGTTGGGATTCACCGTGGGGCCGATCATCGTCTCCAGCACGGTCAGTCTGCTGGGCCTTGAGGGTACGCGCTGGCTGATGGTGGGTGGCTGGCTGGCATCGGGCGTGCTCTTCGTGTACCTGAGACCGCTATCTGTGCCGAACCCAGCCACCGAGGCTAGGGGCTCCTTGCGCGTAGGATTGTTGGCCCTGAGGCCCCTACTCGCTCCAGTGGGGGGCATCACCGTGATGCGGGCCTTGATGGTGGCGGCGACTTTTATTTTCCTGCCCACCTACCTCACGGAGCGGGGCGCCAGCCTGTGGCTTGCTGGCCTCTCCGTCTCCATCGCCGCTGGAGCCGGTGTGATCGGCGCGCTTCTGGGAGGCTCCCTGAGCGACCGTTGGGGGCGGCGAGCGGTGCTGTCCACCTTCCTGCTGATGCCTCCCCTGCTTCTGCTCGTCTTGTTGACGGTCAGGGGGTGGGCTCTGCTCGCCATCTTGGCGGCGCTAGGCATTACCATGGCCCCTACTCAGGTCGTCCTCATGTCGGTGGTGCAGGAGCGCTCCCCCGACAATCGCGCTTTGGCTAGCGGGCTCTACCTGTCTGTGGCCTTCATCTCTGAGTCCGTGGGAGCTCTCGCCTTGGGAGCGCTCGGGGACCTGGTCGGTTTGCCCCTGGCGTACGCGACCAGTGCAGTTGTCGTCCTGCTGAGCCTGCCCCTGGTGCTTCTGTTACCGAAAGGATGAACGACGTTCTCTGAGCTGGCGCGGTCCAGAGGATCTGCAGGTGATGAGAATCCCGGCGAAGTGACCGGATAATGGTGCCAGCCGCGAGCGACAACAGCACGAATCTATCCCAAGACGAGACCCCGGCCATAAGGGAGCCGTTCGCTGTCGAAGGGTTCGAAGTCGGGAGCGTGGTCACTCTCAGCCTGGCTCACGGCGTGCACGACACCTACGCCTCTTTCGTCGCGCCTCTCTTGCCGTCCCTGATCGCCAAGTTGTCTCTGTCCATGACGCAGGCTGGGCTGTTGGACTTCATGCGATCTTCCCCATCCTTGCTTCAGCCCTTCATCGGTCATGTGGCTGATCGGGTCAGTCTGCGCTACTTCATCATACTGACTCCAGCTGTGACAGCAACGACGATGAGCCTCCTGGGTGTGGCACCTCGCTACGCCGTGCTGGTTCTGCTGGTGCTGGTAGCTGGCCTCAGCTCGGCCGCCCTGCACGCTGTGGCGCCCCCTGTGGCCGGTCGCCTTTCTGGAGCGAAACTGGGGCGAGGCATGGGCGTGTGGATGGTGGGCGGCAGCATCGGGTTCGCCCTGGGGCCCATTCTGGTGGTGACCGCTGTCAACTTCCTGGGGCTGGAGAGTACCCCCTGGCTAATGATCATTGGTTGGGTGGCCTCAGTCGTTCTGTACGTGCGACTCAAGGACGTGCCTCAGGCAGCTCTGGCCGCTCGTGAGGCCAGTTCCTTGGGGGACGGGTTTCGAGTCCTGAGGCCTCTCCTGGCCCCGTTGATAGGCATCATCTTGGTGCGCGCCTTATTGGTGTCGGCGCAAATCACCTTCTTGCCCACTTTCCTGGTTCAGGAGGGTGCGGAACTCTGGGTGGCAGGCTTCTCTCTGACCGTGTTGACGGGCGCTGGGTGGTTGGGAGCTTTGCTGGGTGGATCAATGAGCGACCGGCTGGGCCGTAGGCTGGTTCTCTTCGTCTCCATGCTTGCTTCGTCGCTGCTGATGATGGTCTTCCTGGCTGTGAGGGGCTGGATCCGGCTGCCCGTCCTGATGCTGATGGGCGTCATGGGGCCATCGGTCCGAACGGTTCTCATGGCCCTGGTGCAGGAGAACTATCCGGAGAATCGGGCATTGGCCAATGGAGTGTACCTGGCCCTGACCTTCACGTTCGAGTCCGTGGCAGCGGTCGTGATGGGAGCTGTGGGGGACCTGTTCGGGCTCCGTCTGGCCTTCGCGATCAGTGCGATGATCTTACTGCTGGGGTCGCCTCTGGTGCGCCTGCTGCCCGGAGGACAGTCGGCATCGCGCGTGCGGTGAGTGGGTAGAGGCAGGATCTGACTGGAGTCGCAAGAAGGTACTGGGGGAGCGTACGGAAACGTGCTACTAAGAGCGACTTCGCGGGCACCTGGCAAGAATGTCCCAGCACGAGTCGTCGGCTGTCAACGTCAAGCAGCTGTGACACTACTGGAGTTCAAAAGCCAGGCCGCCCGACCAAATGTTCACCGTGGAGCTCGGCGATGTGGTGAACGAACGAGCCTCCTGCGGAACGACATAGGAAATGCATGTGCGCACCGTCAGATGAGATTCCATAAGAACTGCTCTTTTTACGCCGTACATCTCGATGCACCTCCAGCCCTCCCCGATGTTCGCGTAATAGGCACGCCCCTGAGCATCGTGCAGCAGCATAGGAAACGCACTGAAGGTGCTGCGGCCCTCTCCCAGATTGGTCACATCCACGACCACATCGATGTGCTGCGTACCTGGCTCAGGGGCAGGTCCGGTGTACACATCGATGAGGTTTATCTGCCAGTCGTCCATGCGCACCGATGCTCCCGTAACGTGAGTGGTGGCCATTGGGCTCGGAGGAGGCGGTGGGGTCGGGGTGGGCGTATGCAAGACGAGTGGCGACTCCGGGGGTCGCACTGTGGGCTGGGCTGGACGCCCAATCTCAATCGGAAATGCGCCTGCGCCGCCCAACAACAGGACCGCACCCAGGCCGCAATAGAGCAGCAAGTTCACCAGTCCCAGTACCGCCAGAACTATCCACCGATTCCGTGACATCCTGTGGCCCTCGGACGAGCATGCACCTGCTGTGAGACGACGAGACTTGTGTAGGCCGATTGCCGGGATACAGACGGTCGAAGACCTTCTATCATAGCATCGATCGCACGACGATGCAACGTCGGTGAGCAGCACCGGGACCAGGCCCCGCCATCGAGGACGGAATTGCACCGCCCAAGGTCTCTCTGGAAACAGGAGCTCAACAGGATTATCGCATCTTCGGGCGTGGTCGACGACGCAGCTTAGAGATTCTTGCTGGGCATTGATATGGGCAAGGGATTGTGCTATACTGTCAATGACTGGACGGCACTCAGTGTAGGAGCAAAGGGGGCAGGGGCGATGAAGAGACATTGGCTGAGAGGGCTGTTATTAGGCGTGAGCATGGCGCTATTGCTGGCAGGCGGTGTGGCGCTGGCCGCGGGTCTGACCGTGACTATCGACCAGGAGTGCTTCGAGTGCTGGCCGTATGAGGGCGACCAGGTCAATGCCAATATTGGGCCCGAGCCACCGGAGGAGTATCGTGTGACGATGACCATTAGAGGGTTCCGGGTAGGTGACAAGTTCGAAGCGGACTGGACCGTCAACGGTCAGTGGAAGGGCAGTGCTTCGTGGACCTGGCTCAATCCCCCGCCTGCCACTTGGAACGCTGGCTACGTTCTCTGTGACGACCCTGAGCTGCAAGATCTGTATGGTGAGTGGGCCTATAGCATGCGGAACCCAGACACGGGAGACTCGACAGAGGTGAACTTCCTGTTTGCGGAGGACTGCGCCGCGGCGTTGTTTGTGCCCGAACCAGGGTCGATTCTGCTCCTGGGTAGTGGCCTGGCGGGTCTGGCAGGATACGCTACGCTGCGCTGGAGGGCCAGGGAGTAAGCGCAACACCCTCCCGCAGGTTCGAAACCTGCGGGAAGTTGGATAGAGAAGGCCGTCCATTTTCGGGATGGGCCTTTTCGTCCTACTAGGCTGAGAATGAGAGGTGTATAACGGCTTGGGCTGTCTCTATGCCCACAACTGCGAGGACCGTGCACAGGCCCAATGCCAAGAACCCTCTCTCGCTCGCGACTACTGGGCACGGTAATCTGGGAAAAGGAAGACTGCTTTGAACAGAAAGTACGCCGGAGAGGATTCGAACCTCCAACCTACTGATTCGTAGTCAGTTGCTCTGTCCAATTGAGCTACCGGCGCACGTGGCGGAGAGGGTGGGATTTGAACCCACGAAGGAGCTTATCACCCCTTAGACGCTTAGCAGGCGCCCGCACTAGACCAGACTATGCGACCTCTCCGTGACAGCTGGTGATGTGAGGCGGAGGGAGAGGGATTCGAACCCCCGGTGGGGTTGCCCCCACTACGGTTTTCAAGACCGTCGCAATCGTCCACTCTGCCATCCCTCCACGCCAGAGGGACATCCCCCACCCTCTGCGATAAGTATAGCACAGTGCAGAAGCCGTGTCAATCCCCTGCCGCGAGGACGTGGCGTGCTGCAATGGGATACAACCGCCCCGACGCTCAATCACCTGAAGGGATCAGGGAAATGAATCTTCAAAGCGCAGCGGAGGGATGAATTGCCGCACTACAATCGGTAACTCCCCATTGCACTGACGGTGTACGTGCCGCAGCCCTTCTCCTCACCGTTCGGCTGCGCCTTGAGGGGCCTTCCTCCACCCCTTGATCGACGGACGTTTGCTCTCCTCCCACGCGCGTGCTACAATCGCTTCACAGACCGCGATGCACGAACTGGCTGTCACCCAAGGTATGCTTTCCATTGCTCTGGAGCACGCGGCCAAGGCCGGGGCGAAGAGGATCACACGCATCAACCTGTTGCTTGGCGAGATGTCGGGCATCGTGGATGACTCTGTGCAGTTCTACTTCGACTTCGTCAGCAAGGACACTCCTGCCGAGGGCGCTATCCTGAGCTTCGAGAGAGTTCCTGCCTGCTTTCGCTGTCGAGCCTGCCAGACCACCTTCTCACCAGGCGACCGAGAATGGACCTGTCCGCAATGCGGGGAGTTGAGCGTGGAAATCGTCGCCGGCCGCGAGTTCTACGTAGACAGCATCGAGATTGACTAACGGGAATACATCAAGAGCGGAGCCGATCATGGAAATACCTGTCATGGAGGACATTCTGAGCGCCAATGATCGTCTGGCGGCTGAGAATCAAGAGCTACTGGCTGAAAAGGGAGTGCTGGCCATCAACATCATGTCTTCGCCAGGGGCGGGCAAGACCAGCCTCATATTGCAGACCATCGATGCCATCGGCGAGGAACTCCGGATCGGGGTCGTCGAGGGGGACGTGGCTTCCCGGGTGGATGCGGACACTATCGAAGCCCGCGGGGTCCCCGTGGTTCAGATCAACACCGGCGGCACTTGCCACCTGGACGCGAACATGGTCCAAGACTCCCTCAACCAACTGCCGCTGGACGACCTGGACCTGCTCTTCATCGAGAACGTGGGCAATCTCATCTGCCCCACCGAGTTCGCCCTGGGCGAAGCACTGAAGGTGATGATCCCCAGTGTGCCCGAGGGGGACGACAAGCCCTACAAGTACCCCGCTATGTTCGCGGCTGTGGACGCCATCTTGGTTAACAAGATAGATCTGCTCCCCTACCTGGATTTCGATCTGGTGGCTTTCCGCAGGCTGCTGAAGGGTCTCAACCCTGACGTGCGCATCTTCGAGGTCTCGTGCAAGACAGGCCAGGGGATAGAAGCATGGGCCGCATGGTTGGCGGCGCAGAGGAATGAGGGTGCTCAGCCTGAGGAGGAATAGATCCTCCTAGAGGTTCCCGCGCGACGTCTCTCCTACCCTACCAGATGATATC
>CAZBJW010000116.1:0-13424 GCA_964492135.1 uncultured Anaerolineales bacterium
ATACATAGATGGGCCAATTACGCGACCAAGCTGGTGTGAGGCCCGTGCGCGATGATGGGCGTGAATCAGGTAGCCTGGGAAGAGACAGTCGATGGCGGGATTGAGCGGACTACCAGACCGATCCGCTATTTCACTACCAACACGGGGCAGTGGGCGTGGCGCACCACGTGGCGAGATATGCTCCCCACCAACGCCTCCTCCACCATGCTCCGGCCCAGGGCGCCCAAGACGATCAGGTCAGCCCCTTCCCGTTCGGCGACGCGGACGATGGCCGTTCCCGAGTGACCGTCCACCATCATCGAGCGAGCCTCCACCCCGTGCCGCTGCGCTATCTCCATGGCTCCTTCGATCACCTGGCTGCCCAGATCGCGGAGCTGATCGACGACTTGCTGATAGAGGGTGCCGGTGTACCAGGCGAAGTTGGTCTCAACGACATGGAGGATCAGTAACTCGGCGCCGGTGAGTTTGGCCAGATAGACAGAGTGGAAGGTGGCCCTTTCTGACAGGAGGGACCCGTCTGTGGGGTGGAGTATCAGCTTGTAGTCGGGGACCTTCGCTTTCTCACTCACTTGAGGATTGCACCCGTTTAGACCGATGGTGCGACCCTTTCTCTGAAGGCGGCCAGAATGGTGGCCCTCAGCTATACTCTGGGAATTCCTCTTCCTTGAACGTGGCCACTGGGAGCTGGTCCTCTAGGCTTCCTCCAGGAAGATAGTCAAACAATTCCTGCACCTTCTCCCCCACCGTCCGGAAGATCAACGCGAGAGGGAGGTCGCTGGGGCAGGCGCTCTCACACATGCCGCACCCCACGCAGGAAGTCACCATGTGGTTCATCCTGGTCAGCTGATACAAGACGGTGTCGCTGGGCATCCTGGCCGCGCCCTTCCTCCCCGCCCACATGAGGTAGCGATCGGAGGGATGGCGGAAGGTATCGGTCTCGAAGATGCACTCCTTGCAATAGCAGATGGGACAGGCTGTAGCGCAGTTATGACAGGTGATGCAGGTGGAAAACTGCGCCACTAGGGCCGGTACATCCTTCACAGTCTCGCGGAACTGGGCGAAGGCCTCGTCTTTGCTCTTCTCCCTGGCAGCCACGAGCTTGGCCACAGCCTCTTCCCTGCCGGGAGCGTCTCCTTCCTGCAACCCCAGCTTCTCCAGAACCTCTCTGGCCACCTCGTCTTCCATCTCCAAGAGGATCACCGTGGCGGTGTCCACGCCTATCAAGCCAACGTTGATGTCCACGTTCATGGGGATTGGATACTCGCATATCTGGCACGCGGCGCGGAACTCGTAGCCCTCCTGAGGCAGGACTTCCCCCTCCCTGGCCGCCTGCAGTTGCTCGGAGCTAAGGCTGGTACCATCATCCAGTCCTTCGCTCAACCGCGCATAGTCCAGCACCTCATACGTGCCCAGGCAATCTATCCCTATGGTGACCAGGTTATCGAGTTCGGCCTGCTGCAACTTGACCAACTCCACCAACGCCCTCGCCTCACAGGACCTCAGTACCGCGCCCACCCTCTCCCTGTTGCCCCGGCGGGTCAGTCTGGATACCAGGTTGGCGGAGTTGACCATCATCACCGGAGCGAGGGGGTTAGCCCTTTCCAGCTTGTCTGGATCCTTGACCAGGGTCTGGACCACGGCATCCCCCGAAGGTAGTTCCACGGGTACCAGCAGCGCATCCACAACTTCCTTCTCCAGGAGCTGCCGCATGAACTCCCGCAGGGCGGTGAGCACATCGCCGTCCTTAACCTCGACTACCGCCTGTATGCTCATCTATGATGCCTCCGCCAAGCTCTCCTATATAGCCCAGGCCTCGCGCATGGGGTTGGGCCCTTTCTCCTTCAATTCCTCGACCATCTCCGTTATCGTATCGGCGAAGAGCTTTCCTTCACTGGCACTGATCCACCGCAACCACACCCGGTCGGGGTCAAGTCCCAACTGCTCCAGGATGCTTCTCAAGATAGCCACTCGACGACGGGCCTTGAGATTGCCGCTCTGATAGTGACAGTCCCCAGGGTGGCAGCCACCGATCAGCACTCCGTCGGCCCCTTCCAGAAGAGCCTTGATGACGTAGATAGGATCGACGCCCCCTGTGCACATCACCCTGATGGCCCGCACATTGGGGGGATACTGAAGCCTGGACGTACCCGCCAGGTCGGCCCCCGTGTAGGCACACCAGTTGCACAGGAAAGCTACTATTCTGGGCTCAAAATCATCCATGATCATAGCTCCAAACGTACTACTCAGACCCCGAATACCGCCCACTAGTCCAGGGCCGCATCCAACATCGCCAAGAGCTGAGGCTTCTCGAATACGTACTGCTGAATGGCGCCGCTCGGGCAGGCGACGCTGCAGACCCCACAGCCTTCACACAGCACCGGTATGACTTGGGCGATACCTGTCTCCTCATCGGCGACAAGCGCGCCATAGGGACAGGTCTCTATGCAGCGGCCGCAAGCCACGCAGAGCCGAGGGTTAACGTAGGGCACTGCCGGCTGTCCTTGGAGACTTTTCCTGGACAAGAAGACCGCCGCGCGCATGGCAGCACCTTTGGCTTGGGCGATGGACTCCTCTATCGTCTTGGGAGCGTGACATAGGCCACAGAGATACATTCCCAAGGCCTCGAAATCCATGGGTCGCACTTTAGTGTTCGCCTCCTGGAAGAAGCCATCCTCATCGAGAGGGACGTCGAGGAGCTTCGCCAGGACCGAGTTATCGCGAGGCGCCACGCCCACGCTCAGGACCACCAAATCGGCATCCAGTGCCAGTTCCCCACCCAGGATCGGCTCTTCGACCCGAACCTGCAACCCCTCCTCAGTCGCCTCCACCTGGGGCTTGCGCTCCGGCTCGTAGCGCACGAAGATCACCCCCTGCTCCCGAGCCTTACGATAGTAGTCCTCCAGGAAGCCATATGTCCGCATATCGCGGAAGAGGATGAAAACGTTCGCCTCCGGGTTCAATTCCTTGATGCGCAAGGCGTTCTTGACGGCTACGGAGCAGCAAATGCGACTGCAATAGGGTCGGGTCGGCTCTCGCGAACCAACACACTGAATCATGACCACGTTGTTCACACCGGTGAGAGCCTGCCTATCGCTGGCGATCCTCTCCTCCAGCTCCCGCTGGGTGAGCACCTGGGGATGTTCGCCATAGAGATACTCCGTGGGGTGGACCTCGTCCCCTCCGGTGGCCAAGATGATCGCACCATGCTCTAGCTCCTCCGTCCGCCCATCAGTGGAGATGACCGCGCTGTATCGGCCGGGCGTACCAGCGACCTCCGTCACCTCGGCGCCGCGGTGGACGGTAATGCGATCAGCATTCTCGACCTGAGCAAGCAACTCCTGGAGATACTCTTGTGGGTCGCCACCGTTTACCGTATAGTGGATATGACGCAGATTGCCTCCCAGCTCCTCCTCTCGCTCCACCAGATGGACGGAGAAACCCTGGCGCGCCAAGGAAAGAGAAGCTTCCATCCCTGCCACCCCACCACCGATGACGAGGGCCCCCGGCGCGATATCGGCATCCCCTCCACGACCGGGTTCCAACAACCGAGCTTTGGCCACTGCCATGTCCACCAACTGCTGGGCCTTGAGGGTGGCCTCCTCGGGCTCATCCCGATGGACCCACGCGCATCCCTCCCGCAAGTCCGCTCGCTCCAGCAAGCAGGGGTTCAGGCCCACCTGGTTCAGAGCATCCTCAAGGAGTTCACCATAGAGGCGGTGCGTGCATCCCGCCACCACTACGCGGTTCAGTTCATGCTCCACGATGGCGGCCTTGAGTCCCTCCAAGCCCTCGGCACTACAGGCAGCGGCCACTTCCCGCACGTCAACCACCTCTTGCAGACCAGCCGCGTGTTCCATCACTGCTGCGACGTCCAGCGCCTGGGAGATGGTGCCATCGCAATCGCAGACGAAGATCCCGATCCGAGGGTCTTCATCGCTGACATCTCGCTCTGCTGGATATGGCTCGGCCACACCGCTTGTTCGAACGGGCGTCACCATCTCAGCAGCCCCGGCCGCGGCACTACTGGCCTCCACCACCGTCTGCGGGATGTCCTGAGGCTCCCTGAACCCTCCCGCCACGAAAACGCCGGGACGAAGAGTGGTGCTGGGCGAGAAAGGCTCTGTCTGTGAGAAACCGTAGTCGTTCAGGGGCACACCCACGCTCGCAGCCAGGCCCTCGGAGCCAGCTGGGGGGCCGAAACCCACCGAGAGGACCACGAGATCGAACTCCTCCTCCTGCTGGCGCCCTTGCTCATCCACGCAAGACAACGTCAGGTTCTTGTTCTCAGCCAACTCCCTCACCCTGGACACCATGCTGCGCCGGTAGTTGATGCCGTAATCTTGTTTGGCCCTCTCATAATACCGTTCGAACTCTTTACCGAAGGTCCTGACGTCCATGTGGAAGATGGTCACATCAACGTCGGGAGAGCGCTCTTTGGCCAGCATGCCCTGCTTGGTGGCGTACATGCAGCAAATTGACGAGCAATAGCCCCGGTCGCAAGAGATATCGCGGGAGCCCACGCACTGAATGAAAGCTAAACGGCGAGGCTCCTGCTCATCCGAAGCTCTCACCGGCACGCCTCCCGAGGGACCGGTCAAACTGAGCATGCGCTCGAACTGGATGCTGGTCAGGACATTCTCGTGCACACCGTAACCAAACTCAGTCTTCAGGCTGGCGTCAAAGGCTTCGAAACCTGGCGTCAGGACAACGGCGCCCACATCTAGCACGGAAGGCTCATCCTCCATCTGCAGATCGATGGCACCAGGCCGACAAACCTTCACGCACTCGCCGCACTCGGTACAGGCAGGCCTGTCTATGACAAAGGCGCCAGGAAAGGCTTGAGGATATGGCCGGTAGATCGCTCGCCGCGCCTCGAGCCCCCCTCCGAACTCGCTGGGGACCTCCACCGGACAGACGGCAGCGCATTCACCGCAGCCATTGCACAATTCGACGTCTACACACCTGGCCTTGCGGAGGACAGAAACCTGGAAGTCCCCCGGTCGTCCTTCCAAACCCTTTACCTCCGCATAGGGGATCAACTCAATGAGGGGATGGCGGCTGCACTCGATGAAGGGACAGAGGGCCGGGAGGCTGGGCGACATGAAACAGAGGCCGCAAGTGTTGGTGGGAAAGGTCCTGTCCAAGAGAGGCATGAACCCTCCGATGGCCGGTGCCCTATCCAGAAGATAGACCTTCACTCCCCTCTCCGCCAGCAACAGGGCGGCCTGCATGCCTCCTATGCCTGCCCCCACTACCAGGACCTCGCTGCTAGTGTGACCCATTCTCCTCTCACTCATGCCGACGGTGCTACGCACGTCTCCTATACGTCTACTCCCCCGTGTCCACGGCCCGCCAAACGAAGTCCACCAGATCCATGACCCTAACCCTGGCCTTCTCCCGCCGGGCCTCTGCGGCCAAGGTGCGTTCGCACTGCGGGCAGGCAGACACGATCACCTGAGCCTCTGTCTCCAGGGCCTGACCCAGCCGGCGCTGAGACAATTCTCCCACCAGCTCAGGGTTGAAGGTCTCCACGTTACCCCCACCGCCGCAGCACAGAGCGTCCTGCCGGTTGTCGGACATTTCGGCGAAAGAGAGTTCGGGGATGCTCTCCAGGACGCGGCGAGGAGCAGCATACAGGTCATTCTTCCTGCCCAGGTCGCACGGGTCATGATAAGTCACACGCCTTGACATCGCCTTCAACTTCAGGCGCCCCTCATCCACCAACTGAGCCAGTAGATGGGTGGAATGGACAACTTCCACGCCCAGCTCCTCACCTGCAATCTCAGGATAAAAGTGCTTCCACATGTGGTAGCACGCAGGGCACGTGGTGACCACCCTCCGCGCCCCGATGTCGCGAACCTGGGCTATATTGTGGCGAACTGTCTCCTTCGCGCGAGCCCCCATCCCGGCCATGAGCAAAGGATAGCCACAGCACCACTCTTCCCCACCGAGGACGGTGAAATCCTCTCCCGCTTGCTCCAGGATCTGCACAAAGGCCTGAGGGATGACGTAGGTCATGGGGAAGAACGACGAAACGCAGCCCACGAAATAGAGCGTGGGGGCTCCCTTCTTCCTTTCCAGTCCTTCGGGCACACGCTCCAGATTCTCGCTCCACATGAGCCGTTGCGTGTTGTCATCGGCGGAGATGTTGTGAGTACTGATGATGTTGTCACCCAGCGTCCGCAGCGCCTGGATGCCCGCATCTGCAGCAAGAGCCTCCCCCTTCTCCTCCATGGCCATCTGCCGCAGCGACTGCGCCAGGCCGGCGATGCTTATCTCATTGGGGCAGCGAGCGCCGCAGGTTTCGCAATGCAGGCAGAACCAGATACTGGGGCTTTCCAGCAACTCGTCTTTCAGCCCCAGCTGCACCATACGCACCATCTGCGCAGGCCCGTAGGGCATGGCGGGAGCCGAAGGGCATCCGGCCGTACACTTCAGGCAATAGTAGCAGCGACTGAGATCCTCGCCGCTGCGCCCCTCCACCACAGCCCTGAAGTCGAAATCCAGGCTAGTATCTGCGCCGGCGCGGGTGATCTGCATAGAGCTTCCATCCTTCTGGACAGCCGGTCACGCCAACCCAAGACAGCATCGGGTCGGCCAGGACGACGAATTGTAAAGCATGGCTGAGATGAAAGACAAGGCCCGAGGAATGCGTGCCTTGACCTGCCTCATGGCGGTCGCGTCAGTCCCCCAAACGTCAAACGTTAGCGTCGAGATTGTCGTCCGTCCCTCGACTGCTCTGCCATTCGCTGCGCTTCGCTGGACAGTTCGGCTAAGATAGCCCGCTCCAGCGTTTGCTCAAGGTCCCTTTGCGCTGCCTTGAACACGCTGGCCGCTGGACATGAGGGCGCCGTATTGCAGCCATCGTAGGGGCCTGTGCACAGATTGACCACGATGGGTCCTTGGACGGCCTCGACTATCTGGCGCACATTGATAGCCTCCGCAGGTCTCCCTAAGACAACTCCGCCGGCAGCACCCCGGTGCGTGCGCAGGAGTCCAGCCTGGGTGAGCTGGGCGACCACCTTGCTCAAGAAGGCGGCAGGAATCTCCTGCCGGTCGGCAATGCGCTCGGTGACGGTCCTTTCCCCCTCTGGCTGGCCGGCCACATCGAGCATCGCCCTAATGGCATAGTCGGCCCCTCTACTCAGAATCGTCATCCTCCACCTCCCCTCGGCTCGTGGTTTGCCAACCGGTTCGGCACGGTTGTTTGACGGCCCGCGAGCCTGCCCCTCTCCTCGTCGCTATCCCCAGCGACATCACCATCTCCAACACAAAGCCCAGGACGGTTCATACCAGTCCTTCCCGCATAATCGTCTGTAGCTGAGTAATGTGCTCTGGCGCGAGAGGCAATAGAGACAGCTTGTGAACAACCGGGCTCACATCGTAGTGTATATGTCTGATCTGAATCTCGCCGTCCTGCCAGACAGCGTAGGTCGGACTGGGAGTTCCATGTCGAGGTTGACCTAGACTACCAGGATTGACCAGAACGGTGCTCCCCAGCTGTCGGATAGCCGGTACATGAGTGTGCCCCAGTAAGACGACGTCAGCGTCCAGCAGGGCTATCTCCTCAGCCAGCTCCTTGTCTTTGACCTCGGTCAGCGGCAAGGGCTTGCCCAGACTATCGCTGGGAGCCGCGTGGGCAAAGTAGAAGCTGATCCCCTCCAGGTCGTGCGTCAGTTCCAAAGGAAGGTCGCCCAAGTAGTCCAGATCATCTTCCCTCAGCATCATCCGGGCATACGCCCTATCGGCTTCCGACCAGACCTCCAGCTCAGTAGGACAGCGGCAAGGAACATCCCGAGCGGCGGCCTCATCATGATCGCCGCGTACCGCATGAGTTGCATTGGACCTAATCCAGGAGAGACAGGGCTGTGGCTCAGGCCCGTACCCCACGATGTCACCCAGGAACAGGACGACATCGGGCTTGCTTTCCACCGCTTGTAGTGCCCTCAGGGCATCGAAATTGCCATGCAGATCGGCGAATATCAGTACCTTCACAGCTTACAACCTTTTCAGAGAAAGTATACCAAATTATTCCGTAATCCTCAAGCCCGAAATGGCTTCCATGCCGTCTGTCAGGGTCTAGTCCTCAGGCGCGGCGGGACGAGGCACGCGGAGGAAGCGGCCGCTGCTTATGAGCGTCTACTCCTCAGGCGCGGGGGGAATGATCCCCTCGTCCATCAACAACTGGATCTCTCCCCGAGCTCGCTCGATGATCTCACTGGCTGTCTGGTACAGCTCATCACGGGTCAGTTCGAGACGGGCCACTCCCTGCTCGATGGCCTTCAGGCCTACAGCCACTGCCTCCCGGGGAAAGACCTGCCATTCGTCCATGGTGGGGATCAGATAGTCGTCATGGAGGCCTCGATCTTGGGCGGTCTTCGCCAGCTCGTATGCCGCAGCGATGCACATCTCATCGGTGATCGTCCTGGCCCGCACATCGAGCGTACCGCGGAAGATACCTGGAAATCCGAGGGAGTTATTCACCTGATTGGGGAAGTCTGAACGGCCTGTAGCCACTATTCTGGCGCCCGCGTCCTTCGCATCCCAGGGCCAGATCTCGGGTACGGGGTTGGCGCATGCAAAGACGATGGCCTCAGCGGCCATGTCTGCCACCCAGTCAGGCTTGATAGTGCCGGGGCCGGGGGTGGAGAGCGCGATCAAGACGTCAGCCCCCTTCATGGCGTCCGCACTGCCGCCTTCAACGCGGTCCTTGTTCGTCTTCTGGCACATCTCCCACTTCTCCTCGTACTTGCCCTTGAGTTCGGTCCTCCCGGGGTGGAGAGTGCCTTTGCTATCACACATGATGATGTTGCCCGGCGTCGCTCCTGCGGCGACAAGAACCCGCGCAATGCAGATGTTGGCTGCGCCAGCGCCGACCATGGCGATCTTGGCCTCGGACAGAGATTTCCCCACCAAGTGAAGGGCATTGATCAGCCCGGCCACGGTGACGGCGGCGGTACCCTGTTGATCGTCATGCCATACGGGGATCTGCATCTCCTTGCGCAGGGTATCCAGGATGCGGAAGCATTTCGGCTGTGAGATATCCTCCAGGTTTATGCCCCCAAACGACGGTTGCAGTAGCTTGACCGTGGCGATCAACTGATCTGCATCTTTGGTACCGAGGCAGACCGGCACCGCATCTACCCCTCCCAAGTACTTGAAAAGCAGCGCCTTGCCTTCCATCACAGGCATAGAGGCCTCGGGGCCTATGTCTCCCAGACCCAAGACCCTCGTCCCGTCGCTGACCACAGCGATGGTGTTCCACTTGTTGGTGTACTCGTAGACGAGCTCCCCATCCTCAGCGATGGCACGACAGGGCTCTGCGACGCCTGGAGTATACCAGATGGCAAAGTCGTCGAAGTCGCGAATCACGCATTTGGACACGACCTCGATCTTCCCCTTGTAGAAGGGATGAAGCTTCATGGCATCCTCTGACGGCTTCTTTGCTTTCGCCAGCAACTCTTCTCTCGTAGGCATGATAGATCTCCTTACTCTCTGAGCTGGTATCACTGGAAACGGGCCCTACGTGTTGGCCCTGTCCTTCAACAACTCCATCACGGAAGGAAAATTGGTGATGTGGGTATGGGGGAAGAAAAGGGCAGACACCCACTCGTCGTGAAACGTACTCTCGGCACTGAGTTCCAGATAGGTCATGCGTTTCGCCACTTCGGCCACGCGCTGCCGGCTCTCGCGGCTCAACAGAGCGAGATATGCACCGAGGATGGAGGTATTACCTAGGAACCTGAACTTCTCCCGGGGCATGTCCGGCAAGAGGCCGATGGTGATCGCGCTATCCACGTCCAGGTACTGGCCGAAGGCGCCAGCGATGAGCACTTGTTCCACGGTGTTTAAATCCATGCCCACGCTGCGTGCCAGCACAGCGAATCCGGCATAGACCGCGGCTTTCGCCCGCAGGAGATTGTCTATGTCCACCACGTTGATGACTATGTCCCTTCCTGAGGCCGTCTCCTGACCCCAGGCCACCACGTACTCGGGTCCGTGATCGCCTTCCCTCAGTCGGGGGATATCGAGGTCGAGACTCAAATTGCCAGCCTTGTCCATGATCCCGGTGACGAACATCTCGGCCAAGAGCGAGATCAGACCTGAGCCACATATTCCCCGGGGCCGCTCATCGCCGATGACTCGGTAGCTGGGTTCCAGCGTGTTCTCATCTACCCACACCTCCTCGATGGCTCCAGCTGTGGCTCGCATGCCATCCTGTACCCCTGCACCTTCGAATGCAGGTCCGGCAGAGCAAGCACAGGAGATCAGCCAGTCGCAGTCACCCAGGACGATCTCCCCATTAGTGCCGATGTCGATGAACAGACTCAGTTCCTTCTCTGTACAAATCCCCGAACTGAAGACCCCCGCCGTGATGTCTGCCCCCACGTAGCTGCCCACTCCCGGCAAGCAGTCCACTGTGGCTTGAGGGTTGATCTCAAGGCCAAGCTCCCTGGCCAGGATGAGCGGGGGTCGATTGGCTGTAGTGACGTATGGCTCCAGCCGGATAGACTCCGGAGGTAGACCCAGAAAGAGATGAATCATGGTGCTGTTGCCGGCGGTCGTCATCTTGTATATATCACTGGGTGTTATGCTGTTCCTCTCGGCCAGGGCTCTCAGCAGTTTGTTGATGGTCGCCACAACCAAGTCCTGTAGATCTATCAGACCGTCTCCTTTGCTCGCATAGATGATCCGTGAGATGATATCCTCTCCACGAGCTATCTGGCCGTTGTACTCAGAAGCCGTGTCCACCACCGCCCCGCTCAGCAGATCCACCAGATACACCACGTTGCTGGTCGTGCCGATGTCCACGGCCACGCCCCAGCAGGATTGAGTTTCGTCACCGGGGAGCAGATCCAGAAGACGGGGAGGCCCATCAGGAGACATCCAGGTATCCATCTCCAGCACGGCGGTTACCTGCCACTGAGACTCCCGCAAGGTCCCAGCCACCTTGCGTAGCACTGGCAAACCGATCCTCAGGCCCTCCACTTGTATCCCGTGCTGCATCTGGAGAGCGCGTTTGAGACGGGCCACATCGTCGGTATTGTCGTCCAGGCTGGGCGGTTCGATGCTCACGAAGTACTTGTGGATGCTCTGATCGCGCGACCAGTCGTAGGGGAACGGTATGCTGATCTCAGCCACCCTCTGCGCGGTCGGGAGACGACGCTCTATCTTCTCTTGCGGAGGTACTGTGATAACAGCATCGCTCTTCACGACAGTCTGACACGCAAGGGCATACCCTTCCTCAAGCGCCTCTGGGGAGAGGCGAGCCGTGGAGCGCCGCTGAACCTCCCCTTGCTCAACCACTACCGCGCAGCGGCCGCAGCGCCCCTGCCCGCCACAAGGGATGTTCAGCTCAATACCAGCCTGCTCAGCCGCTTCGGTGATGAGCGTTCCTTCGGGAACCTGAACCTGTCGCCCGTCGGGTCTGAAGGTCAGGGTGTAGATGGCAGAACACCTCCTTTCTGAGAGGCCGCCATAGCTCTACTCGGGCTGCCGACGACTTCCCTACGGAGCAGCTAGCAAGTATATCATGCCTACACGGGAGTGTCAATCAGTGCCGTCTTGTGGTTGTGCGAGGTTTTGTGATATAATAAAATGGTGGGCTAGGAAACACACAGAGGTTCTGATAGTGCTTCCTCACGCGGTGGGACTCGCCACCGCTGACAATCCTCAGGTCGAGGGCATGGTGGCTTCTTCCTCTCGCCAGATCCTGGAAGAGGGACTAGTGCCGCTCACCGCAAGGGGTCGAAACCACCGTTGAATGCCTGAAAGGAGCCTTTCGGGCGTTTTTCCTTTCCCAGGGGGTACGAAGCACCAGCCTCGTGGGTTGGCGTCAGACACCAGCGGCATGATGGCGGCCATGCGCACCAGAGTCAGGATTGCAAGGAGCATCCAACAGTGCTCAAGCTAGTATCCAGGTTTGCAGGCGACCCCAATGAGAAGGAACTGAACCGCCTGCAGCCGCTTGTAGACAGAGTCGGTGAGCTCGAGCCCAGCTTCAGAGACCTCACCGACCAGCAGCTTGGAGACAGGAGCACGGCGTTCCTCGGCCGCCTCCACGCTGGAGAGTCCCTGGACGACCTTCTGCCCGAGGCCTTCGCCGCGGTGAGAGAAGCCTCCAAGCGCACGACAGCCATGCGCCACTTCGACGTGCAGATCTTGGGAGGCATCATCCTCCACCAAGGGAAAGTGGTGGAAATGAAGACCGGGGAAGGCAAGACCCTGGTCGCCACTCTACCTCTCTACCTGAACGCTCTCGCCGGACGGGGTGCGCACCTGGTCACGGTCAACGACTATCTGGCTCGCCGTGATGTACAGTGGATGGGACCTATCTACCATCTCCTGGGACTGAGTGTGGGCCTGCTGCAACAGGGCGAGGCAAACGCTTTCGTCTACGACCCTCACTACGAGCGCGGCAAGTTCACCCATCTACGCCCCGTGGAGCGCAAGGAGGCCTATCAGGCCCACATCACCCACGGCACCAACCACGAGTTCGGATTCGACTACCTCCGCGACAACCTGGCCTTCACCCTCGACAGACGCGTGCAGCGAGAACTCCACTACGCCATTGTCGATGAGGTGGACAACATCCTCATCGACGAGGCTCGCACTCCCCTGATCATCTCCGGACCGTCCGACGAGCCACTGGAGGAGTATCGACATTTTGCCGGTATCGCCCGCAAGCTGCGGCCAGAACTCGACTATGAACTGGACGAGGAGGAGAGGAGTGTCATCCTCACTGAGGCGGGCTTGGCCAAAGTGGAGGCAGAAACAGGCATAGAGAACATCTACGACGAAGCCAACTATCAATACGTGCACTATATGGAGCAGGCCCTGAGGGCACAGGTACTGTTTCATAAGGATCGTGACTACATCAAGCAAGGCCAGCGCATTGTGCTTGTGGATGAGTTCACAGGGCGGTTGATGCCTGATCGGCGTCTCAGCGAAGGCCTGCATCAGGCTATCGAAGCCAAGGAAGGGGTTCCCATCAGGCCGCGCATGATGACTCAGGCCACCATCACCCTTCAGAACTACTTCCGTATGTACGAGAAGCTGGCAGGCATGACCGGCACAGCTGCCACAGAGGCGGAAGAACTGGACAAGATCTATGAACTAGACGTCATCGTCCTCCCCACCAACGTCGAGTACATGGCCCACAGCCCAGCCTCCAAGTTGGTCGAAGAAGCGCGAAAGGAAGATGGCACTGAGATCGTGGTGTACCATGAGGAGGACGATCCGGACGAGATCCTGTTCTACAAGCGCACCGACTATCAGGACTTTGTCTACAAGACAGAGAAGGCCAAGTGGGAAGCCATAGTCAGGGAGATTGAGAAGTTACACGAGGCAGGACGACCGGTGCTAGTGGGCACCACCTCCGTGGAGAAATCGGAACGCCTGAGCACCATGCTGCAGGCTAATCG
>CAZBJW010000117.1:0-13104 GCA_964492135.1 uncultured Anaerolineales bacterium
CACCATCGTAGAGGAATTGATGATAGGTTTCATCTCTGATGATGGCAATCCGTCTGGAAGCCAACTCCCGGCCAATGCGCTCTAGTTCTCCGGGATCATACACGGCTCCGGTTGGGTTGTTAGGCGAGATGATGACCACCGCCCGGGGACGCTCCCCAAGATGAGGTTCCAGATCCTCCATCCGCAACTGGAACCTCGTCTCTTCTGATAGCGGTACCTCCACCGGCACCGCGCCCACCGCGCGCACTGCCATTTCGTGGTTGAAGTAGAAGGGAGAGGGGAGAAGGACTCGGTCCCCGGGTTCGAGCAAGGTTATTATTGCCAGCATGAACGCTTGATTGGCCCCCGCAGTAATGATCACTGCCTCGGGGTCCATGTCGATGGTATTCCACTCGGCCAGGGCTGCGCCCAGCGCTTGCCTGAGGGACAGCAAACCGGCGTCGGGACTGTAAATGTGAGTCTCCGGTTCCTCAACCGCCCGACGCACCAGCTCGATCGCCTGGGCTACTGTTGGGAAGCCTGGTACCCCCTGGCCCAGGCTTATGACGTGCGCTCCGTCTCGGGTGAGTTTCGCAGCGCGGGCATTGATGAGCTCCATGGGTGGCGGGGCGATGCTTCGGATTCTCTCAGGTATGCGCATAGCTGCCTCCGTGGTTCCAGTGCTTGCCTGTTGCCACCCCATGTGGTGTCGCGAGCTTGCCGTTCTGCAAGCCCTCTGGTACAATGGAAATCGATGGAACGTTAGAAAACGCCCCGTGCTTCGACTCGACCCGAGGCGCCATGTATGGTGCATAGTAGCACCCATTCATAGTCAGTATAGCAACGGGGCCCGCCGGCCGCAACCTGGCGGGCTTTCTTGCTGGCAAGCCTTCTGAGTCCTCCACGTCGTTGGCTCGCTCTCCGTGGTCCGGTGCTGGATTGAGCGATGAGCAATGAGATCGCGAATGCTGATTTAACCGAAGGTACTCTCCCTCCCTGCAATGCAGAGTGGAGTGAGATTGGCGGTTTTGCCCTGTCCTTCAATGGGTACGACCACTGGGGGTCGTTCGAGACGTGCGCTGAGATAGCGAACCGATGGCGGGATGCCTATCGCGCCGAAGGCTCCCTACCAGATTCGCTGACAGAACTGCGTACGTGCCTGTTCTTTGAGCAAAGGAGATGGCGGCACTTCGGCCTTGACCCCGACGAGGAAGGCACAGACTACATCCACGCCCTCGTGGAGCGCATCCGCGAGAGGGTGCGGAGCGGCGACATCGGCTGAGGGGGCCCTTGGGACCGTGGTTCGATCAAGGCTTGTCGCGCGGAGGCGTTGAGGGGCATCCACACTCACACTTCCTGTGGAACTCCAGCCTCAGGTGAGGAGTAATCGTGTCTCAGATGTTGAATCAGGAGTACCTCCTGACGGATCAGTATAAAGATGCATCGAAGCTGGAGGCGCGTATATCTCTTCACCAGCGGTTCAGCGCAAATGAGTACGGCTGGCTACGGTGGGTCTTTGACCAGCTAGAGTTCCCGTCTGGCGCGCACATCCTGGAGTTGGGATGTGGGAAGGCTGACCTCTGGCTGGAGAACATTCATCGTGCGTTGGATGACTGGTGTGTTGTCCTGTCCGACCTGTCGTGGGGAATGCTTATGGATGCGAGAGGCACCCTGGGCATCAATTGCACGCGGTTCCACTTCTCGGTAGCGGACATTCAGGCCCTGCCTTTCGAGGATGGCGGCTTCGACGGCGCCATCGCCAACCATATGTTGTACCATGTCCCAGACGTAGCTCGGGCGCTTTGTGAGGTCCATCGCATTCTGAGACCGGGTGGAGTGCTCTACGCGGCCACGAATGGTCGTGGGCACCTACGAGAACTCCGTGAACTGGTCAGGGCATTTGAGCCAGACACGGCCTTCGGCCCCGAAGACTACTCATTCAGCCTGGAGAACGGTGCCGCTCAGCTTTCAGAGTGGTTTGGCGATGTAAGGTTGCACAGATATGAAGACTCACTGGCCGTTACAGAGGGTGATGCTCTCATTGCTTACATCCTGTCCTCCGTGGGTGACGCGGAGGCCATCCTCGTCGGCGACAGGTTGGAGGAACTGAAGAGCTATGTGGAGGCAGAACTCTCCTCACAGGGTGTGTTACGGATTACGAAGCATATCGGGCTGTTTGTAGCACGTCGATACTAGTGCCGTATTAGATGGGTCGTGATCCATAGGGTTTCGCTCGTCGGTGTCCGGGCGCGCGCCGAGCCGGAAGGTGGCTATGATGTCGGAACACCGTGCGGAGCAGAGAGCAAGCGATAGGGGGATGAACAATGTTCAACCGTACAGCTTATGAGAATTCACGTCCGGATGGGATAGGCGTCTTGGAGATCGTGGATGCCGAGGAGTCGCGAGAGGATCAGCCACGTCTCTTTGTCCCTCTCAAGCGAACGGAGCTGAGAGGAGAGATCTTTGGGCCCTTGGGGTCCTTCCGGCTAACGCAGGTCTACGGGTACTCGTGGAAGCAGCTGGATAAGGTCATCGAGGCGGCCTATCGCTTTCCCTTGCCGGGCGACGCCGCCGTGACGGGGGTCCGGGTGCACTTCGGCGAGGTGGAGATCCAGGCCCAGTTGAAGGAGCGTGAGCAGGCCGAGGCGGACTATGAAAAGGCCAAGGAGGAGGGGAGACAGGCCGCCTTGGCCACCCGTGAATCGCCAAACGTTTTCACCCTGCAAGTTGCCGGCATCCAGCCCGATGAGGATGTGACTGTCGAAACGTCCTACGTGCAACTGGCCAAATCCGAGGGGGACGCTTGGTCCCTTAGAATCCCTCTCACGACAGCGCCGCGCTACATGCGCAGCGACGAAGTCACATCGCGTCCAGCGCACGGACAGCCAATGCTCCTCCTGCGTGACCCCGGCCATCGCTTTGCCCTCGACGTGGAAGTTCGAGGCGCCGCTACGGTGACCAGCGACACTCACGAGCTCAACGTCAGCGAGGAGGGCGACGGGTTGCGAGTGCAACTGCAGGATGGTGAAGTCGTCCCCGATCGAGACTGCGTGCTGTCCTGGCGTCCTCAGCAAGAGAAGGATCGGCCTGCCCTTCAGGTCTTGGCCCACGACGATACTGATTCCGGCTGGGCATACTTCCTGGCGCTGGTAGCGCCGCCGGCCACTCACCAGCCGGGAACCGGTGTACCACGGGAGGTCATCTTGTTGGTCGACCACTCGGGCTCGATGTCAGGACCCAAGTGGGAGGCGGCCGATTGGGCCGTAGAGCAGTTCCTGCTGGACCTGACTGAGCGGGATGAGTTCGCGCTGTGCTTGTTCCATGGCTCTCCCCGCTGGTTTGCCGAGGAACCACAGCGGGCAGAGTCGAAGGCGGTTGCCAAGGCGGTTGACTTCTTGCTGGCACACAAGGATAGCGGTGGAACGGAACTTGGTGTGGCGCTGGAACAGGCGGTTCATCTAAAGCCATGGGCGGATAGGCGAGCCAGGCACATCGTGATTGTGACTGATGCCCAGGTAACCGATGCCGGCCGAATTCTCCGGCTGGCTGACGAGGAGGCCGAGCGCGACAAGAGGCGACGGATCAGCGTGCTCTGTATAGACGCGGCGCCCAACTCGTTTCTGGCCTCCGAGCTTGCAGAGCGCGGTGGAGGAATGGCCAGATTCCTCACTAGTGCGCCAGATGAGCTGGACATCACCACCGCCTTGGACGAGGTCCTCAAAGACTGGGCGGAGCCGGTGCTGGCGGATCTCGGGCTGGAGGTAGATTGGCCAGGGGCAGAAGCGGCAGGCCGTGAAGTGGTCGAGGGTGACGAGGAGGGCGAGAGCCTCATCGATCTTGGTGATTTGCCTCACGGTCGGGCCGTCTGGGTGGCGGGTAGAGTTCCCCGCAACAGCCGGAAGGAACTGACCTTCCGACTGACCGGTGCGTCGAAGCAGGACGTCGGTTCCTGCCGCCTGAACTTGGCACGGGAGGACGGAAATCAGCCAGCATTGAAGGCCCTATTCGGTGCACGCCGGATCCTGGGGTTGGAGTATTTGATCAACTCGCTCTATGAACCAGATCAGCTGGCGGAACAGCTTGAACGCCTCGGCTATGATCCAGCGGAGGTTCTTCCCACCAGGGCTAGGAAGCCCTCGAAGGTCTACGCAGAGAACGTGCGAGAGGATGCCCGAGACGCTCTGCGTGAGCTGCTGGTAAGTGAAGCCTTGGACTACGGCCTCGCCAGTTCAGAGACAGCCTTCGTGGCAGTGCGAAAGGAGAAAGGGAAGGCGGTCGAAGGCACGGTGCCGGTGGCCAGCGCGTTGCCTACGGGATGGTCAGCGGATTTCCTGAGTGCACCGGCATTTCTGGGGACCGCTGCCGGTACGACCGGCGCGTCGGCCCAAGCACATGGTGCGATGCGTACAGCCGCGGCGGTCATGTTCCGCGCTGTTGACAGACCTCGTGTTGCCTCGATAGACGCTGCTATTGCGCCTCCCGGGGACGTTCTGAGGCCTGTCACCCTGTTCTCCGGCGTTCCCAGGTTCGCCGAGGGAGAAGCGGTGCTGTTTGATTCGTCGCGGAAGCAGGATATGGACAAGCTCCCTGAGGCGGCCATCATCCGCAAGCTGGTGCTCACTTTCCCTGAGGGGACGCCCGATTACAAGAGCCTCGAGCCCGGTCTCAGGTTGCTCATCTATGTGGGCGACCTGTCTTCTGCCAGGGCCGAGGTTCGCCTCACGGACGTCATGCGTCGGCGCGGGGAGCGGCCGCTCAACGTGTCCAAACGTGCAGCCGACGTGGTGCGTGTGGTGCTGGAAGATCCAGCTGGAGCCTGGGAGAAACGTGCACCGAAGATTGAGGTGACCTTCGGTTGGTAGATCGTCCGGCGCCGACTGCACGACTTGGGGCCTACACTGTGTGGCCAGGACGCTGTTCGTTCTGCTCGCTTCTGCGAGAAACCGTCGACCCTTGCGAGGCGGGATGTGGCAACGGGACCGCAGTTGCTTGCAGTGAGAGGATTAGTGGGGAGTCAACCAACTGATGTCAAAGTACTGGCAGGAAGTGATCCGCGTTTCTGGGCAAGACATCGCGGCTGATGAGGTACACGCTCCGTCTGGCCCCACACAGGTCGACGATGGTGCCCTTCTGGACGTCTATTCCCAGGTCGTGGTTCAGGTCGCGGAGAAGCTTAGTCCCTCCGTGGTGCACATCAGCCTCGCTGGGATACGAGGGCAGCGAAGGGGCACCGGGTCAGGGCTGATCGTGACGCCCGATGGATACGTCCTCACCAACAGGCATGTGGTGCACAGGGCCAAGGAGATAGAAGTCACCCTCAACGACAGCCGGACATTCAGCGCCCAGCTGGTGGGAGAGGACGCGCCGACAGATGTGGGCGTCATACGCGTGCCCCCCTCCGATCTTCCTATCGCAGAACTGGGCGTATCACAGACGCTCAGAGTTGGCCAGCTGGTCGTGGCCATCGGCAATCCGCTGGGTTTCCAAACCACTGTGACGGCTGGGGTGATCAGCGCCCTGGGACGCTCCCTGCGGACGGACACCGGTCGCCTTATCGAGAATATCATTCAGACTGACGCTGCGCTGAATCCCGGTAGTTCAGGTGGGCCTTTGGTGAATTCGCGCGGACAGGTCATCGGAATCAACACGGCGATCATCTATGGAGCTCAAGGCCTCTGCTTCGCCATCCCCATAGACACGGTCAAGAGAGTGGCGGGCATGCTCATCGCCAGGGGCAAGGTAACGCGTGGCTATCTGGGCATCTCAGCACAGCCAGCGCGCCTGTACCCTCGTCTCGCAGCGAATCTGAAGCTGGACCAGGAGAGCGGAGTAGCGGTAATAGAGATCGCTCCAGGCGGCCCCGCCGAAAGGGCAGGCCTCAGGTCCAGAGACATCATCGTCAGCATCGGTGATGCTGTCATTTCGAGCGTGGACGACCTACATCGTTTCCTGGATGACTATCCAGTTGGAGAGCGTTGCGAAATGGCTGTGGTCCGCAACGGCAAGATCATCGCACTGACTGTAACGCCGGATGAACTACCACCGCAAGACTAGCAGTCATAGGCTCAGTTGCGGTATGCCGGACTGGGCTAGTGCCAAAGCGATGGGATTCTCACAAAGAATAGCTTGGTCGGGGTCGCAGCCACCCGTTTGATCAAGTCGCTGGCCTGCTGAAGTCAACTGTAGCTCTGCGAGGCTAGCGGACACGCAGCGTCTCGATCATGCAGACCCAGGAGAAATGCACGGAAGAAAGACAGTCCTCACGACCGCGATTCAAGGAGCCGCGAAGTGGCAAGTCGTGCTCCTTTGCGGGGTCTTGACTGTGGCCTTCATGCTTTTCTTCTCCTCAGCGGATAGGGCGCGCCTGAGGGAACTCCCGGGGTCATGGAACTGAAGCTCGCGTTCTCTGAAGACAGGTTCAGTGATATCGTGCACCAGTGGGCTGTGGCAGGAACCCTTCCACTCGAAGAGCGCAACCTCTGGATCGACTTCTTATTCCCCTGTGCCTACGCTGTCTTGCTGTCGAGCCTGCTCGCATGGGTGGCCAAGGGTCTGTACGAGGAATGGCCACGAGGGTTCGTCCCTCTGCTAGCGCTACCATTGGTGGCTGGGATGCTGGATTGGGTCGAGAACGTACTGCTTCTCAGTCTGCTGAGAGACACTTCCAGCTTCTGGGCACCGATGATATTGGTGGCTTCGGCGGTGTCCCTGGTCAAATGGCTCCTGCTTTTGGTCTCTACGCTAACCACCGTGTACCGCGTGCTCAGGCAACTCGGCATATTTTTCCGACAGAGCAGCGATCCGGATGAGACGTTTGTCTGAATTGGCAATCCAGCCATCTAGAATGGTTGGTGAGCGATGAAACCAGGTGAGATCAGGCCGATAGTGGTATGCGTGTTCAAAGATGACGATAGGATCTTCGCGGGCAAGTACTGCGATCCCTCAACTGGAGAGGCGTTCTATCGGCCTCTGGCGGGCGCCATTCGATTTGGGGAGTTGAGTCGGGAGTCCATCACCCGGGAATTGCGCGAAGAAATGGGTGCCGAAGTCAAGCACGTGAGCTACGTAGGCGTGCTCGAGAACATCTTCACCTACGACGGCAAACCTGGTCACGAAATGGTGCTCGTGTACGAGGCGAGTTTTGCCGATCCGAAGCTGTACAACATGGCGTCCATCGTGTGTGATGATGGTGGCGAGTTTGTGGCCTGCTGGAAATCCGTGGCTGACTTCCGAGCCGGGAAGCACATCCTCTATCCAGAGGGCCTCCTCGACTTGCTGGACAGACAAGCGCCGTGAGTTGAGTGCGACCCCGTGGGAGGCCGCTCCAGGCATGAACGCAAAACAGTATAGACTGGTCAAGCAAGCGTACCAGGCCGGAGGTGAGGACCTCACTCACTTATACCAACTCATCTTGACCATCGCCGAGGAGACCAGCTTGAATGAGGCGCTCGCGCACCTGGAAAGATGCGTCACGGAAAAGAGGCTGGCGTGGCTGAAGGAGTACCTGGGAGCAGTGGAGAGGACAGGCAATCCGCTCGACGACGCCTTCAGAATCTTCTATCTTGGTTATCTCGGACTGTCGACCCCCGAAGACGGTGACATCGCTGAACGAACGGGTACGAAACTCGTGACCAGGTGGTGGAATCGTTGCCCCACCCTGGACACTTGCCAGAAACTGGGCCTTGATACAAGGGAAATCTGCCGAAAGGTACAACACACACCCGTGCAGGCTTTCCTGATGGAGATCGATCCCAGACTGACGTTCGATAGGAACTACGAGCGGATCAGGCCCCATGCGACGTACTGTGAGGAGATCATGACTCTGGGAGAATAATGCAAACTTAGGGCCACGGGCCAAGATCGCATAATCCAGCTCACGTCGCCCATACTGGAGGCGCAAGTATGAGCAAAGAAGCCAGAACCGCCCTCGTCTTTGGGATGTACCTCGTCGTCCTCGACCCTACTCTGCTGATAGCTCACAACGTCCTGGCTGACGCCCTTCGCGTATCCAATCACCAACGAAATCTGGATTCAAGAGCGGGCGGTGGTGATCACCATCCTGAGATACTGCTGCCCAGCGGTTGTCTGTCGTGAATTGGCATCCCTCTTCAAGGCTTCCGTGTACGCACCCCCGGCCGCTATCGTCATCTGTGGCGCCTCCGTCGCCTCGGGCATGCCGAAGCTGGCACTGATGATCTTTGGAGCCATCGATCTGGCCGGAGCCATCTGGCCAGGGTCGCCTTGCGCTCTTCGCAGGAAGGTGTGTAATATCTGATTCGTGTCTCAGCGTGGTACACGTGGGGGCGTGGGTTATCTATCACTGGAGAAAGGATACGGTAATGATAGCGAAAGAATCGGATGTAGCTTCTTTGCCTCATTGTGACCTGTCCAATGTATACCCTGGCCTGGAGTCCAAGGAGTTCAAGAAGGCTGTCGAGCAGGTGAAAGTCCAGCTCGATGACCTGGACAGCTACATGTCAGAATACGACATTCGTAGGGCTGGCTCGAGACCCAAGGACTCGGCGAGGTTGGCTGAGACCATCGGGGGCTATCTGGATCGGATGAACGAGCTTCTGCTGCTCTTCCGCACGCTGGAAGCTTACGTGCACAGCTTTGTGTCCACGGATTCTTACAACACCACCGCCAAGCGCATAGAGTCCGAGTTGGAGGTCCAGGGCGTGCGCCTGGAGCGCATGGGGGTGTTCTTCCAGGGCTGGATGCAGATGGTGACGGAAGACGCCGAGGCCCTGCCGGCCGCGCTGGAGCATGAGGGTTCGGCGAAGGAACACTCCTTCTACCTCAAGGAGACAGCCGAGCAGAGCAAGTATATGATGAGTGAAGCGGAGGAGACGCTGGCCTCCGAGCTCTCACTGAGCGGGGCTACTGCCTGGGCGAAGCTGCAGGGGCTGGTGAGTTCTCAGATCAAGGTGCCATTCGAGCGCGAAGGCAGGCCGGAGGAGTTGCCCATCACCGTGATCATAAACCTTCGCACCGATCCGGATGAGGACGTGCGGCGGCGGGCCTATGAGGCCGAGCAGGAAGCCTGGCAGCGCGTGAGGGAGCCGCTGGCGGCATGTCTCAACGGCGTCAAAGGAAGCGTCATCACCCTCTACAAGCGCCGTGGGCGTACAGATCCCCTTCATGAGACGCTGGATCAGGCGCGTATTGACCGGGAGACACTAGAGACTCTTCTGAGCGCCATGCGTGGTTCCTTCCCTATGTTCCGACGGTATTGGCACGCCAAGGCAGAGCGGTTTGGCAAACCGGCACTCGCCTGGTGGGACCTGTGGGCACCGGTGGGACGATTGGAGGGGCGCTATTCCTGGGCCGAGGCGAAGGACTTCATCTTGGGGCAATTCGGAACGTTCTCTGATCGATTGGAGGGCTTGGCCCGCCATGCTTACCAGTCCAACTGGATAGATGCCGAGCCCCGAGATGGCAAACGAGCGGGAGCTTTCTGCATGAGGCTCCCGACCGCAAGAGAGTCAAGGGTCCTCTGCAATTTCGATGGTTCACTGGAGCAGGTGGCCACTATCGCCCACGAATTAGGCCACGCCTATCACAACGAGATGCAGAAGGACAAGATGCCATTGCAGAGACGTACACCGATGACGCTGGCGGAGACCGCATCCATCTTCACCCAGGCCATCGTCACTGACGCAGCGCTGGCCAAAGCCACGACGCTCGACGAGGAACTCGCCATTCTGGAGACGGACCTGATCGACGGTAGCCAGGTCATCGTGGACATCTACTCCCGCTACCTCTTTGAGAGTGAGGTCTTTGAGCGCAGGGAACAGGCAGAGCTCTCGGCCGATGACTTCTGTGAAATCTTGACGCGCGCGCAAAAGGAGACCTATGGCGAGGCCCTCGACCCAGAGTATCTGCACCAATACATGTGGACCTGGAAACCCCACTACTACATTCCTTCGCTGTCCTTCTACAATTTCCCCTATGCCTTTGGTTTGCTCTTCGGCCTGGGTTTGTACGCCATCTATCAAGAGCGAGGGTTGGACTTCTTGAACGACTACGACGCCCTCTTGAGCAGTACGGGCGAGGGCACAGCCGCCGACCTGGCCGGTCGCTTCGGCATCAACCTCAAGGAGCCTGCCTTCTGGGAGGGCAGTCTGAAGGTCATCGAAGGTCGCATAGACCGGTACGTGGCTCTATAGAGCTGCGGTTTGTCTGCCCATGCTGTGCTTCGGCAACGCCATCCGTTGGTCTGGGCCGGCCACGACTGACTCTAAGGAACGGTGAAGCAAGCTATGAATGTGCCGGCAATCAACGGCAGCGCACACATGGCGCAGGGCGATACTGCCCTTATCGGAGGCCCTTTCACTGAAGGGATGAACATTAACGCGGGGTAGGGTAGTGGCAGCTCGTGGGAGTCGTAATGCAGAGGTCGTTGGTTCAAGTTCAACCCCCTCTACCACGTCTTACAGCCCGAAGAGTCCATAGCAGACTCAAATAGCCTATTAGGAGGATAGAAGCCATGAAGCTGAGAGACAAAGTAGCCATTGTCACTGGTGGCGGGACGGGCATAGGCAAAGCTATTAGCCTTGCCTTTGCCGACGAAGGGGCCGCAGTGGTAGTGGCCGCCCGCAACGTTACTAGACTGGAAGAGGTAGCTAACCAGATCAAATCTAAGGGCGCCAGGGCAACAGCAATACAGACCGATATTTCTGACCATGAGCAGGTCAAACGGATGGTAGCTGATACTGTCAAAGAGTTTGGCAGGCTTGATATTCTGATCAACAATGCCGCCGCTTACTCATACAACAATGCTGATGTCCCCGATATGGATCTGGACAACTGGTACGACACCTTGGATGTAAACGTTAGCGGGACGATGCTTTGTGCGAGAGAGGCGATGAAGGTGATGATTCCTCGCCAGAGCGGTGTTATTGTCAATGTCAGCAGCGTGGCGGGGATATCCGGGCATCCGACAGAGAGCCCCTACTGCGTTTCCAAGTGGGCGATCATCGGCTTCACCGAGGTGCTGGCTATTGAGGCTGGCAAACATAATATTCGGGTAAACACCATAAGCCCTGGTGCTACGCGAACTAAAGAATTCGAGGAGATGATCACGGCTCTGGCGAATAGACGGGGTATCACCGAAGAGGAGATGTGGAGAAAACTCAAGGCTAGTAACTCCCTGAATAGAATCGCCGAGCCAGAAGAAATAGCCCGCGCTGTTGTGTTCCTGGCCTCAGATGACTCCAGCGCCATGACGGGCCACAATATGATCGTTAGTTGTGGTTTTCACCTGATTCATCCGCAGGAGATTCACAGGCTGTAAGAGAAGGAGGCTTTAGACCATGGCCGCAAGAGATTGGGAGAAGAATCTTGTCAGGAAACCCCGGTATGAGGTGTCCGCTGGTAAGATAGCCGGCCGGCAATATCCCACCATGACGGTGATGAGTGGCGACCTTGTGCCTGGAGTCAACACGTATATCGAGCTGGGCTGGGTATATGAAATGCCGGAGCCAAACCCGCACATCTTCGAACATCGGCATGGTGAAGGCTGTAGGGAGATTGTTCTGCATATAGGGAGCGACCCAGACAATCCTGAAGACCTGGGTGCCGAAATAGAGTTCGTCGTTGATGGTCAACCACTGGTATTCGACACAACTTCAGCACTATATGTGCCGGCGGGTGTGAAGCATGGTCCGGTAACCTGGAAGAGGCTCACCCGACCACACATACAGATGGCGATGGTACTTGGTGCTGGCACCATGGCCGAGGCAGACCCGGGAGGACACATCAAACAGAAGGCATAGAAACACGTTATTGGACAAAGCAAAACGAGGAAAGAGCCACATTCCTTATCCAGTTGCTGGCTATGGCCGTTGAATGAAGTTTTGTACCAAACAGTCGCTCGGCTCAAGGGATATCTTCGCGCCTGTGCGACTGGTGGAGCGCCGCTACGCTTACGGCGAGGCGGCTGGTGCGTTCTCGTCGTCCGTAGCTGCGCGGCATGCCGTGCGGCTCGTTGCATTGGGCCACAGCTGAGAACCGCTTGACGCCCGTCGACATAGCAGTACCAGAACGGGGGAAGGTAGGATGAGAGTGCTCGCCATCAACAGTAGCCCTCATATGCAAAAGGGCAACACTGCACTGATTCTTGATCCCTTTCTGGAGGGTATGAGGGAAGTGGGTGCCGAGGTCGAACTCCTATACACGAGGAAGCTGGATATTCGGCCTTGCTTGGGATGTTTCAGTTGCTGGATCAAGACGCCCGGCAAGTGCATCCAAGAGGACGATATGGCGATGCTGCTGCCCAAGCTTCGCAAGGCCGAGATTTGGGCGTGGGCCACGCCCGTCTATGTGGACGGCGCTAGTGGTCCACTCAAGAATGTCCTTGATCGCTTGATGCCCTTGTTGCGCATGCCCGCCGAGGTGCGCCACGGACGCAGCCGGCACTTGGTGGAAGAGGACCTTGCGAAGGGCAAAGTGGTGCTGGTCTCCAACTGCGGCCTGTGGGAGATGGAGAACTTCGACCCCTTGGTCGTCCACATGGAGGCGGCTTGCCAACATGTGAGGCGGGAATTCGCGGGGGCACTCCTCAGGCCTCATGGGCAGACCTTGCGGGACCTCCTGAAGCAGGGCGAGCCGGTAGGTGATGTGTTAGATGCAGCCAAGGAAGCCGGTCGTCAACTGGTCAGAGACGGCGAGATGTCCAGCGACACCCTCGACATCGTGGGCCGGGCATTGGTGTCACTGGAGGAGTACATCCAGAGCATGAACCGGAAAGCCGAGCGTCTCTTGGGCCAGCGAGAGCTCTAGCAGATTACCGCGAGAAGATCAATCGGGCACGGCGACCCTTTCGCACCGTTGTGCGGCTCCCCTCATGGCTCTGGCACGGCGAGTGTCTGCTGGCCAACTGGGCAATCTGGGCGGCTACTGAGGGACTTGGCCGCCCAGGTGAGCACACGATTTGACGACCCCGAAGCGAACCAGCCCCTTCTCCGAACCCTCCCCAACTGCTGTGAAGCCAGCTTTGTCCAGGACGCGGATAGAGGGTTGATTTTCTGATACTGCCTCGGCCACAACGCGCTTGACATGAGGGTGCTAAAAGGCCCACATCACAAGCGACTTGACCTCCTCTGTGGAATATCCTTGGTTACG